>JALYRC010000065.1 GCA_030855555.1 Pseudomonadota bacterium
TATGAAGCCGATCGCCAGGTTATCATGTTACGCGACCTTGCCTCGGGCCGGACGCGTGCACTCACCCAGGGCTGGGACCGGTCGGCGGGCTCGCTCGCATGGACCCCCGACAGCCGCAGCCTGCTCATTACCGCGCAGGATGTCATGGAAGCCCCGGTGTGGCGCGTCGATGCCGGCAGCGGGCAGATCACTCGGCTCACCGGCAACGGCACGGCCCACAATGTCGTCCCGACCCGCGACGGCGGGGCGATCTTCGCACAGAACAGCATCATGGCTCCCGACGACCTGTTCCGCGTAAGCTCGCGCGGGCAGGTCACCCGGCTGACCGACGTCAACCGCGGCCTGCTCTCACAGCTCGACCCGGTCAGCTTCGAAAAATTCGCTTTCAAGGGCGCGAACAATGATCGCGTCTGGGGCTTCAAGCTCAAGCCGACGCGCGCGGCGGGTAAGCTTCCCATCGCTTTCGTCGTCCATGGCGGGCCGCAGGGCAGCTTCGGCAATGGCTGGAGCTACCGCTGGAACTCGCGGCTGATGTCCGCGCCCGGCTATGCCGTGGTGAGCGTCGATTTTCACGGATCGACCGGTTACGGCCAGGACTTCACCGACAGTATCCGCAACGACTGGGGCGGCAAGCCGCTCGAAGACCTCAAGCGCGGGCTTGCTTTCGCGACTGCGCAGGACCGCCAGCTTGATGCGAATAACGCCTGCGCGCTGGGCGCCAGCTACGGCGGCTATATGATGAACTGGATCGCCGGGCGGTGGCCCGACCGCTTCAAATGTCTTGTCCAGCATGACGGCGTGTTCGATGCCCGCGCCATGGCCTATGAAACCGAGGAATTGTGGTTCGACGAGTGGGAGCATGGCGGCAAGACTTATTATCAGGACCCCGCGGCCTACGAGCGCTGGAACCCGGTCCACTATGTCGCCCAGTGGAAGACCCCGATGCTGGTCATCACCGGCGAAAAGGATTTCCGCATTCCCTATACCCAGGGCCTTGCAAGCTTCACCGCGCTCCAGCGGCGCGGCATTCCGTCGAAGCTGGTCGTGTTTCCCGACGAGAATCATTGGGTGCTCAAGCCGCAAAATTCCATCCAATGGTATAAGGAAGTCCACGGCTGGATGAACCGCTGGATGGGCGGGCAGCCGATCATGGCGCAATAATGACGAGTTGAGTCAAACGGATCGTCCCGCTAACCGCCACCCATGACCGAACTCGCCAAGACCTTCGACCCGGCCGCTATTGAAGCGCGCTGGTATGCGCATTGGGAAGACAAGGGCCTGTTCCGCCCGAGCCGTGACGACGCGACTCCGTTTACCATCGTCATGCCGCCGCCCAATGTCACCGGCTCGCTCCACATCGGTCACGCGCTCGACAATACGCTTCAGGACATCCTCGTCCGCCACGCGCGGTTGCAGGGCAGGGATGCCTTGTGGGTGGTCGGCACCGACCATGCCGGGATCGCGACCCAGATGGTGGTCGAACGGCAGCTCGATCTCGAACAGAAGAAGCGAGCCGACCTTGGCCGCGACGCGTTTATCGAACGCATATGGGAATGGAAAAAGGAAAGCGGCGGCCAGATCACACAGCAATTGCGGCGCCTTGGCGCTTCATGCGACTGGGCCAATGAGCGCTTCACCATGGACGAGGGCTTCAGCAAGGCCGTCACTCATGTGTTCGTCGAGCTTCACAAGCGCGGCCTGCTCTATCGCGACAAGCGCCTCGTCAATTGGGACCCGCATTTCCAGACCGCCATCTCCGATCTCGAGGTCGAGACGCGCGAAGTTCAGGGCAAGTTCTGGACCTTGCGCTACCCGCTTGCCGACGGCAGCGGTTTCGTCGAAGTCGCGACGACCCGCCCCGAGACGATGCTCGCCGATATGGCGGTGGCGGTCCATCCCGACGATGGCCGCTACACAGCGCTAGTTGGGAAGAAGGTCAGGCTGCCAATCACCGAGCGCGAGATCGCCATTGTCGCGGACGAGCATGCCGACCCCGAACTCGGCTCCGGCGCGGTCAAGATCACGCCCGGCCACGACTTCAACGATTATGAGGTCGGCAAGCGCGCCGGGTTTAAGCCCGGCGACATGCTCAACATGCTCGATGGGCAGGGCCGCATCGTCCAGTGCGGCGGAATTCCCGACGAATTGATCGGCCTCGACCGCTTCGAGGCGCGTAAACAAGTGGTGGATCTGCTCGAGGCCGAAGGCGCGCTGGTCAAGGTCGAGGACCGCACCATTGCCACGCCCTATGGCGACCGCTCGGGCGTGGTCATCGAGCCGTGGCTTACCGACCAATGGTATGTCGATGCCGTCACGCTGGTGAAGCCGGTGATCGAAGCGACGCGTTCGGGCGAGATCAAGATCGTCCCCGAGACCTGGGCGAAGACCTGGTTCAACTGGCTCGACAATATCCAGCCATGGTGCGTCTCGCGCCAATTATGGTGGGGCCACCGCGTTCCGGCCTGGCTTGATGAGGACGGCAACATTTTCGTCGCCGAAACCTTTGAAGATGCGCAATTGCAAGCCGGGGCTGGTGTTTCCCTTCGGCAGGACGATGACGTCCTCGATACCTGGTTCTCCTCCGCGCTGTGGCCGTTTGCGACCCTCGGCTGGCCCGAGCGGACTAATGATCTTGCCCGCCATTACCCCAATGACGTGCTCATCTCGGGCTTCGACATTCTCTTCTTCTGGGACGCACGCATGGCGATGCAGGGGATCGAGTTTTTGAAGGCCCCGCCGTGGAAAACGCTGTATCTCCACGGGCTCGTGCGCGACGCCGCTGGCGCGAAAATGTCCAAGTCCAAAGGTAATACGGTCGATCCTCTGGGGTTGATCGATCAATATGGCGCCGACGCCCTGCGCTTCTTCATGGCGGCGATGGAAAGCCAGGGCCGCGACATCAAGATGGATGAAGCGCGCCTCGCCGGCTATCGCAACTTCGCCACCAAATTATGGAATGCCGCGCGTTTCCTGCAGGGCAATGGTGTCGGCGCAAGCACCTCGATCAAGGCCCCCGAGGCCACGCTTCCGGTCAATCGCTGGATCATCGGCGAAGTCGTCGCGACACTCGCCAAACTCGAAAAGGCGCTCGCCGACCTGCGCTTCGACGAGGCTGCGAACAGCATCTATCATTTCACCTGGGCCACGTTCTGCGACTGGTATGTCGAGCTGGTCAAAGGAACGTGGGACGACGAGACCCGCGCAGTTGCTGCTTGGGCCTTCGACCAAATTCTGGTCATGCTCCACCCGTTCATGCCGTTCATCACCGAGGAATTGTGGCACTCGATCGGGGAGCGGCCATATGAGTTAATAGTGGCAAAGTGGCCGGCGCCGGAAGCAATCCGTGACCCAGCAGCAACCAGGCAGATTGAAGCTGTCGTCTCGATCATAACCGAAGTCCGCGCCATGCGCTCCGAGCTCAACATTCCCTGGAGCGTCGTGCTGGTCCCGACGGTGATTGGTGGCGACGCGGCTGTGCTTGACCGGTTCAGCGTGAACGCCGCTACGCTTTCGCGCATGGGCAAGCTTGCGGCTCCCGTCGCAGCCGACTCAGTACCTGCCGGAGCGGCGCAGATTGTAATCCATGGCACGACGATCGCCTTCCCGCTCGAGGGAGCTATCGATCTGGACGCTGAGCGATCGCGGCTATCGAAAGCCATTGCAACGGCGGAAAAGGATCGAGCCGGTCTCGCGGCACGTCTAAACAACCCGGCCTTCGCCGAGCGTGCCAAGCCCGAAGCGGTGGCCAAGGCGCGCGAGGATCATGACGCGCGCGCTGCGGAAGCCGAACGATTGGGTGCAGCGCTGGCGCGATTGGGATGATGTCGTGCTCCTGCGAAGGCAGGAGCGTTGCGTGATTCGTACACGCTCCGGCTTTCGCCGGAGCACCTCACTTCACGGCAAACTGGCCTTCCCTTGGTGCAGCAACCTCGATCGCGCCCCGTGCAACGCTGACTGTCACTGGCGTTTTCGCCGAAACTTCGCCGTCGATCGAGATTTTGAGCCGCGGGCGGGTCTTGAGGATCATTCGCCGCCCGCGAAATTCGCACGTCGTGCCGTGACGGGACTTGAGCTTCAGTAAAGTCGCGAACCAGCTCCACGCCAGCCCGACGACACTGGTGCCCGTGACCGCCTGAATGACGATTTCACCGCTGTCGATTTCCTGGCTTTCGACCAGTTCGACCCCGCCGTGGTGCGTGCCATTGGCGATCCGCGCTTCGGTCGCCCACACCTTGTCGATGTGCCCGTCCTCATGCTGGACGGTCATGCGAAACGGGCGAAAGCGGACCGCAACCCGGGCAGCCCAGATCAGATAGCCGACCATGCCGAGATAGCGCTTCAGATTATGCGGCACCGTCTCGGCGATCAGCGGCGACAGGCCGAGCGCGGCGGCGTTGACGAAATAGTCGCCATCGATCGAACCAAGGTCGATGCGCTTGCGCTCGCCATTGGCGATGACGTCGATCGCGCTGTCGATGTCCTTTGGGATACACAGAGTCCCCGCAAAACTGTTCGCAGTGCCAAGGGGCAGGATCGCGAACACCGTGTCCTTGCCCATGAAAGAATCGACATTCGTGGAGAGCGATCCATCGCCGCCGCCCAGGATAACCATCGGCGCCCGCTCGATCGCCTCGCAGATGATTTTGTCCATCTGGTCGGGATCATCGACCGCATGCGCGTCGATCAATTCGACCCCGGCCGCAATCAATTTGTCGCGCACTTCCTCGAACAGGTCCGCGCCCTTGCGGCTCATGGCGTTGACCACCAGGATGGCTTGTTTGGGCAGCGGTCTCATAGGTTCACCCCATTGGCCTGCCGCCGGAGTGAAGTCGAGAGACGTTATTGGTGCGCAGCCGTCTCGACTTCACTCGGCACGAGCGCATATGGGGGGACATGGTGAGATATGCTTCTTTTCCGTCGCTCCGCATGCGCCGGGGCCGCTCCGCCCCCTGGATTCGCTCGCTGCTCGCCGAACACCGGCTCCACGCGTCCGACCTCATCTGGCCTTTGTTCGTTTGCGACGGGGCAGGGTGTGAGGAGCCGATCGCCGCGCTGCCCGGTGTCAGCCGCTGGTCGGTCGATCGGCTGGCCGTCCAGACGCGGACCGCGAGGGACGCAGGCATCTCGTGCCTTGCACTCTTTCCCAACACGCCTCCTAATCTGCGCACCGAGGACGGGCGCGAGGCGCTCAACCCCGACAATCTGATTTGCCGCGCGATCAAGGCAATCAAGGATGCGGTCCCGGACATTGGCCTGCTAACCGACGTCGCGCTCGATCCCTACACTGCTCATGGGCATGACGGGCTGATCGACGACCGCGGCTGCGTGATCAATGACAGCACTGCCGCTATGCTGGTCGAGCAAGCTCTGGTCCAGGCGGCGGCCGGGGCGGATATCGTTGCCCCCTCGGACATGATGGACGGGCGCGTCGGTTCGATTCGCGCCGGGCTTGAAGGGGGCGGCTATTGCGACGTTGCGATCATGGCCTATGCGGCCAAATATGCCTCGGCTTTTTACGGACCGTTCCGCGACGCCGTCGGCTCGCGCGGTCTCTTGAAGGGCGACAAGCGCGGCTACCAGATGGACCCGGCCAATGCCGCCGAAGCGCTGCGTGAAGTCGCGCTCGACATTGCCGAGGGTGCCGACATGGTCATGGTCAAACCTGGTCTTCCGTATCTCGACATCGTCGCCGCGGTGAAGCGTGAATTCGCCGTGCCGACCTTCGCTTATGCCGTGTCCGGCGAATATGCGATGATCGAAGCCGCAGCCGCCTGTGGCGCGGGCGATCGCGACGCGCTCATCCTCGAGACCTTGCTCGCGTTCAAGCGCGCCGGCGCAACCGGTGTGCTGACCTATCACGCACTCGATGCGGCCCGGCTGATTAATGGCTGACAATCGCCGACATCAAGCACTTGGACCTGCGGACCCAAGGTCAGGAACGACAGCGAAGACTAAACCCCGAGGCGCTTTCCAAGGCGGTCCAATAAGGCGCTTTGTGCATCATTGATCGCACCGACCTCTGCCGCCGCCGCCTCGATCGCGGATTGCGTCGCGGGCGTTAGCCAGCGCCTCTGGTCGATCCCCTCGGCGGCAAGCGCATCGATTGTGGCCGCGGCATTGGTCGTGACCCCGTGCTGGGCGCCAAGTGCCGACAGTGCCTGCTGCGCTGCGATCCAGCTTTCGCTCTGGCGGGGACCTGCCGCAGCAGCGAGCCCTTCCGCGGCCGTTGCGAGCCGGTTGAACTCCGCAATTCCACGGCGAGCGTCCGAGACGGCCTCGCGCAAGGCCGCGGATGTTCGCGCGTCCAGGGTTCCGGCCGAGGGGGCGGCGTCGATCGGCACGCGGGGATCAATGCCCTCAGCAGTGCGCGGTGTTAATGAGGGATAGCCGCTCGGCGCGGAACAAGCGGACGCCACAAAGGTCAGGGCAAGCAAAAGGATCAATCTCATCAGGGCTGGTCTAAGGCTCCACAGACCACTTCGCAACGGAGGTGATTTAGGCGGGTCCAAGGGTTGCACGAGAGACGACATCACCCTATTGGCACCCCCGGCAGGCGCCCGTAGCTCAGCTGGATAGAGCATCAGACTACGAATCTGAGGGTCGGACGTTCGAATCGTTCCGGGCGCGCCAATCTTTTCAAGTACTTAGACCCAGGCTGCTAGTGAGCGGCTTGGGCCTAAGTAGCATTTAAGTAGCGGGCGGAGCGAATCGGGAAAAGGGTAACACCGTCTGTTTCGACACAACGGCCGCAAGCATCACGGATCATGCCCAGAAAACGGCGCCGTAATTTTTGGAGTTTCTGGCGTCTCCCAGATGCCAGTTCATGACGACACGTAGTCGGACCCTAAGGTGTCCATATATACAGCCTTTGCGCTTGTAGCCGAAGCAATGGCGTCCCGCACTGTCGGCTTCTGCAAGTCGATAACTCGGAACCGGCCATCGATTTCTGCGACCACTTCGAGCCGTCTAAACAACGAGCCGTGCATTTCAGCATAGCGGGATAGGCCTCGGAGTTTGGGGAGCGAATCGGCAAGGTGATGGCCGTGCGGATCAACGACATCCGCCACTACTGCGCCGTCATCGGAGCGCGAAATGAAGATGAAATCTGGACGGACGACTTTAGCCTCACCTGCATCGTCATAGACAATCCCAAGCGAGTCCTGACTCGCGCGCGCCGGATTACGATACCATGCTT
>JALYRC010000069.1 GCA_030855555.1 Pseudomonadota bacterium
AGGTAACCGCCCTCGCCGCGCGCGCCTTCGGTGATGAGCACGCCAACGCCATAGATTCCGGTCGGGTGGAACTGGACGAACTCCATGTCCTGAAGCGGCAGGCCGGCGCGAAGCACCATTGCATTGCCGTCGCCGGTGCAGGTGTGCGCGCTGGTCGCGGAGAAATAGGCTTTGCCATAGCCGCCGGTGGCCAGAACGACGGCCTGCGCGCGATAACGGTGGATCGAACCGTCATCCATGTTGAGCGCAATTACCCCGCGGCACACGCCGTCTTCCATGATCAGGTCGAGCGCGAAATATTCGATGAAGAAGTCGGCGTCATACTTCAGGCTCTGCTGATAGAGCGTGTGAAGCATTGCATGGCCGGTGCGGTCGGCGGCGGCGCAGGTGCGCTGGGCGGCAGGGCCTTCGCCCATATTCTGGGTCATGCCGCCGAATGCGCGCTGATAGATCTTGCCCTCGTCGGTGCGGCTGAACGGCAGGCCCGCATGTTCGAGTTCATAGACTGCGGCGGGCGCCTCACGGCACAGATATTCGATCGCGTCCTGGTCGCCGAGCCAGTCGCTGCCCTTGACCGTGTCGTACATGTGCCAGGTCCAGTGGTCGGGCCCCATATTGCCAAGGCTTGCAGCGATGCCACCCTGCGCAGCGACAGTGTGGCTGCGGGTCGGGAAGACCTTGGTGATGCAGGCGGTCTTGAGGCCCTTTTCCGCGGCGCCCATCGTTGCGCGCAGGCCCGAGCCGCCAGCGCCGACAACGACGACATCATAGACATGGTCGATGATCTTGTAGGCGGTCATTCAGGCGGCTCCAAAAGCGATCTTGGCGAGTGCGAACAGGCTTAACGCCGCTCCCGCGATCGCCATCATCTTGAGGATGAAATGGGTAGCGATGCGATTGCCCTCGGCGTGAACATAATCGTCGACCACGACCTTCATTCCGTCGAGCGCGTGGTCGAACACCGCAATCACGAACAATGCCATCGGCACCGCTGCGGCAGGCGCGCGCAGCCATTCGACGAGCGTGTCGCGATCGAGCGCGGGGAGCATCATCAGCGAGAACAGCAGCCACAGCGACAGCAGGGTCAAAGCGACAGCGGTGAATCGCTCCTCGATCCAGTGCCCGCCGCCATGACCAGCGGGCCCAAGCCCGCGCACCCTGCCGAGCGGGGTCGCGCTCTTGCTCATCGATTGACTCCCATCAGCACGAACCATGTCGCCGCGGTCGCGAACAAGGCGGCGGCGATTGTCAGCACGGCAAATAATTTGTTGATCCGAAGCTCAAAGCCAGCGCCCATGTCCATGAACAAATGCCGCAAACCGGAGAAGCTGTGCTGCCAGAATGCCCACGTCAGCCCGACCAGGACCGCAATGCCAAGCGGATGCCCGGCGACGGAGACGAACTGGTCATAGGCCGGCGCGCCGCTGGCGATTGCAAGCAGCCACCAGGTCAGCAGGACAAGGCCAGCGAACGTCAGCGCGCTCCCGGTCATGCGGTGGAGAATCGAGACCAGCATGTGCGGTCCCCATTTCCAGATCGTGAGGTGCGGCGACAAGGGTCGCGAAGTCGGTGCGGTCATTGGTCCTCGACGACAAGGTGGGAGAAGGCCGTGCCCAACTAGGGGTCATCTTGGCCACTGGCAAGATTGCGCCACGGGCTAACCCGGTCTTAACCATTTGGGGGCCAAGAGAAGTGAACAGCATTTCGATTGGGGCTGACACAAATGACAAGCGTAGTTCAAAGCACGAGCGGCAATTACGATCTGGCCCGGGGTCTGCGCCTCTATGACGTGAGCGGCGACCTGCCCGAGCGCTCGCGCGTGCTTTGGGCCACGATAAGCAAGGGCCAAATGGAAATAGCTCTCGCATTCTGGCGCCGCTATTCCCAATCGCCCGAGGTTAAAGATAAAATCTCCGAAGCCAAGATCGAGGGGCTGGCGAATCGCCTCCTCCCCTATTTCTCCGACAAGTTCGAGCGGATCGACCAAGCCGAATGGACCTTCCAGGCGCGCGCCTTCGTCGAGAGCGCGCTGGGCGGCGGATTGACGCTATCGACCCTGATCGCCGGGATTACCGCTGCCACCCAGGCCTCGGCCGACGTCATTCGTCGCGAGATCAAGGACGAGGCCGAGCAAATCGCCTTCTCGCGCACTCAGAGCGACCTTGAATCACTCGAAATCGATGTCTTCATTCACCACGCCATCACCATCACCCGCCGCGAGGGCGAAATAAACCACTCGCGCCAGGCCAAGGAATTCAACCAGAAGGTCCTTGGCGTCGTCCAGAATTGCACCCGTGAAAGTGACCAGCTTCGGGTCCAGGCCAGCGCGACTTCGTCGTCGGCGCGCGGCATGCTCGGCAAGACCAGCGAAGTCGCCGCCGCCGCCGAACAATCGGCGGTCGCAATGCGCGAAGCGGCGCAGACCGCGGCCGGACTGATCCGGGCGATTGAGGACGCGCGGTCGGAAGTCGAAGTCGCCTCCGACGTCGCTACGCGCGCCGGTGGACAGGCAAACGAGGCAGTCAAGGTCAGCCAGGCGCTGTCGAACCACGTCGAGGCGATCGAATCGATCCTCGGCCTGATTCGCGACATTGCCGGCCAGACCAACCTTCTTGCGCTTAATGCGACGATCGAGGCGGCGCGCGCCGGGGACGCCGGTCGCGGCTTCGCGGTCGTTGCCCAGGAAGTGAAATCGCTCGCCAGCCAGACCGCCCGCGCGACCGACGACATCACCGCCAAGATCACCGCCATCCAGCTTGCCACGCGCCAGACGGTGGAAGCCAATGACTCCATTTCGTCGACCGTCGAGGAAGTCCAGACCTCGGCCGACCGCATCCGCCAGGCGATGGAATTGCAGGCGCAGACGGTGACGATGATCACTGCGGCCGTCGACGAAACGGCCCTCGCCGCCGACTCGATGAGCTCGACCATCGCCGCGATCCGCGCCGACACCGAAAATGTTGCGCGCGACATTGACGGGGTCGAGCAGGGCTTCGATCGCTTCAGCAGGCAGATCTCCGAGTTCAAGACCACGACCAGCGACTTCGTCGCGCGGTTCGCCGCATAAACTGAAGGCAAGACGTCATTGCATCGCTGGGTCTATGCTCGGGCTGGCGAAGCCAGACCCGTGGGCTCGCAATGACGAAATAGCTGGGCTACCGCCTTTGGGATGAACATCCTTCTTACTGGGGCCAGCCGCGGTATCGGCGCCGCGACGCTTGAGCATCTGCGTGCCGCGGGCCACCGCGTCGCGGGCCATTCCACTGCCGGACGTGACGGTTTGATCGCCGCCGACTTCGCCAATCCCGAAGCACCGCGGGCCTTGTGGGAAGCCGCGCTTGCCGAGCTCGGCAGCATCGACGTGCTGGTGAACAATGCCGGCGTGTTCGAGGCGATTGCCGACGATGCGAGCGACGCCGACTGGCAAGCGGCCTGGGCGCGCACGCTGACCATCAATCTGCAGGCCAGCGCCGATCTTTGCCGCCTTGCGCTGGCCCATTTCCGCGAGCGCGGCAGGGGCCGGATCGTCAACGTGGCAAGCCGCGCCGCCTATCGCGGCGACAGTCCCCAGCACTGGCACTATGCCGCGTCCAAGGCCGGCATGATCGCCATGACCAAGAGCATCGCCCGCGGCTATGCCGCCGAAAACGTGCTCGCTTTCGCGGTTTGCCCGGGGTTCACCATGACCGGCATGGCGGAGGAGTATCTCGGCTCGCGCGGGGGCGCCAAACTGCTTGCCGACATCCCGCTTGGCCGCGTCGCCGATGCCGCCGAGATTGCCGAAACGATCCGCTGGCTGGCGATCGACGCGCCCGCTTCGGCGACCGGCGCGGTGATCGACGTCAATGGAGCAAGCTATGTTCGCTAGGTCGATGCTGGCTCTCGCCCTCGCCGCTGCCCCCGCATTGCCCGCCAAACCGCCCGCAGCACCGCGCCCCGACCTTGCCGTGGCCTGCAAAGGCAAGGACGGCTGGAACGACCCTGCCCCGCCGGCGCACATCCACGGCACGACTTACATGGTCGGCACCTGCGGCATCCCGGCTCTGCTCGTGACTTCGCGCAAGGGTCACGTGCTGGTCGATGCCGGAACTGCGGAGGCCGCACCCTTGGTCGCCGCCAACATCAAGGCGCTCGGTTTCAAGCTGCGCGATATCAAGTGGATCGTGAACAGCCACGAACATGTCGACCATGCCGGCGGCCTCGCGGCAATGAAGCGCCTGACTGGCGCAAAGGTCGCCGCCCGCCGTCCCGCGGTCGCGATGCTTATCCGCGGCGAAACCGATCGCGACGACCCGCAATCGGGGATCATCGACGATTTCCCGCCGGTCCAGATCAGCCGCGTCATTGCCGACGGCGAGCAAATCATCGTCGGTCCGCTTGCCCTCACGGCGCACGCCACCCCCGGCCACACCCAGGGCGGGACCAGCTGGAGCTGGCGCAGCTGCGAGGGCAAGGCGTGCTTGACCATGGTCTACGCCGACAGCCTGTCCGCAGTATCCCGCGCTGACTATCGCTTCACCGACCATCCCGCACTCGTCGCCACCTTCCGGTCGACCTTCGCCAAGATTGCCGCATTGCCATGCGACTTGCTCATCACCCCGCACCCCTCGGCAAGCAATCTGTTCGACCGCCTGTCGGACAAGGCGCCGCTGGTCGATCCAGCCGGCTGCCGAACCTATGCCGCCACCGCAAGCAAGCGGCTCGATGAACGGCTGGCGCGAGACGTCAAGCGATGAGCTGGCGAGTAACCCTCGCCTGCACGCGCGCCGAAGCCGAGGCCCTGCCCGACAGCGAGGACCTCTTCCCGTTCGCCACCACGCCCCCGGTGATCGTCGCCGACGAGCCCGACCCCACGCAGCCCGACGACTGGCGAATCCACGCTTATTTCGCCGATGCCCCATCGAAGGAAGACCTCACCGCGCTTGTCACGCTCGCCAGATTCGGCCCGGGGGCGGCGCTCAAAGTCGACCATCTCGGCGAGGATGATTGGGTAACCATGAGCCAGGCCGGCCTCGAACCGATCCGCGCCGGGCGTTTCTTCGTCCACACCCCCGTCCACCGCGACGCGGTTCCCGAAGGCGCAACGGCCTATGAAATCGACGCCGGGCTCGCCTTCGGTACGGGGCATCATGCGACCACGGCTGGCTGCCTCGCCGCACTCGACCGGCTCGAGCAAGGCGGCGCCTCCTTCGCCAATATCGCCGACATCGGTACCGGCACCGGCCTTTTGGCCTTCGCTGCGCTTTCGCTGTGGCCCGAAGCCAAGGCCATCGCCACCGACATCGACCCGATCTCGATCGACGTCACCATCGACAATGCCCGGATCAATGGCGTCAAAATCGGCCACGGTCCGGGCGAGTTGTTGCTCGCCGTTGCCGACGGCATGGACCATGAAGTCCTCACCGCCCGCGCCCCCTTCGACC
>JALYRC010000086.1 GCA_030855555.1 Pseudomonadota bacterium
CTCCAGTCAAAGGAACCTCGATGCTCGGCCCCCAACTGGCAGCCCTCAACTCAAACCCAACACCCGCGTCTTCCTCTTACCGTCGCCACAAGCGCCACTCCCGCGCAGCGGGTTCGTGCTTCGACCCATCTCTGCCGTCGTGGCAGCATCATCGTCCTCCTAAAAGCAGATGCAAATGCCGCCTCTGCTTACCGATCGCTCGCCATTATGGTGGGTTGAAGCTAACAGCTCAGCATGGCCCGGATCGTCCTTGCAACCATCGGCTCGCTAGGGGACCTTCACCCTTTCATCGCGATCGGTAGGGCGCTCGTCACCCAAGGCGAGCAGGTGATGCTGGCAGTGCCGGAAGATTGCTTAGCAACGGTGAAGGCCGCAGGTCTCGACGCTGCTCCCATCCTCCCGAGCTACGGCACGATACGGGAGCGGCTGGGCATGAGTGCCGAGGAGATTGCGGCGAAGATCATCGCTGATACAAACTTCGTGGTTGACGAGATTCTCATGCCATCTCTCGGAGCGAGCACGCGCGCATTGGACGAGTTGGCGAACGACGCGGATATATTGGCCAGTTCGATCTTCACCTTGGCCGCCGAAATCGTTGCGGAGAAGCGTCGGCTGCCGCTGGCTGCGGTGGTGCTTCAGCCTATGACGTTGTTCTCGACCTGGCGGCCGCCGACTGCACCACGCTTTGAATTGATGCGGCACGACCCACGCACGGTGATCGGTCGAGGCTGGAACAGGACGCTGTTCTCCTTGGCACGGGTCATGCTGCGTCGGCGTTATGCCGGGCGGATCGATGCCGTTCGTGGCGACCACGGCCTCGGCGCAGGAGATGGTGCGCCGATGCTGGATCACGGGCCCGCGACAGAAGCGGTTGTGTGTTGCTGGTCTTCGATATTGGGCGCGCTCCCGCCCGACGCGCCAAGCAACGCCGCGCTCGTCGGGTTTCCGTTCTTCGATAGCGAGAGTGGTGCGGACGATGTGCTGCCACCACAGCTGCAAGCATTTCTTGACGAAGGCGACGCGCCGCTCGTGTTCACACTTGGCTCGGTCGCCGTAGCCTCCGCCGGGCGCTTCTACGAGGAGGCAGCCGCCGCGAGCCGGGCTAAGGGTAAGCGCGCGCTCCTGCTGACGGGTCAGCCGGGACCACCGCGTCTCGATGGCGACTGCCTGTTTATGAGTTACGCGCCGCACTCGGTCGTTTTCCCCCGCGCGGCGGCGGTTGTTCATCACGGTGGGATCGGGACAACCGGTCAAGCGCTCCGCGCAGGTTGTGTCCAGATCGTCGTTCCCCATTTTGGAGATCAATTCGACAACGCCGCTCGATTGCAACGTGCCGGCCTCGGCTTGAGCATACGGCGAGAGCAGTTCGAACGCACCGTCGCTGCGGATGCTATCTCACGCGCACTCTCCGCGCCCAACATAACGGATGCGGCGCAACGCGCGGCCGAGACCATCGCTCGCGAGGATGGCGCCGCGGCGGCCGCCCGCTCCATCGCGAGCCTTAGCCAATAACGGCAGCTAACGATCTCCCGGCCGTGAAAGCGGCCGGTCCGCTTTCCACCCATTGCGGACATTAGCGGCCTTCGAATTTCGCCGGGCGCTTTTCCAGGAAGGCGGCGACGCCTTCGCGATAGTCGGCGGTGAAGCCCAGGCGGCGCATTTCGTCACGCTGGAGGTCGAGCTCCTGGTCGAGGGTGCGCTCCCCCGTGGTGCGGATGATCGACTTGATCGCGGCGAGGCCGAGCGGGGGGAGGCTGGCAAGCTTGGCGGCAAGGGCATCGACTTCGGTGTCGAGCGCGTCGTCGTCGACACACTTCCAGATCAAGCCCCATTGTGCGGCCCTTTCGGCGGGGAGCGGCTCGCCCGTCAACGCGAGGCCCAGCGCACGCGCCTGGCCAACGAGGCGGGGCAAGTGCCAGCTGCCACCGCTGTCGGGGATGAGACCGAGCGCCGAAAAGCTCTGGATGAACTTCGCCGAGCGCGCCGCAATGACGAGGTCGCAGGCGAGTGCGATATTGGCGCCCGCGCCGGCGGCGACTCCGTTGACGCGCGCGATGATCGGCTGCGGCAGGGTCGCCAGGCGGCGGATCAGCGGGTTCCAGCTTGCCTCGACGGTTGCGCCAAGGTCGACGGCCTCCCCTCCGCCGACGGCGCGATCGTTGAGGTCCTGGCCGGCGCAGAAGCCGCGGCCGGCGCCGGTCAAGATGATGACGCGGGCGTCTGCACTCGCGTCGAGCGCCGCAGCAAGCTCGCCGTGCATTTCGCGCGTGAAGCTGTTGAGCCGGTCGGGCCGGTCGAGGGTGATCCGCGCGATGCGGTCGGCGATTTCGAGGCGGATTGTTTGATAGGTCATGCCATGGGTCTAGCGAGGGTCATCGGGCGTTTGAAGTGTGACGATGCAATTGCTAGACAGGATCCCATGTACACCACCGAAATGGGCAAGGAGCCCAACGTCAAGCCGATCAACGCTGTCGAGGACCCTGCGCTGCTCGCGGCGTTTGAGGCGCGCGTTGCCGCGGACGAGTTCATCGAGCCCAAGGACTGGATGCCCGAAGCGTATCGCAAGACGCTGGTGCGTCAGATCAGCCAGCATGCCCATAGCGAGATCGTCGGCATGCTGCCCGAGGGCAATTGGATCACGCGCGCGCCGTCGCTGCGGCGCAAGGCGATCCTGCTCGCCAAGGTCCAGGATGAGGCCGGGCATGGCCTGTATCTTTATTGCGCGGCGGAGACGCTTGGCACGAGTCGCGACGCGATGACGCTCGCCCTGCTGTCGGGGAAGGCCAAATATTCGACCATCTTCAACTATCCGACGCTGACCTGGGCCGACATGGGGGCGATCGGCTGGCTGGTCGATGGCGCCGCGATCATGAACCAGGTGCCGCTGCAGCGGACGTCCTATGGCCCTTATGCACGAGCAATGGTCCGCGTGTGCAAGGAGGAGAGTTTCCACCAGCGCCAGGGCTATGAGATCATGATCGCGCTGGCCAACGGCACTGCGGAGCAGAAGCGCATGGCGCAGGACGCACTTAACCGCTGGTGGTGGCCAAGCCTGATGATGTTCGGCCCGCCCGACGCCGATTCGCCCAACACCGCCCAATCTATGCGCTGGCGGATCAAGCGCGATACCAATGACGAGCTACGCCAGAAGCATGTCGATATTTCGGTGCCGCAGGCGGAGTATCTCGGGCTGACCGTGCCCGACCCCGACCTCGAGTGGAACGAGGCAAAAGGCGGCTATGATTATGGCGCGCTCGACTGGGAGGAATTTTACGCGGTGGTGCGCGGCGAAGGGCCGGTTGCCAAGGAACGCATGAAGGCTCGCCGCGAGGCTTGGGAGGAGGGTGCGTGGGTGCGCGACGCTGCAATGGCGCATGAGGCAAAGCGCAAGGCGAAAGCGGCGTGAGCGAATGGCCACTGTGGGAAGTGTTCGTGCGCTCCAAGGGCGGGCTTAACCACCGTCATGTTGGAAGCGTGCATGCGCCCGATAGCGAGCTTGCGCTTCGCCATGCGCGCGACACTTATACGCGACGGCAGGAGGGGGTGAGCCTGTGGGTGGTGCCTTCGGCCGCGATCATCGCCAGCGACCCGGCCGACAGTGGACCCCTGTTCGAGCCGGCTGCGGACAAGGTCTATCGCCATCCGACCTTCTACGACATTCCCGACGTGGTGACGCACATATGAGTGGGTTGCGTGTTCCCCGGCAAAGGCCGGGGCCCAGGGCAGCGGGAACCGCTGCTTCGCAACGACCTGGACCCCGGCCTTCGCGGGGGAACAAGTAATGCCGTCACTTCCCGTCATCGAACAGGACCAGGTTCGTCACAGCAATACGGCGCCTGACGGCGGTGCATTCGACGCGCCCGTGGCGGAGGCGCATGAGGCGGCGCGCGGCGATTATCTCCAGCGGCTTGGCGATGATGCGCTGGTGCTTGGGCAGCGCTTGTCCGAGTGGTGCGGGCATGCGCCGGCGCTCGAGGTCGATTTGAGCCTCGCCAATCTGGCGCTCGACCTGATCGGGCAGGCGACGCATTTCCTTGGCGAGGCCGGCGATGCCGACCGCCTGGCGTTTCACCGCGACGTGATGGATTATAAGAATTGCCTGCTGGTCGAACAACCCAATGGCGATTTCGCGCGGACGATCGCGCGTCAGTGGTTGTACTCGAGCTGGCAGTTTCTGCTCTATCGCGAGCTTGGTGGGTCAAGCGATCCCGCGATCGCGGGGATTGCCGCGAAGGGCGCCAAGGAAGTGTCCTATCATCGCGAGCTTGCGGCGGACTGGGTCG
The DNA here is from genome assembly GCA_030855555.1 of Pseudomonadota bacterium. GTDB lineage: Bacteria > Pseudomonadota > Alphaproteobacteria > Sphingomonadales > Sphingomonadaceae > Sphingomicrobium. The sequence continues at coordinate 4,284 of JALYRC010000086.1, forward strand.
TCCGCCTTGGCGACGGGACCGAGGAAAGCGCGGTTCGCATGGCCGACGGGCTCGACTGGTGCTGGCGCTTCGTGCCCGAATTATTCGAAGTCGACGACGTGCTCGAAGAACTGATCGAACGCGGGATCGCGGCCGATCCGCGCTTGTTCGAAGCGGAGTATCGCGCCGAGCTGATGCGCGTTCTGGGCGAGGCGAAGCTTGCAGCACCGGGTGACCAGCGCCCGATCCTTGGCGGACGGCGCGGACATCATAGCGAGCATCTCGGCCATTTGCTGGCAGCGATGCAGCATATTCCACGCAGCTACCCCGACGCGACCTGGTAGGATGGCCGAGCATTTCCATGCGCTGCGGGTCGCTGAATTATTGCGCGAGACCGAGGACGCGTTTTCAATCCGCTTCGACGTGCCGGATGCGCTGAAACCGGCGTTCGCGTTCCGCGCGGGGCAGCATTTGACCTTGCGCGCCAATATCGACGGCAAGGATGTGCGGCGCAGCTACTCCTTGTGCGTCGCGCCGCATGAGGGCGAAACGAAGGTCACAGTCAAGCGCATCGCCGGGGGCGCCTTTTCGAATTGGGTCGCGACGCAGTTGAGGGCGGGCGACACGATCGACGTAATTGCGCCGCACGGGAGCTTCACGACCGAATTCGATCCGAGCCAAGCGCGCCGCTATGTCGGCTTTGCCGGCGGGTCCGGGATTACCCCGATCATTTCCCTGATCCGCACCGCGCTGAGCGTCGAGCCGGGATCGCGCTTCGCCTTATTCTACGGCAACCGCGACGCGAGTTCGGTGATTTTCCTCGATGCGCTTGCGGACCTCAAGGACCGTTATCTCGGACGGTTCGAGCTCTACCATTTCCTCAGCGACGAGGATGGCGATGTCGAGCTGTTCAACGGCATGCTCGACCGTGCCACGTGCGATGCCGCGATCGAAGCGCTGGTCGATGCGCCGGGGCGGGTCGATGCATGGTTCATCTGCGGGCCGGGGCCGATGATGGATGCGGCGGAAGCGGCGCTGGTCGGGCGCGGTGTCAGCGCTGACCGGATCCACATCGAGCGCTTCACCGCCGGACGCCCCTCGGCGGCGATTGCCGCGCACATGGCGGTGCTTCAACAGGAGGCGGCGGGGCTGACCTTGTCGGTGACGCTTGACGGGCGAACCAAGCGCGTGGCGTTCGACGGAGCGAACATCCTCGACTCGGCGCGCGACGCGGGAATGCCTGCGCCATTCGCATGCAAGGCGGGGGTGTGCGCGACGTGCCGGGCGCGAGTCACTGCCGGCAAAGTCGAAATGGCGGCGCGCTATGGCCTGAGCGACGAAGAGATAAAGGCAGGCTATGTGCTGACCTGCCAGTCGGTGCCGGTCGGCGAGGGTGTCGCGGTCGACTATGACGCGTGACTGTTTCGCGCGGCTGCGCTAACCCCGCCGCATGCTGGACCAGCCAAAGATGACCGGACCGGGCGGGGGCGCCCAACTGATCGAAACGCTCGGCGCAATCGAAAGCGATTCGCTGCTTGCCCTGATCGCAATGGCCAATGCCGATCCGCGATCCGATAAGATCGATGTCGGGGTCGGAGTCTATCGCGACGGCGAGGGGCGGACACCGATCCTGCGCGCGATCAAGGCGGCCGAACAAAGGCTGTGGAACGAGCAGCAGACCAAGGCCTATCTCGGCGGGGCGGGCGACAAGCGTTACACCGAGCTGCTGCGCCCGATCGTTCTTGGCCGCCATGCGGACGACGCGCGGATCATGGGGCTTCACACGCCCGGCGGATGCGGCGCGCTGTCGCTCGGGTTCAAGCTGATCGCCGCGGCTCGACCGGAGGCCCGCGTGCTGGTTGGAACCCCGACGTGGCCCAATCATATTCCGGTCATCAAGGCGGCCGAGCTCGAGGTGGCGAGCTACCCCTTTTACGATCGCGAGCAGCGGCGGATCCGCTTCGACGAGATGATCGAGCGCTTCTGCGCGGCGGATCGCGGAGACGTCGTGCTGCTTCACGGCTGCTGCCACAATCCGACCGGAGCCGACCTCGACGACGATCAATGGGCGCAGGTGTTGCGGATCGTGTCGCAGCGCGGGCTGCTGCCGTTCGTCGATATCGCTTATCAGGGGCTTGGCCGCGGGCTGGAAGAGGATGCGCGCGGGCTGCATCTGTTGCTCGACGCGTGTGACGAAGTGATCGTCGCGCATAGCTGCGACAAGAATTTCGGCCTTTATCGCGATCGCGTCGGGTCGTTGTGGATCAAGACCGCAAAGGAGCAATCGACCCGTCTGGCAATGGAGCATGTGCTGCAGATCTCGCGCGAAATGTGGTCGATGCCGCCCGATCATGGCGCGGCTGCAGTGCGCCTGGTGCTCGAGGACGAAAGCCTGACTGCGGACTGGAAATCCGAGCTTGGCGACATGCGCGACCGCATTGCGCAGGTTCGCGCCAAGATTGCCGCTTCCGACCCGCGGCTGGCCTATATTGCGGATCAATATGGCATGTTCTCGATGCTCCCGCTCGACCGCGCGCAAGTGCAGGCGCTGCGCGACGATCATGCCATCTACATGGCCGACAGCGGGCGTTTCAACGTCCTGGGGATGGCCGACCATGCGCTCGACCGGTTCATCGCGGCGATCATCGAGGCGATGAATGGCTGAGGCCGACGCGAAGGTGGAAGCGGCGCTCGACTGGCCCGAGGTGGCGCGGCTGGTGACGATAAGCCGCGCCCTCGATCATCTCGAGGAAACACGCCTCGTTCCCGAGAAAAAGGTGATGTATCAGTTTTCGGCGCGCGGGCATGACATGGCGCAAGTCATTTTGGGGCTTCACCTCAAGGATGGCGATGCGGCATGCGGGTATTATCGCTCGCGCCCGATGCTGCTTGCGTTGGGAGTACCGCTGGCCGACGCGCTCGGCTCCGGTATGGGACGCGCCGGCGGCTATTCGGACGGACGCGATATTGGCGTAGTGTTCAACTACCCCAATCCGGGGGGCTGCCACGCGCTGCCGATGTGTGGCGGAGTGGGGGCGCAATATGCCCCCGCGGCGGGCTGGGCGCAGGCGGTCACGTATAAGGAGCGCGTCCTTGGCGAGGCGAAGCGCGGTGCCATCGGCGTTGTGCTGGGCGGCGATGCGAGTTGCGCGACTGGGGGATTTTGGGCAGCACTAACAATTGCGACCACGCAATCGTTGCCAATGCTATTTTACATCGAGGACAATGGCTACGGCATTTCGGTGCCGTCGGATTATCAGACGCCGGGGCGTGACATTGCCGCCAATCTGGCAAGCTTCAAGAACCTCGCCATCTGGAACGGGGACGGGACCGATCCGGCCGAAGCGGCGCGGCTGATTGGCGCGGCGGTCGGGCATGTTCGCGGGCGGCAGGGGCCGGCGTTGATCCGCCTGACCGTCCCGCGTCTCGAAGGGCATAGTTTCCAGGATACGCAAACCTACAAGTCCGACGAGACGGTCAAGGCCGAATGGGCGCGCGATCCCCTGCCGAAGCTGAAAGCATATGCCGATCATCTCGACTGGGACTTTATCGAGGCTTCGGTCGAGGCCGAAGTCGACAAAGCGCGTGAGGAAGCCGAAGCGCGCGGCATATCCTCACCCGCCGACGTGACGAAGAATGTCTACTTCGAAGAGGAGCCAAGCAAGGTGGGCGGCGGCGCGGGGCTGAGCCTTGACGGCACGACCGAGCTGGCCACGCCCGAGGGCCAGCGGATCAACATGGTCACTGCCATCCGCCGCGTGCTCGATCAGGAGCTTGAGGCCAATCCCAAAATGCTGGTGTTCGGCGAGGATGTCGGGCCCAAGGGCGGGGTACATGCGGTCACGCTTGGGCTCCAGGACAAATATGGCCACGACCGCGTGTTCGATACGTCCCTGAATGAAGAGGGGATCATCGGGCGCGCCGTGGGCATGGCGCTTTCCGGACTGCTGCCAGTGCCCGAGATTCAGTTCCGCAAATATGCCGAGCCGGCGACCGAGCAGATCAACGACTGCGGAACGATGCGCTGGCGCACCGCCAACCGTTTCTGCGCGCCGATGGTGCTGCGGATCCCGGGCGGCTTCTTCAAGTGCGGCGATCCCTGGCATAGCCAGACCAACGAAGTGCAGTTCGTCCATAATCCGGGGTGGAAGGTGGCGGTGCCATCCAACGCCCAGGATGCCGTCGGCCTGCTGCGGGCCTCCTTGCGCGGTCACGACCCGGTGATTTTCTTCGAGCATCGCGCAATGCTCGACGACAGCTGGGCGCGGCGGCCGTGGCCCGGCGATGCCTTCGTCGTGCCGTTCGGCAAGGCAAAGAAGACGCGCAGCGGCGACCGGATCACGATCGTGACCTGGGGAGCGATGGTGCCGCGCTGCGAAGCGGCTGCCGAGGGAGTGGAGGCCGACGTCATCGATCTGCGCACGCTCAACCCGTGGGACCGCGAGATGGTGCTCGACAGCGTGCGTCGCACCCGGCGCTGCCTGATCGTGCATGAGGATTTGCGTAACGGCGGGTTTGGCGCCGAAATCGCGGCGGTGGTCGCGGACGAGGCGTTCCTCGACCTCGATGCCCCGGTCGCTCGCGTGACGATGCCCGATATCCCAAGCCCGCATCACCCGACCTTGCTCGACTTTGCCGTGCCGAACGTCGCCCGGATCCGCGCCGAAATCGACCGGCTGGTGGGGTTTTGAGCATGACGACTGATGTTCGCGTTCCCGATGAACAGGAGGGGACCAAGGCGGTCGTTCGAGCGTGGCTCAAGCGCGTTGGCGATGTCGTCGCGGTCAATGATCCATTGGTCGAGCTCGAGACTGACAAGGTGACCCAGGAAGTGCCATCGCCGGCGGCGGGGGTGCTTAGCGAGATATTGCTTGAGACGGACGCCGAGGCGGTGCCGGGTGCTTTGCTTGGGCGGATCAGCTCGAATGCCCAACCACAGTCCGTTCGTCCTGAGCTTGTCAAAGGGCGCGGTGAGACCGTCGAGCAGCGCCCTTCGACTTCGCTCAGGACGAACGGGATTGGTGAGACCAAAATGCGCCTTTCGCCTTCGGTGAAGCGCGCCATATTGCAGCATGGGATCGACCCGTCGCGGCTTACGGGAAGCGGGCGGGACGGACGCATTACGCGGGACGATGTCGATGCCGCCGTCGCCGCGGCGACCACGGTCAGCGTCGGGCCACCGGCGACCGCGCAGCCGCGCCAGGTCAGCGACATTCCGCATGACCGCATGCGGCTTAAGATTGCCGAGAATATGGTCCGCGCGACGAGCGAGGCGCCGCATGTCACGGCCTTGTTCGAAGCCGACTTCAGCGCCATCACCGCGCACAAGAAGGCGCTTGCCGCAGGGGGCGTGAAGCTTAGCTACACCGCCTATCTGATCAAGGCCGCGGCCGAGGCGATGGCGGTCGCGCCGGCGATCAACGGGCGCTGGGAAAGCGACCGCATCGCGGTGTCGCCTACGGTCAATATCGGGGTAGGCACCGCGCTTGGCGACAAGGGTCTGGTCGTGCCCGTCGTCAAGGGTGCGGAAGCGCTGGCGCTCGAGGACATCGGGAGCAAGCTCGACGACCTGACGCGCCGTGCACGCGAAGGGCAGCTTACCGGCGGCGACGTCTCGGGCGGAAGCTTCACCATTTCCAATCACGGCGTGTCGGGCAGCCTGCTCGCAAGCCCGATCATCCTCCACGCCGGGCAGGCCGCGATCCTCGGGGTCGGCAAGCTTGAGAAACGCGTCGTGGTGCGGACGGTGGGCGGGCAGGATGCGATCCTGATCCGGCCGATGGCCTATGTCACGTTGACGATCGACCACCGCGTCGTCGACGGGCACCAAACCAATGCATGGCTATCGCGGTTCGTTGAAATCCTTGAGAATTGGTCGGCCTGAGCCGGTTCTTGCAAAGCAAGGAACTGCGTTCGGAACCGCAGCGCCGATGACCTGTTTCTCCTGCATTGGCGATGACTCCCCGGTCGCCCATATTTTGCGGAGAAGCACATGGATCGCGACACCGAACGCCCATCGATCATGGACTCGCCCTCCGCCCAGCGTGCGGTGATCGGAGCGGGCGCGTTGCTCGCGACGGTTGGGGCGGCATTGTTCTTTTCCAAGAAGGGCAGAGCTCATTCGAGCGAAGCGCTGATCAGCGATGCGCCCAAGTGGACCTTGCGCGACCGGCCAGAGGGTGACAAGGGCGCGCTGATCGGTCGAAGCGTGACGATCAACGTGCCGCGAAGCGAGGTCTATGCGCGGTGGCGGGACTTCAGCCGCTTTCCCGAATTCATGGACAATGTCCGCTCGGTCGAGCGCATCGATGAGCGCCAGTCGCGCTGGACGATCGAGGCGCCTGCCGGACAGACCGTCGAACTGGTCACGGAAATGACTCACGACGTGCCCGACGAGCGCATCGCCTGGCGAAGCGTGGAGGGCAGCCAAATCACGACCGCGGGCGAGGCGATATTCAAGGATGCGCCGGCGGGGCGCGGGACCATCGTCCAACTTGTAATGACCTATGATCCGCCGGGAGGCACGGCTGGCAAGCTGGTCGCCAAGCTGTTTCAGCGCGAGCCGAAAATCCAGGCGCGGCGCGATCTGCGGCGGTTCAAGCAATTGCTCGAGACCGGGGAAGTCACGGTCAATGCCAGTCCTTCGGGCCGCAAGTCCGAATCCCCTACCGAAGCGCGAATCTGAGGAGCGAAGATCATGCGTGCAATTACCTGGCACGGCCGCCACGACGTTCGCGTCGACAATGTCCCGGATCCCGAAATCGTCAATCCGCGCGACGCGATCATCAAGATCACGTCGACCGCAATCTGCGGCTCCGACCTTCATATCTACGACGGCTACATTCCCGGCATGCGGGCCGGCGATATCCTTGGCCATGAAAATATGGGCGAGGTGGTCGAGGTCGGTTCCAAATCCACCCTCAAGAAAGGCCAGCGGGTGGTGGTCCCGTTCACCATCTCGTGCGGGTCGTGCTTCTTCTGCTCCAAATCGCAATTTTCCGCATGCGACAATGGCAATCCGGCCGAGACCGCCGACCCGTCGGAAGTGGCTTATGGTCACTCCATGGGCGCGGCGTTCGGCTTTGCGCACCTCACCGGCGGTTATGCCGGGGGGCAGGCCGAATATCTGCGTGTGCCGTACAGTGACGTCGGGCCGATCGTCATTCTCGACGGGCTCGAGGACGACAAGGTCCTGTTCCTGAGCGATATATTGCCGACCGGGTGGCAGGCGGCGGTCAATTGCGACATCGAGCCGGGCGATACGGTCGCGGTGTGGGGCTGCGGGCCGGTCGGGCTGTTCGCAATTCAATCGGCGCTTCTACTTGGCGCGCACCGGGTGATTGCGATCGATCATTTCCCGCGCCGGCTTGAACTGGCGCGGTCGATGGGCGCCGAAGTGCTCAGCTATGAGGAAGTCGACGTTCGCGAAGCTCTTAACGAAATGACCGGCGGCATTGGCCCCGACGCCTGCATCGATGCGGTCGGCATGGAAAGCCACGGGTCAAGCATCGACAATATCGCCGACACGATCAAAGCGCATACCTACCTTGGCACCGATCGGCCGCATGCGCTTCGCCAGGCAATCCTTGCGTGCCGCAAGGGCGGGCGGGTCTCCATCCCCGGGGTGTACGGCGGAATGGCGGACAAATTCCCGCTCGGTGCGCTGATGGAGAAAGGCCTGACGATCAAGTCGGGCCAGACCCATGTCCAGAAATTCACCCGGCCGCTGTTGGAGATGATCGGCGAGGGCAAGATCGACACGACCTTCATGATCTCGCACCGCGCCAGCATCGAGGACGGTCCCGAGATGTATCGCCACTGGCACGACGAGCAGAATGACTACAGCAAGATCGTGCTTAAGCCGGACATGGCCAAGGGCGCGGTCAAGGAAAGCCGGGAGCTTGCCGATGCGGTCGTCTAAGTTCGCGATCGTCACCGGGGCGTCGTCGGGCATCGGGCTGGAGATCGCAAAGCTTGCGGCTGCCGACGGTTATGACCTGCTGCTCGCGGCCGATACGCCGTTCGTCGATACGGCGACGGGGCTCAAGGATCTCGGGGTCGAGGTCACTCAGGTAGAATGCGACTTGTCGACGCGACAAGGCGTCGACCAACTTCTAGACGCGGCTGGCGGGCGCGATATCGATGTGCTGGTTGCGAACGCCGGTTCCGGAACGGGCGGGGCGTTCCTCGACGTCGATCCAAGGGATTGGCGCCATTCGCTCGACACCAATGTCACAGGGACATTGCTGCTGATCCAGCCGGTGCTGAGGGCAATGGTGGCGCGCGGCGAGGGGCGTGTCCTGATCACCGGGTCCATTGCCGGCTATGTGCCCGGACCCTTCAATGCGGTCTACAATGCCAGCAAGGCATTCATCGACAGCTTTGCCGCGGCGATCGCCAATGAAGTGAAGGATAGCGGGGTCACCGTCACCTGCCTCAAGCCCGGCGCAACCGAGACCGAGTTTTTCGCCCGCGCCGACATGGAGGACACGGCGCTTGGACAGATGAAGAAAGCCGATCCCGCCGATGTCGCCAGGACAGGCTGGGAAGCGATGCTGAAGGGCAAGCCTTCGATTGTTCACGGCGCGCTTAACCAGGCCCAGGTACTTGGCGCCAGCGTGCTTCCCGAAGCCGTCACGGCACAGGCGCACCGGAAGCTGGCAGAGCCGCGAGAGGATACGGACTAGGCTCAGGCGAAGTGTGCGCGCTGGGCTCCGGCGGCGCGGACGTCGGCGATGGTCGGATAGCCATTGACCGCCATCAGCAGGTCCGCTTCCGCCAATATGCAGCGCAGGACATGCGCCGCGCCTTCGGCCCCGCCAAGCGCAAGGCCATAGGCGTAGGGCCGTCCGACGCCGACGGCGCGCGCGCCAAGGGCGAGCGCCTTGACGACATCGGTGCCGGAACGAATGCCTGAATCGAACAGGACCGGAGTCGATCCGGCGGCAGCGACGACGGCGGGGAGCATGTCGATCGCGGCAATGCCGCCATTGGCCTGCCGTCCGCCATGGTTCGAGCAATAGATGGCATCCGCGCCACCCTCGATCGCTCGCCGCGCGTCGTCGGGATGGCAGATGCCCTTTAGGATCAGCGGCAGGCTGGTCAGCGAGCGCAGCCAGGGCAGATCGTCCCACGTCAGCACTCGGCCAAAGGTCGCGGCCCATTGCCGCACCACCGCCGCGACATCCTCTTGCGGTGGTTTCGCAAGCATGCCGCAGAAAGCGGGATCGGAAGTGTAATTGGCAAGCACCGCGCCGCGAAGCTGGGGGAAATTGGCGATGTTGAGATCGCGCGGCCGCCAGCCCGTCACCCATGTGTCCAGGGTGACGACGATGGCCTTAAATCCAGCGGCCTCGGCGCGCGACACAAGGCTACGTGCGAGTGCCTCATCCTTTGGCGTGTAAAGCTGGAAGAAGCCCAACTGCCTGCCCATCGCCTTCGCCACCGCTTCAAGCGGGTCGTTGGACAGGGTCGACGCCGTGAGCGGGACGCCCGCCAGTTCGGACGCGCGCGCCGCGGCAAGGTCGCCATGCCCGTCCTGGGTGCATATGCCGTTGATACCGATCGGCGCCATGAACAAGGGATTGGGCAGGGTCATTCCAAACAGCTCGATCGACAAATCGCGCTGCGCGCAATCGACCATCATGCGGGGGATCATGCCCCATTGTTCGAACGCGGATGCGTTACGGCGCTGGGTCAGCTCATCGCCGCAACCGCCTTGAAGGTAGCTGAGCACAGACGCGGGAATGGCGGTCGCGACGCGCGCTTCCAGCGTTGCGAAGTCGACCGGCAAGGCCGGCACCTGCCCGTCGAGGCCACCGAAATAGATTTCGTTCTGATAGTCACCGTAATGTGGCATTTTCACCTCGTGACTGGCGTCGATCTGCGCACGTTCGGGGCGGTTTCATATGGTCTCAGTCGAGGTCATCGTGCGGTTTCGGCCGCGGTGCCGGGGCCTGGGCTACCTTTGGTCACCAATTCATGTGATCCATTCCGTGAACCAATGCGCCACCGAACCAGCCCTGGACAACGATTGCCGCGGTGATGATCGACAGGCCGATGATCATCCCCGGGCCGCGATCCTGCGCCGGTTTGCGCCACGCGAAGATCGCGAGGCCGAGGGCGATGACGCCGATAAACGTGCCGAGCCAGCGGTGGGGTTGAAGCAAAGCGTCATCGCTTGCCCAATCGAATCCGGCATCGAACCAGCCGAGCAGCGCCGCGATGGGCGCCATGATCCCGCCCGCGACAACCAGAAACTGCACCGGCGTGCCGAATGCGGGGCGCTTTTTCCCAACGACCGCCGTGAACAACGCGGCGGGGAAGAAGGCGATGGGGAAATGGACGATCATCGGGTGAAGCCGGCCGAGCCAGTCGAGCAGGCGCTCGAAGCTGGTCATTTTCGAGCGATCCTGAGCCATTGACTCCATCATTTCGCCCATTTGCTCATGAGCGACAGCAGGATTGGTGCTTATCGCGACGGTCGCTTCGGTTGGTGCCGCGGACGCCCCCGGCTGAGCCTGGGCGGTCACAACTTGGGCGGCCGGAGGTTTCTTCTTGTGATCCTTGTGCGCCAACGTCGGCGAGGTGACCAGAGAGATCGCCAAGACCAATGCGATCGCGACCCTTAGCGCGCGAGCCTTCTTCCAAAGAGCGTGCCAATCGGGTGCGACGGTCATGTCAGAGGACTTTCGGTTTGCGCGAAGAACCGTGTGTGGACAGGATCTTCCAACCGCGGCCGACCTTTTTCAAAACGCTTGTGGCGACACCACGCCGCTCGATAATCTCGCCCTTCGCGGTCTCGATCCGGTAATTGTAGGTTTCGGTCGTCAACGCGACTGGGCCTTCGAACCGGACTTCTACCTTATAATCCGTGAATTTGAACGTTCTGAAATGACCGAGCTCGGGGCCGAGATGCTTGGCCAGATAATTGGCGTAATTGCCCTCGACGCCGCCATTTTCAAAGACTTGCGAATCGCCAGTAAACAGTTGTTCGGTCCCCTTGGGGTCGAGCCTTTCCACGGCGGACTTGTACTGCGACAGGACAGCGCGAACCGCTGTTGAATCCGCGGTTCGTGCACCTGACTGAGCAGCCAATGGTTGAGCAGCGAACATTGCTGCCGCGAAGATCAAGATGGACTTCATCAACATTCTCCCTCTTTCAGGACTCAGAACCACATGCGGATACCCGCGAGCAGGCTGAAACCGCCCGCATCTTCGCCCGCATCGCGGAGATAATCGCGGGTCTTGCCGAACGCGCGGCGGTACTGGACGCCGACATAGGGCGCGAATTCGCGCTTGATGTCGTAACGCAGGCGAAGCCCAAGCTCGGCGTCGCTTAGCCCAGCGCCGGTCAGGGTTTCGCGCGTGTTTTGTGCCGCGAAATTTATCTCGGCGCGCGGCTGCAGGATCAGGCGTTGGGTAATGCGCTGGTCGTAATAGCCCTCGGCGCGGGCAAGCAATTCGCCCTTGTTCGACAGGAACAGCGTCCCTTCGACATCGAAGAAGCTTGGGGCGAGCCCTTCGACGCCGATCGCTGCATAGACTCGCGACGGGTTGGGCCGAATGTCGTAGCGGACACCGCCCTGGAGGTTGAAATAGGGACCGATGGCACGGCTGTAGAGGGCCTGGACTTCAGCTTTCTCGATCCTACCACCGATCTCGCCTTCGCCTTCGGACTTGAGCGAGACGCGATTAATGTCGCCGCCGTAGGACGCCTCGCCATCCCACTCATAGCCGTCGCGGCCGCGGCGGACCTGATATTCGGCGATGTTGAGCATCACCCGGCTATACTTTTGGCCGCCGTGCATGGTCACGAGATGATGGCGACCCATGTGCATGTTCTCATGTCCGTAAACAGTGTCCGCGGCACTGTCGGTCGGCACCGGGGGCGGCGAGGCGTTGCCGGCGGGAAGATCGGTCCCCGCCGCTGCCGCCGAGGGCATGTTGGCCATGTCGTGCCCGGCGTGGGGGTCGGTTGCTGGCGTGGAAGGCGCCGGCGTGGCGGTCATGTCATGCCCGGCATGCGGATCAACTGCGGGCACCGCAGCCGCAGGCATGGCAGACATGTCGTGGCCAGCGTGCGGATCTACAGCAGCCGGCCTGGCCTTGGCCGAAGCCCGCTTCTTCGCCGGGGCCGCCTTTTTCACTGGCGCCTTTTTCACGGCCGCCTTCTTCTCAGCTGCCTTTTTCGCAGGCGCCACCATCTTCGGTGCTGCCTTCTTCGGTACTGCCTTCTTGGGGGCGGGCTTTTTCGGCGGCGCCTTTTTTGGCATCGGCATGGTCATTCCGGGCATGTTGTGCCCGTGGTGCTGGGCCTGCGCCGGCGCGGCGAGTGCCATGCTTGCGCCCGCGGCGAGCAGGATGAGTTTACGACGCGTCATTTTGCGTATCTCCAGCAAGCGGACGGACGGTCACGACACGCATCATCCCCGCAGTCATGTGGTAAAGGTTGTGGCAGTGAAAGGCCCAGTCGCCGGCCGCGTCAGCTGTGACGTCGAACGCCATCTTGCCCCCGGGCGGGACGTTGACGGTATGCTTTCGCGGACCATAAGCGCCGTGCCCGGTAACCAGTTCAAAGAAGTGGCCGTGGAGATGAATCGGATGGGGCATCATCGTGTCGTTGATGAGGTTGACGCGGACGCGCTCGCCCAGCCGGAAAGGGATCGGCTGCGCGGGTTCGCTCAACTTCACCCCGTCGAACGACCACATATAGCGTTCCATGTTGCCGGTAAGGTGGATGTCCAACGATCGGCTCGGCGCGCGGACGTCGGGATTGCGATCCAGCGCCACGAGATCGCGATAGACCAGCACCTTGTGGTCGAGCCCCTCGAGCCCCTGCGGCGCCTCCCCGGTGCGGTCGGTCGGCATCGGCGAGATCGATTGGACGCCAGGGCCTTTTTTAACTCCCGGCGCCTTGCTGAAGTCGCGCATGTCCATCGCACCATGGTCCATCGGTTCGGCAGCGGAGCCTGCTGCCATCGAGCCATGCCCCATCGCCGAGTGATCCATTCCGGCCATTGCTGCGCCGGTGACCGCGGTGGCGGCGGTCGCAGCGGTCGAGCCGTGATCGGTCGGCGCATTCCATCCCGTGGCGGCCGCCAGCCGGCCCGACGCATTCTGTTCGGCGGACGGGTCGACGCCGCGCACCGCCGCGGGGTTCTTGCCGCCATAGTCGTCCATTCCGCCGTGGCTGCCCATGCCCATTCCCATGTCCTTCATGGTGAGCAAAGGGCGCGGGCGCAGTGGCGGCACGGGGGCCGACATTCCTTCGCGCGGAGCGAGCGTCGCGCGACCTAGTCCTGAGCGGTCGATCGACTCGCTGACCACCGTATAAGCGCGGTCGCCCGGGGTAACGATTACGTCGAAGGTCTCGGCGACCCCGATCTGAAATTCGTCGACCGTCACGGGGCGCACATTCTGTCCGTCCGATGCGACGACGGTCATCGGCAAGTCGGGAATGCGGACGTTGAAATTGGTCTGCGCGGCAGCGTTGATGATCCGCAGGCGCACGCGTTCGCCAGCCTTGAACAGCCCGGTCCAATTATCCGCCGGGCCGTGCCCGTTGACGGTGTAGGTGTAGGTCGAACCCGTGACATCGGCGATGTCGGCCGGATCCATCCGCATCCTGGCCCATTCGCGCCGTTCGGCCGCGGTGAGGTCGCGCCCGGCAAGCTGCCCGGAGAGCGTCAGCCGCTGATGATTGAAATAGCCGCCACCCATCTGCTTCAATTTGCGGAAGATCGTCGCGCCGCTCATCGGGCTATGGTCGGACAAGACGATGACGTGTTCGCGGTCGAATGCGACCGGGTCGGCGCCTGCCGGATCAACCACGATCGGGCCGTAGATGCCGTCTTCTTCCTGATAGCCCGAGTGGCTGTGATACCAATAGGTGCCCGACTGGACGATTGGGAACTCATAAGTGAAGGTCGATCGCGGCGCGATGCCGGGGAAGCTCACGCCAGGAACGCCATCCATTGCGAACGGCACCAGCAGGCCATGCCAGTGGATCGAGCTTTCCTCATCGAGCGTGTTGGTGACGCGAAGGCGAACCTTCTGCCCTTCCCGAAGGCGGATCAGGGGGGCGGGGACGGTCCCGTTGACCCCGACCGCGCGGCCGACCTTGCCGTCGACCCGGACCGCGACCTTGCCGATCGTCAGCGCGATGTCATTGCCGCTGACGGTTGGGAGTGGGCGCGCGATGCCGGCGGAAAGGCGTTGCGCCCATGCGGGACTAAGCCCGGCCAGGCCCACGCCGGCACCGCCGAGCGTTGCCGCGCGCAGGAAATCGCGCCGGTGGAGAGCAAGCTTGTCGACCATGTGAAATCCTTGAGATGCCATGAGGGCACATGCGAGCAACAGGCTGACGCCGCCGCAAGGCGACGCCAGCCCGAAGCCCGTCTATTTATTGATGGTTCTGGTGCGCGCCAGCCTGCGGCGCTTTGGCCGTCGGCTGAGACATGTCGTGACCGGCATGGGGATCAGCGCCGGCCTTCATGTCATGCTTTTTATGGTCCATCTTGGCCATGTGCTTGCACCCGGCCATGTCCTTCATCTTGGCGCAGCAGCCGGTCTTGGGCGCCGCAGCGACGGTCTGGGCGTGCGCCATTGCGGGGAGGGCGACCGTCAGGGCGATCGCAGTCAAAAACTTCTTCATCTTGATACTCCGTGAAATCGAGGAAATTGGATCGATTTCACGACAGTCGGGGAGGGGGCGTGGAAATTTCGCTCAGCACGCCGCGATGAAAACGCGAAGTGGCGGGAGTGACGGCAAGGCGCGTGAACAGCATCTCGTCCGCCAAGGCCTCCAGAGCGACCGCTGCAGTAGCCGCACAGCACTGATCGGGCATCGCCTTGTCCGTCGCGCCTTCGTCTGTGTCGCAATGACCATCGTCCATCATCTGCGAATCGCCCGCCGCCGGTGCCGCGGCCATCGCGCGGTCCATCGCCAGCGGCCCGAAGAGCAGCGAAAGCGCGAGAAATATCGCGAAAAGGCGCGGCAGGCTCATGCAAAGGCATATGGACGTGGACCGCCTGTTTTTCAATTGGCTGCCACACCCCACTGAGAAGACAAGAAAAAATTCCGACGGCTTGCATCCAAAGCCCGGGTCACGCGTTGGACTATTCGAGAAGGCGCTGATGCCGGTTTCTGGTGGGGTATGTTCAAATGGTTGGTAGCGATCTCCTTCCTCGCAATGATTGCGTTTCGGAGCCGATCTATCACGGGCCGGGATCGAACGATCCAAAGGCGCTCTTCAGCGACAGTCTGGATAAGTGTCAGGCCCACCAGATGTGGCGCGCTCCCGTCAAGGCCGTTGTGCTGGACATGGGTGAAGCAAGCCGCGAGCAAGGGTTTCGCCTGAACGGCTGCCGTTAAAAGCGGATTCTAATCTGACATTCTATTGAAGCTGCGGAGCTCGCCTTGCCGACAAGTGAGGCGGGCTCCGCGAGCAAATCGCCCTCCAGATTGTAGCTTTGTTCTGACCGCTAGGTTTTGCGCTTGTTGACAGTTGCGGACCCAATTCGTTCTTGTACAAGAACGTCAAAGGGGTCACGCGATTGGCAGGTCTTGAACTGAGCGGAATTCGTAAAGCGTTCGGCGCGACCAACATCCTCGACGGCGTTTCGCTCTCTATTGGCGCCTCTGAATTCATCGCGTTTCTAGGCCCTTCGGGATCGGGCAAATCGACCCTCCTCAGGATCATCGCCGGGCTTGAATTTGCCGACGAAGGCGAAATCAAGCTCGACGGCGAGCGCATCGAGGAACTGCCGCCGGGGCAACGCGACGTGGCAATGGTGTTCCAGCATTACGCGCTCTATCCGCACATGACGGTACGCGATAATATGGCCTTTGGGCTGCGCAATGCCGGCGTGTCGAAAGACGAGATTGCTACCTTGATCGCCGAGGCGGCGGACTCACTCGAAATCACGGCCCTGCTCGACCGCAAGCCGGGCCAATTGTCGGGCGGCCAGCGCCAGCGCGTCGCGATTGGGCGCGCGATCGTCAAGCGGCCCAAGGTGTTCCTGCTCGACGAACCTTTGTCCAACTTAGATGCCGCGCTGCGAATGCGAACGCGCGTCGAACTTGCGCAGCTCCGCCAGCGGGTCGAGGCGGCGATCATCATGGTCACCCACGATCAGGCCGAGGCGATGACGCTCGCCGACCGGATTGTCGTCATCAACGATCGCACGATCCAGCAGGTCGGCGCGCCGATGGAAATATACGATCGTCCGGCCAACAGCTTCGTCGCCCAATTCGTTGGCTCGCCGCCAATGACGATGGCACCTGCCGAACTGGTGGGCGGTGAAGGCGAATTTGCGCGGCTGCGCCTGGCGGACGGGTCGGAAGTCCAGACCCGCGTGCGGCGTGCCGGATTGCCAGGGGACGGCCTAAGCATCGGCCTGCGACCCGAAGCGGTGCGGGTGGTCGGAGGTGACAAGGCAACGACCACGGCCAAAGTGCAACTGGTCGAACGATTGGGCGAGCGCACCTTGATCTACGCCCATCTGGCCGACGGCCAGGCAATTACGGCCGAGGACGAAGGCTATAGCCGGGTAGCGATCAACGACCAGGTCGGGCTCAGGATCGATGGCGACGCGGCTTATATTTTCGGCGCCGATGGCACCGGGCATCACGCCGACCAGCGCGCATCATGAGCAGGCGCGGTCGGGCGTCGCAGCTAGGAAGCTTCGCGTTCGTTGCGCCATTCCTGTTTTTCTATCTGACGCTGCTCATTTACCCCTTGTTCCTAGGGATCGCCTTCAGCCTGCGCCGGGTCGATCTGTTTGGCGGGGGGGAATTTGTCGGGCTTGCCAATTATGCCCGGCTTGCAGCGGACCCGGTGTTTCACCAGTCGCTGCTTAATACCTTTGTCATCGCCCTGATGATCGTGCCGACGTTGACCGCATTGACGCTGGCGCTTGCACTGGCGTTGAACCGTGCGACCCGCGACGCGGCCATTTTTCGTGGTATTTTCTTTTCGTCGTCGGTGCTGTCGGTGACGATCGTGACGCTTATCTGGCGCTTCGTACTCGCGCCCGACGCCGGATTGCTTGGCGAGTTGTGGACCGCGTTTGGGTGGACACCGCTGCCGTTCCTGAGCGATCCGGGCCTCGCGCTACCGGCGCTTGCGTTGACCACTATCTGGTGGTCGATCGGGCTTCCGATGATGCTGTTCCTGTCCGGATTGCAGCAGATCCCGGGGGAACTGTACGAGGCTGCGGCCCTCGACCGAGCGGGCCGCTGGACGACCTTCTGGCGCGTGACGCTGCCGTCGCTTCGGCGAACCCTGATCCTGGTCGTGATGCTTCAGACCGCCGCGCAATTGCAATTGTTCGGCCAGGCCCAGTTGCTTACTGGCGGCGGCCCGAGCGGAGCATCGCGCACAGTCGTACTGTTCATTTTCGAAGCCGCGTTCGGACGCTGGGAGCTTGGCTATGCCACCGCGGCGGCCGAGATATTGTTCATCCTCATCCTGTTGCTGACCTTTACGCAATATTGGCTGACCGGTCGCACGAAGGAGGGTGAGGGTGGCCGCTAACGTGGGTCGTGATCGGCTGTCCCCGGTGGCGTTCGTCGCCGTCCTGATTGGCGCTGCGATCATGGTCGCGCCGCTCGTGTGGACCATATTGCTGTCGCTCAAGGACAATGCCGAACTGGTCGGCAATAGCGGGGCGGCTTTGTCGGGTCCCTACACGCTGGAGAATTACCAGGCGATCTTTGGCAATGCACTGACGACGCGCTGGCTGATCAACAGCACGATCGTATCGCTCGGGACCACTGCCGGGGTGTTGATCCTGTGCAGCCTTGCCGGCTATGGCTTTGCGCGGCTCGAATTCCCGCTGCGGCGGACGTTGTTCGTGCTGGTGCTCGCCGGCCTTGCGATCCCCGGCGAAGCAGTGGTCCTGCCGCGCCACCAATTGTTCGCCGACCTGCACCTTCACAACAGCTATGCAGGGCTGATCCTGCCCGGGCTGGTGACCCCGTTCGGGGTGTTCTTCATGACGCAATATTTTCGCGCCATCCCCAAGGAGTATGACGAGGCGGCCCTACTTGACGGTGCGTCGCGCCTGTCGATCTTCTGGAACATCCTTCTACCGCTGACGATACCCGCGCAGTCGACGCTTGCGGTGTTCACCTTCCTCGCCAGCTGGAACGATTATTGGTGGCCGCTCATCTCGGCAACGCGCAGCGACATGTACACGCTTACGGTCGGGCTTGCCGCAAGCCAGATGAACTATGCCCAGACCAGCGGTTTGGGTTTCCTAATGGCGCAAGCGGTGTTCGCTTCGATCCCGATCTTCATCGTCTATCTGGTGTTCCAGAAACAGATCGTGCGCGCCATGGCCGGGACGGCAGTCCGATGAGGGGCGGGTGGATCGTCCTTGCCGCTTTGTCGCTTGCTGGTTGCGGCAAGAGCGAGGAGCGGAGCGGTATCTATCTGCAGCGGTTCTTCGGCGAGTGCGGCGCGGTGTTCGGGCGCACGACCGATGTCGCCAAGGTCGAAGGCGAGTGCGGCATCATTACTTCGATGATCAACAAGTTCAACGCCCAAAATCCTGGCACCCCGGTCAGCCAGAACGTGGTCGCCTGGCCCGGCTATCCCCAGCTCACCGCGCAAGTTGCCGCGCGCGATCCCCCCGACATCGTCACCATGCATAGTGGGGTCATTTCCGATTATGCCGCCAAGGGGCTGCTCGAGCCAGTCGAGCCGCTGCTGCGCGAGGCGGGGATCGACCCAGCAAGCTTCACGCCGGCAAGCCTGCGCGCGGTGACGATCGGCGGGCGCCTCTACGGGCTTCCCTGGGACACGCATGGGGGGCTGTTCCACGTCAATACGGCCCTGTTCAAACAGGCCGGGCTGATGCGCGGCGGCAAGCCCATCCTGCCGCAATCGGCCGACGAATTTATTGCCCATGCGCGGCAGTTCAAGGAACGCACCGGCAAGCCCTATCTGATTCAGAGCTTGGTTGGCGATCCGGCATATCAGACGCGCAATCTCTATACCTATCTGATGGCCCATGACGCGGTGATCTTCCCCGATGCCAATCACGTCCGGCTACGCACGCCCGAAGCGCGCAAGATCATGAACTTCTTTCGCCGCATCAATGTGGAAAAACTTGGCACGCTCGATCAGGATACCCCGGCCGCGATCGCCACCTTCATGAATGGCGAAGGCGGTATTTATCCGACCGGCACCTGGATGATCGGACAGTTCGAGCAGGAGGCGAAGACCGTCGGGCGGCCGCTTCACAATGCCTATGCGGTCTATCCCTATCCGCGGCTGTGGGGACGTGACGCCTTGTTCGTCAGCGGTCATGTCTGGGTCGTTCCAAAGCGCGACCGAACGCCCGAACAGCGCTCGGCGCTGGCGCGTTTCTTCGGCTTCATGGCCAAGCATAATTTCGACTGGGTCCGCACCGGCCATTTGCCGGCGTTCAAGGCGATCCTCGACAGCCCGCGCTTCAATGCGCTCCCGCACCGGCCCGAAATTGCGCCGCTTGCGAAATATGGCCAGCCGCTGCCCGGCTACGTCCAGCGCCAGTCCGCGATCGAAGGATTGATCGGCGAGGAAATGGCAGCAGCGGTCAACGGCCAGAAGTCGGTCGATCGCGCGCTTGCCGACGCCGAGCGGCGGGTGAACGAATTGCTTGGCCAGGTCGACTGACCAGCGTGACGCAAACGACGCAGTCCGCCTTTATTTATGATTGCTGGACGGCAAGGTGTCTTGTTGACGAACGGGGCTTGGCATAGCGTCGCCGGCGAACGGCAAATATGCCACGGCGAATATAAGTTTTGGGGGGAGCATCATGCGGACTTTATCATCGACATTCTGGTCTGGAACCGCGATCTTTTTGGCACTTGCTGCATCACCCGCAGCAGCGCAGACCGCGCCAGAACCCGTTCCCACTCCGGCCGAGGAAGCCGCGGCCGAAGCCGCAGCCGATGATGCTGGCACCCCAGCCGCGGGTGGTGAAGAAATCGTCGTCACCGGTATCCGCCGCAGCCTTGAGTCGGCCAAGAATATCAAACGCAACAGTGACCAGATCGTTGATGCGATCGTGGCCGAAGACATTGGCAAACTGCCCGATATTGCGGTCTCGGAGACTGCCGCACGTATCCCGGGCCTTCAGGTAACGCGCCGCGCGGGCGAGGCCGATTCAGTGCTTGTGCGTGGTCTGCCGGATTTCGCCACCACCTATAACGGGCGCGAGATTTTTACTGCGCAGACGCGCGTCGTTGCGCTGCAGGATTTCCCCTCGTCGAACATTGCGGCAATCGAAGTTTTCAAAAGCTCCACTGCTGACCTGGTCGAAGCGGGGCTTGCTGGCCTCGTCAACGTACGCTCGCGCAAACCTTTCGACTTCAAGGGCTTCGAGTTTGCAGGTTCGGTCTGGGCGCTTCGTTCGAAGCAGGCAGGCAAGGTGAACCCGAATGCCAATTTGTTGCTCACCAATCGTTGGGACGTCGGGGACGGCGGCCAGTTCGGTGCGCTGATCAACGTGTCCTATACCGAACTTGATTATCTGGATTCTGAAATCTCGAACACCGACTTCATTGCACCGGGCCCACAGGGCAGTCGCTTTCCCGACATCCAGCGCATTTTCTACAACAGCGGCAATCGCGTTCGCCCGTCGGTAAATGGAGCGCTGCAGTACCGCCCTTCGTCGGACCTTGAGTTTTACGCCGAGGGTCTCTGGCAGGGATTCCGCAACGAGGTTTCAAGCCGCTTGTGGACCCAGCCCCTGTTCGGTGGGCAAGCCAGCAACCTCGATTTCCGTGATGGGACGAATTTGCTGTCGAGCGGGACGATAAGGGACCCCGGTCGGGCCGATGGCTTCCAGGGCGGCACGTTCAACAAGACGGACACTTATCAATTCGCGGTCGGTACCATTTACGATGCTGGGCCGCTGCGCTTGTCGGCCGATCTGGCGCGGACGAAGAGCAAGTTCACCGGGTCCACGTCGAGCGTCGATTTCCGTGTTGCGCGGGGTTACACAGTCAACTTCGACAACGAGACTCCCGAGTTCGACCTTGTCGGTTTCGACGCCGCCAATCCCGCCAATTATTTCTTCCAGGGCTATTATGAGGAAGAGCAGGTTTCCAAGGGCGACGACTGGCAATTCCGCGCCGATGCCGACTATGAAAGCGGCATCGACTTCCTGCCGAAAATCGAAGCCGGATTTCGTTACAGCACGCGCGATGCACACCGCGAGTTCGGCAACCGGTTTGCCCAGTTCGACAACCAGAGCGTTCCGATCAGCTCTGTGCCCCTGAATTACGAGCTTTTCCGTAGCGGTTTCCGCGGGACGGACGTGCAGAGTGGCTTCAACAATTGGCTTGCGCCTACATACAACAGCATTCGCAGCAATCGTGAGGAGCTGCGGCAGTTCGTGATCAACCTGCCGCGCGGGAACTTCGGCTTCGTCAATGACGTCTGCTGCACTGCCAATTACTCGACCGACGACGTAGCGCCCAATCCGACGCAAACGTTCGACGCGAGCGAGAAGACCACGGCCGGTTATGTTCAAGCCCACTATCGCTTCGGCGACGTCGTCGATGGGGTGATCGGCCTGCGCGCCGTCCGCACGAAGACCGGAGTCGAGGGGACGTCGCGGATTGATACGGGTACCGGCATCTCGTTCCAGCCGGTAAGTGGCGCCAACAGCTATACCGACTGGCTTCCGAATGCCAGCGCCAGGATCCATCTCACCGAGCAGGTGCAGTTGCGCCTTTCGGCAACGCAGACGCGGACCCGGCCGACGTTCGAACAGCTTAATCCCTCCTTTGGTCTGGGGGCACCACGCGTGGGCTGTAATCCAGGCGGCGACCCGTTCGCGTGTGCCCGTTCCGGCGGCGGGGGCAACCCCAACCTTTCGCCGTTCGATTCGAACAATTACGACGCCAGCCTCGAATATTATTTTTCGCGCACCGGCTTTGTTTCCGCCGCGGTGTTCCGCCGCGACTTGAAGGGCTTCATCCAGAACGACCAAGACCGGGTCACCGATCCGACTCTCGGACCAATCATCATCAATCGACCCTTCAATACTCGCAAGGGCCGGATCACTGGCGCCGAAGCACAATTCACGAGCTT
The DNA here is from genome assembly GCA_030855555.1 of Pseudomonadota bacterium. Classification (GTDB taxonomy): domain Bacteria; phylum Pseudomonadota; class Alphaproteobacteria; order Sphingomonadales; family Sphingomonadaceae; genus Sphingomicrobium. Next base: position 26,357 of record JALYRC010000086.1, read on the forward strand.
CTTCGACTTCCTTCCCACCTGGGCACGTGGCTTCGGCACCCAGGCCAATGTCACCTACCTCGATACCGAAGTCATCGATCCGGACGACCGGATCGGAGAGCGTCGGATCTACGGGGTTTCGAAATGGACCTTCAATATTGCGGGCATCTACGAGAACGGTCCGTTGTCGGCGCGCCTGTCGTATAACAAGCGTAGCAAGACGCTGGAGACGATCCAGATCCGCGACAATAACGACCCGACGAGGTTCGGTGGCGACTACTATATCGAAACCTCCAAGCCCGCTGGCCGGCTCGATTTCTCTTCAAGCTACAAGTTCAACGACAATTTCACGGCGTTCTTCGACTGGACCAACATCCTGAAAAAGCCCTTCCGGCAGGACTTCAGCTCGGCGCGGAACGGCGCCGCGCGGTCCGAATATGTTCGCTTCCTGCGGTTCGAGGAGACCATCCTGTCCGGCGGGCTTCGCTTCCGCTTCGGCCGCGACAAGCCACCGATAGCCGAGGCCGCGCCATATATTGCGCCCCCGCCACCACCGGTGATCGAACCGGCTCCGATGGTCGAGCAGCCGGCACCGCCGCCACTGCCGGAACCGGCGCCAGAGCGCGGCTAAACACCAGGTATGCGTTCGTGCGGCCGGGGGAGCGGGAACGCGCCTCCGGCCTTCGCATTTTCGGTCCGACGCTGGTTAGAGCTCCTTACCGCCGGGAAGCCCTCATGCTTTGACCAATCACCGGCTTGCCGTCCTTCCAGCTCAGCGGTGCAATATATAGGAAGCGCTTGTCGGCCGCCTTGCGGCAGCCCTTGTTCGCGGCCCAGGCATGAAACGCCATGAAGGTGCTCTTGCCGACGGTGAAGATCGACTGGTGGCCGGGGCCGCTGATGCAGCCCGCCTGGCGATCGTTGAAGCTGTGCAGGATCGGATTGTCGGGCGACGGGACACACGGTCCCATCGGCCCCGCGCACGTCGCATAGCCCATCGCGTAGGGCGAGAAGCGCTGGTCGTCATTCCAGCCGAAATAGCCCCCGGAATAGAAAAGCTGATACCCCGTCGGCGCGCGCACCATGGTCGGGGATTCGACCAATTTCTGCTCCCACGGCCTGGTGTCGCGCGCGATCGGGACCGGCGTGCCGACTAGCTTCATTCCATCGGGGGACATTGGCTGGACCCAGATGTGCGAGACCTTGCCGACGCGATTGCCGTCATTCTTGTAATAGATGTAAAGCTTGCCATCGGCGTCGCGAAAGGTGTTGGCGTCGATCGTCCCGCCAAGGTCGGCCTGGCAAATCAACGGCTTTGCAGAGGTATCGCGGAACGGCCCGCGCGGGCTCGTCGCCACCGCAAGGCCGACGCACTGGCGATCGAGCTTGGCATAATCGGCGGTGTAATAAAGCAGATACTTGCCGCCGACGCGCTGGACTTCGGGCGCCCAGGTCTTGCCTTCCCTGGCCCAGGACGCGAGCACCGGCATTCCGTCGAGCCGTTTGCCAGGCCGCGCCGGGTCCATCACCGGGCTCCACCTCACGAGATCCTTGGACGTCGCCATCGGCAGGTTGATCCCGTCATTGGTGGCATAGGCAATGAACTCGCCGTTCGTCAGAAGGACGTAGGGGTCCGGAAAATTGACCTCATATACGGGGACGAAGGATGGCTCGGCGGCAGCGATGCCGCCAAGTGCAAGCGACGCGGCAGCAGCGCCACGCAGAAGAGTCGAGACGGCCATATGGCGCACCCTTTCTTTCAAACCGGGACCTCGCGCAGGCTAAGCTCATCCTGCGTGAACGCCAGCCCAACGGTCAACAAGGCGCGGAACGCATTATATCCGCCGGTGCCCGGGCGGAATGCGTGGAAAAACAATTGCGGCTGCCCGTCGAGCCCGGGCGCTACCGACGCATGTCCGGGGGCGAGCCAATCGCTGGTCGAGCGGAGCAGGGGCCTGCGCTGTTTCACATAAGGGCCAAGCAAATCGTCTGCGACGGCGACGCCAATGCCATAAGCGGGGTTGGTGAAATCATTGCCGGCGTACAGCATCCAGTAGCGGCCGCTCTGGAACGTCACCCACGGGCCTTCGATCAAATGTCCTTCCCAAGGCTGGTCGTTCTCGAGCACCTGGACGCGTTCGCCGATCAGGGAGCGACCATCTGGGGCCAGCCGCTGCGCGAAGATCGGCGTGCGCATCGCCTCTAGCAGTTCCCTGTGCCCGGCTTCGCGCAACGCCGCCTGCAGGCGCGGCCAATTGGCCAGCGCGGCGCTGATCAGCGGCTGCATCAGGAAGAAGCGCTCGATCGGCCGGCGATCGTTCGCCCACGGCTGGATCGCGGCGGCGAAGGCGGCCGTGCGGCGGTCGCTGTCGCTTGCGAAGATCGCCCCGATGAGCGATGGATCGTCGCGCAGCAAGCCGGCAAGCGGGCGCGGCCAGCGCCCGTTGCGATCCTCTTTCCAGAACAGGGTAGGGGCTCCGTCGGCGCCAACGAACACGTGTGCGTCGATCGTCCCGGCGGTCAGCAAAGGCGCGCCATTGTCATGCCACGGCCCGGTCGGATGATCGCTTTTTGCAAGGCCGATCGACAGGCTGTTGTCGCGACTGCGCGCGGTATAGGTCAGCCAATACTCGTTGCCGACGCGGGCAATTTCCGGTGCCCAGAAATCGCCCACCTTTGTGCCGGCAAGGGTCCAGTCGGGATTCTCGCCTTCAGGAAAGGCAAAACCGTGCGGCTCCCAGGCCGCAAGGTCGGTGGAGCGCAGGATCGGCAGTGCATCCGGCGCGTCGTTCGAGGTCGCAATCAGATAATAACCCTCGTCGGTCTTGATCACGGCGGGGTCGCCATAGCCGCACAGGATTTGCGCCGACAGGTTGGTCGTGATCAGCGGCCGCCAAAAAGGGCCCGACGGCGCCTCCGGGACGTGTTCGACATGATGCGGGCGGCGCATGCCATAGTCGGCGGCAATGCGATCATAGAAGGCCGTATAGTCATGCTGCTCGCCGCCCTCGACGCGATAGCTTCGCGTCGTGCCTTCGCTGGTGATGACAAGGTCGGTGGCTTCGCCATCGGCGACGCAATCGACGGCAAAAAGGAGGTTGGGGGCGCTGTGCATGGACCGACGATAGACATGAGCGCGACGCGGGGAAAGCCAGTCGTCGCACGGTTGCAAGCGGGGAAGGCGGCGCTATGCTCCGCTGATGAAATCATTCTCCCGGCTCGCCGCTTTCGCACTCCTCATGGCCGTCACGGGGTGCGCGGCGCCAATCGCCGGGGTTCAGCCAATGCCAACTTATTCCAACCCGGTCCTCGACCTCGACTTCCCCGATCCCGCGACTCTAACCACGCCCGGCGGGACGACTTATGTCTATGCGACGCAGGGCAATGTTGGCGGCACGGCGACTCTTAACATCCGCGTCGCGCGGTCAAACGATCTGACCAAATGGACTTTACTCGGCGACGCGCTGCCGACGAAGCCAGTGTGGGCAAGTAAGACTCAGGATTTCTGGGCGCCGCACGTCCATGCTGCGGACGGGCGCTACTTCCTTTATTATTCCGCCAAGCCCGATGCGGCACTGACCGATGACAAGCGCGGACTGTGCCTTGGCGTCGCAACTGCAAGCCGCCCGGAAGGGCCGTTCGTCGACAGCGGCAAGCCAATGCTGTGCGGCCCCGGCTTCGTGAACATCGACCCAATGGCCTATGACGATCCGGCGACGGGCAAGCGGCTGCTCTACTGGGGCTCGGGGTTCGAACCGATCAAGGTCCAGGAGCTGAGCCGCGATAGGCTGAGCTTCGCTCCCGGCAGCGTGCCTACCGTCCTCGTCACGACGATCAAGGATGAGGACCCGGCCAATTACCAGCGGTTGATCGAAGGCGCGTGGATCGTTCGGCGCAGCGGCTATTATTATCTGTTCTACTCGGGCGACAATTGTTGCGGACCCAAAGCGCATTATGCAGTGATGGTGGCGCGCTCGCGCAGCGCGACTGGCCCGTTCGAAACACTCGCCGCCGCTACCGGAGCGCCAAACAGCGTGATTCTTCAGGCCAATGCGGCATGGATCGCTCCCGGTCATAATGCAGTCGTAACCGACGCGCGCGGCGACGACTGGATCGTATATCACGCCGTCGATGCGCGCCGCACCCGCTCCAAGGAAAGCGACGAGGTCAATTCGCGCCGCGTCATGCTGATCGACCGCATCGAATGGGTCGATGGCTGGCCCCGCATTGCCGGCGGAACGCCTTCGACCGGACCGCGCCAGGCGCCACGCATGACACGTCGGCAGCGCTGACAGCGCTTAATCGACGATATGACGGCTGCCGACGAGCAGGCAGTCGGCGACCAGTCGGAGCGGGACGGTGTCTACCTGGCTTTCGCCGCGCTCGACCAGTTCGGCGAAGCGGCGGTAGATGTCAGGATATTCCGCCTTGGTGCTGGTCGGCCGCGCTTCGCCATTGACGATCAGCCGCGCGCCGCCGTCGAGCAAATTTATCGAAAGCCCATCCTGGGTCGAGATGGCAATCGTCCATTCCTCGCCTGCCGCCCGCCGCCAGTCGAAGCTGCAGCTAAGCGCGCCTTCGCTCGCCGGGCTATTAAACGCGATCTCGGCCGCGATCGGCGTATGCGCCCCCTGGCGGAAATGCAGTGCGGCGCTGCGCACGAACAGGCTTGCGGGAAAGATTGCCGAAGCAATCGAGAATGCGTTGATTCCAGGGTCGAACACCCCGAACCCGCCCGCTTCCCAGATCCAGCGCTGGCCGGGATGCCATTTTTCGACATCCTCGTGCCAGACGATCGCCATGTTGCGGATACGGCGGCCAGTGAGCAGTGCTGCGGCTTCGACGACCGCCGGATTATGCTGCGCATGCCAGGTCGTGAATAGGCTGACATTGCGCTTCTCGGCATATCCCCGAAGCTCTTCAATCTCCGCCAGCGTCGCCGTCGGCGGCTTCTCAAGCAACACATGCAATCCGGCCTCGATGCAGTCCCGCGCGATGCCGTAACGAGGGCCGGGCGGGGTCGTGATCACAACCGCGTCAAGCCGATCGGCAGCGGCGAGCAATGCACTGTGGCTGGTGAAATTCATTTCCGAGGCCGGCGCGGATCGTTCGACGGTCGCCGCAAGCTTGAAGCGCGGGTTGGCGGCGATCGCGGGCAAATGCTCGTCGGTGGCAATCTTCCCCATGCCAACGACGCCGATGCGGATCGCGCTCACCGCGCAGCCAACGCCGCGCCAAAAGCGCGGGCCTTCGACAGCGTTTCCTCCGGTGACTGGCCCGGTCGGTAAATGCCCGAACCCAGCCCAAATCCGTTGGCTCCTGCTTCGAACCACGGCTCCATCGAATCATGGCCAACCCCGCCGACCACGATCAGCCGCGTGTCCTTGGGGAGGACGGCGCGTTGCGCACGGATGACGGCTGGCGATGCCGCTTCGGCGGGAAAGAACTTGAGCGCATGCGCACCGGCGTCGAGCGCGGCGAAGGCCTCGGACGGGGTGAAGTATCCGGGGCAGGAGACCATGCCTGCCGCACCGCTTGCGCCAATCACATCAACGTTAGTGGATGGCGAGACGATCAGCCGACCGCCCGCAGCGTGGATCGGCTCTATCTGGTCGACCCGAAGGACGGTGCCGGCGCCGATCAATGCCCGGCCCTCGAACCGCGCGCTCAGGCGCGCGATGCTGCCGAGCGGATCGGGAGAATTAAGCGGCACTTCGATGATTCGAACCCCGCCTTCGTACAAGGCGTCGCCGATCGCTTCGACCTCGTCGGGCGTTACTCCGCGGAGGATCGCGATCAGCGGGCATTCGGCAAAGTAAGTGTAGAATTGGTTGGTCAATCGAGCATCCTGGCAATTGCGACCGCGCCCGCCAGAAAGGCCGCGCTCCCGTCGATTTCCTGAGCCGAGCGTCCCGCCTCGGCTGCAGCAGCGGTATAAAGCCGAGTGAGCGAAGCGCGCCCCATGATAATGATATCCGACCCGGCTACGAGCCTGAGGCCGACACTCAGGTCCGCGCCGATCAGCAATCCGCTGACATAGGATGCGGAGGAGGCGTGCGGCATATCGCCTAGCAGTACGCGGGCGCGCACCGAGAAAAGCTCGGCAGTAAGGGCGGATGCTTGCAGCCCACGCTGGACGCCCTCGCGGAAAGCGGCCTCGGGCGTCACTTCTTCGGTCAGCATTTCGGCGAGAATGCCGCGCTTGCGCAGCATGTCGAACATCTCACCGGTCATGACCGTGCGGAATTCGGTGATCCGCCCATTCTCCACCGCGACCCATTTATTGTGCGTGCCGGGATGGCAAATGAAACAGTTTCTGGGGATGAGACCGGCGGCGATTGCGCCGAACAACTGAACTTCCTCGCCGCGCATGACGTCGGCGCGTCCATCGCCGAGGATCGACAGTCCGGGTACGACTGCGGTGCGTCCGGGTTCGGCCCAGCTCAACCTGGCGGCGAGGTCGTCCATTCCCGCGGGGCAGGGCACATAGGGCGCTTCGATCCAACCACGGGTCGAGCCGACCATTCCCGCCATCAGTAAGGGCAAGTCGCCAAGCTGTTCCCGAATGTCGCTTGCGGCTGCGGGGAAAGCTCCGGTCGGCACGGACAGCACGCCAAGGTCGTCCTCGATCGCGGAGACGCATGTCCCCTCATGATCGATCCGATAGGCGCGGCGGTTGGTCGTGCCCCAATCCACCGCGATAAAGCCTTCAGCCCAGCGCATGCCCCGCTTTGCACAAAAAAAACGGCGAGCGCGACCTCTATGGGCGGTTTTCTTTCCGCCGCAGCAGACTATGGACGTGGCCGATGACCTCGACCAGCAAATTGCGGTGCGTCGCCGATGTCGGTGCAGTCCTTGGCGAAGGGCCTGTCTGGGACGCTCGTGAATCGGCGCTCTATTGGGTCGACATCAAGGGTCAAAAAATCTTCCGGCTTGATGCGGCAGGCGAGGTAAGCCAGTGGGACACGCCCTTTCGCATTGCCTCGCTCGCGCCGCGCCAGAAGGGCGGATTCATTGCCGGCACTGAGCGCGGTTTCGCGATCGTCGATCCCGACGCCAGTCATTTCGCGCCGTTCGACCATCCGGAAACGGATCGCGTCACCAATCGCTTCAACGACGGCAAGATCGACCGCGAGGGACGCTTCTGGGCGGGGACGATGGACGATACCGAACAAGCGGCGACGGGCGCCTTGTACCGGCTAGATACGGACAGATCGTGGTTTCGCGCCGACGACGGCTATAAAGTTACCAACGGTCCCGCTTTCAGTCGCTCGGGCCGGCGGATGTATCATAATGATTCGGGGCGACAGCTCACTTACATGTTCGACCTCGATCACGATGGCGCGCCGTCGAACCGGCGCGTCTTTGCGCGCTTCGGTGACGGCGATGGCTATCCGGACGGGATGACCGTCGATGCCGACGATTGCCTGTGGATCGCTTTCTGGGACGGCTGGTGCGTACGGCGCTTTTCGCCGGCCGGGGAGTGCATCGCAAAGGTCGACTTGCCGGTCCAGAAACCGACCAGCTGCGCGTTCGGAGGGCCGGGGCTTGGCTCCTTGTACGTCACTTCCGCGAGCATTGGCCTCAGCCAATCGGAACTGGCTGCGCAACCTTGTGCAGGCGGATTGTTTATGCTCGACACAGGCTGCGTCGGACTTGCCGACTTGCCATTCGAAGGCTGACGTCTTTTTCTTCAACTGAAATCGTCGAGGAGTGTCCTCATCACCAATTTCATGTTCGCGACCGGAATTGAAAATAGCGTTCCCACAATCAACGGTGGCCGGACGCGCGTCGATCAGATGGAGGCGTGCGGCCACTACAAGCATTGGCGCACCGACTTCGACTGCGTCGATGAGCTCGGCATCCACTTCCTGCGATTCGGTCCACCGATTCACAAGACGTTCCTTGGCCCGGGTCGTTACGACTGGGAGTTCGCCGACATCACGCTTAACGATCTCAAACGGCGCGGGATCACTCCGATCATCGACTTGTGCCACTTCGGCGTGCCCGACTGGATCGGCAATTTCCAGAACCTCGATTTTGGACACTTGTTTGCGCAATATGCCGCAGCTTTCGCTGCCCGCTATCCGTGGATCCAGCTTTACACGCCGGTCAACGAGATGTTTATCTGCGCGACCTTCTCCGCCAAATATGGCTGGTGGAACGAGCAGATGCGAAGCGATGTCGGTTTCGTCACCGCGCTCAAGAATGTGGTCAAGGCGAACGTCCTTGGCATGATCGAAATCCTTAAGATCCGCCGCGACGCGATCTTCATCCAGAGCGAGTCATCGGAATATTTCCACGCCGATAGCCCCGCGGCGATCGGCCATGCGGAGTCGCTCAATTCGCGGCGTTTCCTGTCCCTCGACCTTAATTATGGCCGCAGGGTCGATAGCGACATGTACGAATATCTGCTCGATAACGGCATGACGCGCGAGGAGTATCACTTCTTCCTCGAGCATAATCTCAAGCAGTTCTGCATCCTTGGCACCGACTATTACCGCACCAACGAGCATCGCGTTCACCCCAACGGGCAGACCGAGGCCGCGGGCGAGGTGTTTGGTTACAGCGAGATCACGCGGCAATATTATGATCGCTATCGTGTGCCGGTGATGCACACCGAAACCAATTATCGTGAAGGTCCCACTGGCCAGGAAGCGGTGCAATGGTTGTGGAAGGAGTGGGCCAACGTGCTGCGCTTGCGCAACGTCGGCATCCCCACCGTAGGCTTTACCTGGTATTCGCTGACTGATCAGGTGGACTGGGATACGGCCCTCCGCGAGCAAAATGGCAATGTGAACGCGCTTGGCCTGTACGATCTCGATCGCAACATTCGCAACGTCGGCACGGCGTACAAGCAGCTCATCCGGGACTGGCGTGAAGTGCTGCCTGCATCCAGCGTATGTCTGGCTGTCCCGCTAGCCCAGAGTGCGCCGATGTCATTAACGGAGATTGAGGCGGACATACTGCTGGGAATCCAACCGGCGGCGCAACCCGCCAACCCTGAAGGGATGTAATTGCGACAATGAAGATCGACCGCATCGAAAGCTTTTTCGTCCCGCCGCGCTGGCTGTTCGTTCGCGTCGAGACCAGCGAAGGCGCGGTCGGATGGGGTGAGGCCAGCCTTGAAGGCTATGCCGAGGCCGTGGACGGCGCAATCGAGGCATTGCGCGATCGCTTCATCGGCCATGACGCGCGGCGGATCGAGGACATTTGGCAAGTCGCTTATCGCGGCGGTTTCTACCGCGGCGGGCCGGTGCTGATGTCGGCGCTTGCCGGGCTTGAGCAAGCGCTGTGGGACCTGAAGGGAAAGGCGTTCGGCATCCCGGCGTGGGAGATGCTTGGCGGGCAGGTGCGCGAGAAGATTCGGGCTTACGCCTGGATCGGTGGCGACCGCCCAGACGAGATCGAAGAAGCGGCACTTGCCCGGCGCCAGCAGGGCTTCACTGCGATCAAGATGAACGCCACTGGCGAGCTCGACTGGATCGGCACGCCGCGCCTGTTCGATGACGTCGTGCGGCGGGTCGAGGCGGCGCAAGCGGCAGGCGTGGACGTCGGTCTCGATTTCCACGGCCGCGTTCATCGCCCAATGGCCAAGCAATTGGCGAAGGTTGTCGAGCCGCTTGGCCTGCTGTTCATCGAAGAGCCCTTATTGTCCGAAAATCCCGAGGGACTGGCGCAGATCGCGAGCCTGACCAGCACGCCGATTGCCCTTGGGGAACGGCTTTATTCGCGCTGGGACTTCAAGCCGTTTTTCGAAAGAGGGGCGGTCGACATCATCCAGCCCGACCTCAGCCATGCCGGCGGACTGCTCGAATGCCGCAAGATTGCTGCAATGGCCGAGGCCTATGACATTGCCGTCGCGCCGCATTGCCCGCTGGGCCCGTTGGCGCTGGCCAGTTGCCTCCAGCTTGCCGCATGCACCCCCAACGTCGCGATCCAGGAGATGTCGCTCGGCATCCATTACAACGTCGGCCACGATTTGCTTCACTTCGTGACCGATCCGGAAGTTTTGACTCCGGTCGACGGCTATCTTCCCATCCCGCAGAAACCGGGGCTGGGTGTTACGATCGACGAGGCGGCGGTGCGCGAAGTGCATAAGGATCGGCATCGCTGGCGCAATCCGATCTGGCGGCACGAAGACGGCGCCTTCGCGGAATGGTAGGCGGGGCTGAACCAGTGGCGACTGAGCTCGACCTCGTCACTTTATCGGCCGGGCCGCTCAAGCTTGCGCTGTGCCCGTCCATCGGCGGCAGCATTGCCCGCTTCGAATATTCGGACGGCCAGCGCAGCGTGCCGATCCTGCGTGGCTGCAAGACGCCCACGGACGTGCTTGGGATGGATAGCTTCCCGCTTGTGCCTTACGTCAACCGCATCCGAGGCGGGGAATTCACCTTTCGTGGAGAGACCGTCCGACTGACGCCCAACATGACGGGAGATCCAAGTCCGCTTCACGGGCAGGGCTGGCTGAATCCGTGGCGCGTCATCGCCGCTTCGGAAGGGGAAGCGATTCTCGAATATCAACATGAGGCCGGCGAATGGCCGTGGTCATATCGTGCCGAGCAACGATTTGAGCTGGACGAATCGAGCCTCGAAATCACGCTAGCTTGTCGTAACCTGTCATCGGGACCGATGCCATGCGGACTTGGCCAGCACCCCTATTTCCATTGCTCGCCCAAGAGCCGGATCCAGACCCACGTCGAGCATGTCTGGACCATCGACGAGCATGTCCTGCCGATCGAGAAGATTGACGCCACCGACCGCTATGACCTCTCCGACCGGCCAGTGTGCGGCCTGGGTCTCGATCACGGTTTTGGAGGCTGGGGCGGGACCGCTCGATTGAGCGACCCCGATTGGCCATTCGACATCACCATGTCCTCGCCTGACGCCGCATTCTTCCAGCTTTACTCGCCGGATAGCGGCGAACTGTTCGTCGCCGAGCCGGTCAGCCACGCAAACGCCGCACTCAATGCTCCCGAGGGCCAGTGGCCGGAGCTTGGAATGCGAGTCTTGCAGTGCGACGAGGAAATGACGCTGTCGATGCGCCTGGCGATCAGCTGACTTGTCAGTTTACGCTGTGCAAAAATCAGCCTTAAGCGCGCGCCGCTTTGATCAGGTCATGGTAACGCGCGGCGCTCGGCTTCGGCGTTCGCTCGAAGGTAGTTCGATTAACCTCGTAGAGCCCGAAACGTGGTCCGTATCCGGACCGCCATTCGAAATTGTCGATCAAGCTCCAGTGTATGTATCCAAGAACGGGCAGGCCGTCCGCCAGGCAGGAGCGGAGACCACAAAGGGCTCCCTCAAGATGGCTCATCCGCTGATCATCGTCGATGCTGTTGATGCCGTGTTCAGAGACCAGCATCGGCGCTCCGCAGAAGGACCAAACCTCCCGCAGGACATATTCAAGGACGTCCGGGTCAGCCTCATGTCCTGACTGGTCGACCACTTTTCGGGCGCGTGCCGGAAGATATCCGGCCGGTCCCGTATGAAACCGGTTGTAGGATTGCACCCCTATGAAGTCGTCGCTTGAGCAGGCTTCGTAAAACGGCCGCCTCGCGCGTTCGAACAACTTTTCATAGAGAATCTCGCCACCTTCCCCGCACTGCAGGTCTTGCAGGGCAAGGGTCATGCCCGTCCGCACGCTGGGTGCGGCCGATCCGATCGCCTGCACGGCTTTGCCATGCGCTTCGATGCATATGTCCCGCACCTTGTAGCTGTTGCCCATGAAGTAGGAGCCAAAGCGGTCCGAGCCAGTGGCGTGCTTGGCCGCGGCAATCACGGCCTCCTCACCGGCAAACGGTTTATCTCCGCGCAATATGTAGCTGTTCACCTGAGCGTTCGGCTCATTCATCGTGCAGGCGGTTCCGAACAGGCCCTTGAGATAAGCGGCGCTTCGTTCACAGTAGCGCGCGAACCTGTCGGGCGTGCCGCTATCTTCCCATCCGCCTCTTGCTGCCAGCCAGCGGGGGCTGGTGAAATGATGAAAGGTGATGATCGGCTCGACGCCCATATCGACGAGAGCGGCACAGAAGCGCCGGTAGTGATCCAGCGCGGCTAGGGAAAAGCATCCTTCCTCGGGCTCGATCCGGGCCCATTCGATGGAGAAGCGATAGGCCGAGATGCCGAGCTCGCGAATGATTGCGAGATCTTGGGCCGTGCGATTCCAGCTGTCGCAGGCGTCTCCTGACGGCTCAACGAAATTCGTCGAGGAAAGGTGCTCGAGAAGCCAGTAATCGCTGGCTACATTATTGCCCTCAATCTGGTGCGCAGCGGTTGCCGTGCCCCATAGAAACCCGGGCGGGTAAGAAGCGTCAGCCATTTCTCACCCGCACGCGTTCCTGCGCAATTGGCGGTCGATCCAACACGGTCCAGCCACTCGATCAGAAGCGAGCGCTGCCCCGCAGACCCCACAAGCGCGGCGGAGCGAAACTCGCCTGGAGCCCACCGCCACCGCCGAAGACAAAGCGCGTTGCGGTCGCCTTGTTCGTCACGTTCGTGACGAAGCCCTGCACCGAGAACTTCTCGATGATGTCACAGGTCAGGCGCAGGTCGAGCTTGGCGAAGCCCTTTTGACGGTCGAGGACCGAGTTGACCGGCTGCCCATAGAAGAAGGACGAAAAGTTGAGCTGGGCGTAGGGCGAGAGCGTCCCGGCGCTGCCAAGGTCGAAGTCATACTGCGCGGACACTGCTCCTGAGAAAGAGGGCGAGTGGGCGATCCGGTTTCCGCTCAGGTCACAGGAAAAGGCCAACCCCGGTTGCCCGGATCCGCCAGTGCCCGAGATTGGGCTGCAATCGTAGCCAGGAGCGAAAAGGCGCTGCTGCCCGGCGGGCGCAATCGTAATGCCATTAAGGATTGTCGCCTGGGCACCGGGAGCGGGGACCAGGATCGACGTACCGAACGGCAGGGGACCGTTATACTCGGTGTAACGGGCGTTCAGATAAGACAGTGCAGCAGTCAGCGTCAGCGGACTAACCGGCTTCCAGATGGCTTCGAGTTCGGCGCCGTAAGAACGTGCCTTGCCGCTGTTCTCGATGATCGAGGTGGTCGTGTTCGCGACCGGAATCTGCCTTTGCTCCTGAAGACTGCTGTACCGGTTATAGAAAGCGGCCAGGTTCAGCTGGAGCGTGCGATCAAAGAAGCGGTTTTTCGATCCCGCTTCGAAGGCAGTCACAACCTGGGGCTGGAACGTTGCGGCGCCTGCCGCGACTGCGGCCTGACTGCCGTTGAAGCCACCCGAATTGAACCCGTTGGCGACCGAGGCGTAGAGCAGATTGCTTGGCGTCAACTGATAGTCGACACCAAGCCGGTAGGTGAACTTCTTAAATACCGCAGTATCCAACGTTGCGCCGGTAAACACCGTCGTGTTTGAAGCGAGGCATTGGAAGCCCGGCTGTGGCGCTGGAAGTGTCGTGTAAGTGCAGTTCGTCGGCGCGCCCTCCGACCCAAAGGCGCTATCAGGGATAGGGATATTTAGTGTGTTGAAGTTGATCGCGGTGCCGACTGGCAGTCCGTTGACAAGCGGCAGTACAGAATTGGCGTTGGCGAAGCGGAAGTCCTTCCGGTCGCGCGTATAGCGGCCGCCGGCAGTGAATTTCAGCTGGTCTGTGACAGCATAGCTGGCCTGCGCGTAACCGGCGAGGGACTTGGTGTGACCTTCGTTGCGGCTAAAGAAACCGCCCGCCGCTGGCCGAGTGATATTCGGCGTGACGTTGCGGATGATTTGCGTGAATTGCTGATTGACGAAGGCATCTTCAAGCTTGTCATTGAAATAATAGACGCCGGCGACGTAATCGAGCGGTCCACCCCGCCCCGACACAATTTGAAATTCCTGGCTGAACGTCTTGGCGGCCGTATATTGAAGGTCAGCGCCAATCTGATTGCCGGAAAAGTCGGTGTCCTGGGTACGCGTCGTCTTGAAGTCGATGTAACCGGTGATGGACTTCAGCGAGACCGGGCCCAGATCGTAGGTGATATTGGCGGTCAGCGCCTTGTTGCGCAGCTTCAGGTCCGCCCGGAAATCATTGTCGATCCGATAGGGGTCGTCACGCGCGAAGATCGGCTGGCCGGCGTCGATTGTCAGCGGCGCATCGATGACGCCATCGCGAACGCCCGGGCGGGTGCTGAAAAGGAGCGGCGTGGCGTTGAACAGCTGCTGATTGGACGGCACATGGAAATAGGTCCCGATGAGCTTGTAGCCGAAGGCGGAACCGCCTGCGCCCTTGCGGCTGGCATATTCGCCTTTCAGCGTGACGCTTAGTCGATCGTTCGGCTCGAACAGCAGCGAAGCGCGCAGATAACGGTTGTTGTCGTCGAACAGGTCATTGTCATCCAGGCGGACGTTTTTGACGAACCCGTCCGACTTCTCATATCCCGCGACCAGACGCAGCGCGAGCGTGTCGCCGATCGGCGCGTTGCCGAAGGCGCTGGCCCGTACCAGATTGTTCGAACCAATGGTGACATCGGTGCCAAGCTCAACAACCTTCAGTCGCGGTTGAGCGGTAACGAGCGAAATATTCCCGCCAAATGTGTTGCGGCCATAAAGCGTGCCCTGGGGTCCGCGCTGAACCTCGATGCGCTCCAGGTCGACGAAGCCGAGCGTACCCTGCGACGTGCGTGACTGGTAGATGCCGTCGATGAAGAAACCGATCGTCGTATCGGCATTGATGCCGACATTCTCGGTACGGACGCCGCGGATCGCGGGCCTCGCCTCGACGCCCGAGCGCCCGAAGGTAAAGCCGGGAACCAGCCCCTCGAGACGCGACACGTCGGTCAGCCCACGTGCCTTGATATCTTCAGTAGTGAACGCCGAAACCGAAATCGGAACGCGCTGGAGATTTTCCTCGCGGCGCTGGGCGGTCACGACGATTTCGGCAATGCCACCGTCCTGCGGGGCTGCTGCCGCGGACGACTGCGCGCTGTCCGGCTGAGTCGAGGCTTCGGTCGCCGACGATTGCGCGCTGTCCTGCGTTGTCGTCGTGGACTGCGCATACCCCGGAGTAGCGAAGCAAATTACGGCGGTGCCAAGTAGTGCCCGATTGCGGATCTTCATAAAAACCTCCCCTGTTGGCGACGAGAAAACATGAGATGACTTCGAATGCAAGAGATTCCGATTATTCGTGTGTCAGTTTGGCGCAAGGCACGCCGCCGAAGTGGATGCAAAGGGTAAGGTTGCGAACGTTTGCGGCCCGAGATTTTGCATGATCGCGGACGGGAAAAAGTCGCGCCCTTACTGCGTAACGTTGCGGCCTCTTATCAGGCGGTCTTTCGAGCCAATGTCTCGGGCAACCGCGTCCAGATCAGCATGGCGACAACGAACAAAGGCGCACCCAATGCCATGGTCATCGGCAGACCGATCACCTCCGACAAGGCCGCGGTCAGCGGCGGCGCGGCGAAGCTGAAGATGCGGCCATAGTTGAAGAGGGACCCCGCCGTCGATCGCAGGTGAGTCGGATAAAGCTCCGACAGCCATGGGCCCCAGATAACGCTCGCCGAAACGCATACGCCATATAGGAAGATGACAAATGCGCGCATGCCGACGCCCATCGGCGCGCTAAGATAAAATAGGATCAGCGCCGCCGCCATCAGAAAACCGAAGGCACCGAACTTGCGCCCAAGACGGTCAGCAATCAGCCCCCACCCAATGCTGCCAACGATCCCGCCAGCGAAGGTCGCAGTGACGATCGTACCGACGGCCTCCCCGTCAAGCCCAAGCGTGTCCTTCAGGTAAGTCGTGTTCCAGCCGGAAAAGGCCTGATAGGCGACGAAGTTGAGCCCTGTCATGCAGATGACGAGCAGGGACTGAACCCTGAACTGTTTCGAGAATAGTTCGGCCACCGGCAGCTTGCCAAGCTTGCCTGGCGAATGGCCGCCCCATGGAATTAACTTCCGGTCGTCGGGGACGAACACATAGGCGAGCGGTGCCAGCAGAACTGGAATGACCCCGACCCACAGCAGGATCTTCCAATCATAATCGAGCACGTAACGCCCCGCAAACCCCTGCACCATGACTGCCAGATTGTAAGAGGTCAGCAGGATGCCGCCGAGCATTCCGCGACGATTCTGCTGGAATAAAGCCGGGTAGAGCCCGATCCCGATCGAGAACATCGTGCCGGCAAAATAGCCGAGGAAGAACCGCTGCGCGAGAAGCTGTGTCAGATTCTCCACCAGCGCGCCCGACGCGAGCGCTATGCCGAGGGCAATCATGACCACGCACAATGCATTGCGGCGCCCGAAGCGGTCTGCGAGCTGCGCGTTGATGATCGCACCGATCAGTGCGCCAAGCGCCTGCGCCGTATAGATGTAGCTGACGAGCTGGCGATCGAGGCCGAGGTCTTCGGCGATATAGGGCCGAAGCACGTCGACGGTGTTGAACGACCAGGCGTAAAAGAAATAGGCTACGACGATGAAGGCGAATGCCCCGACACGGCGCGACAGCGGCAGGTCCTCGGCGCGGGTCAAAGTGCGATCCGCCGGCGACTATTTGCTGCGCAAACCTCAAGGTCGATCAGGAGAAACATGCTCCGCTTAATTCGCCGCATCTTCGTCAGCATCGAGAAGTCCCCCATCGGTTGATAACACGCGATCTGGTAATCGCGCGGAGCGCTTGGCCAAAAGCTATATCGCAATGACTGCGAATGCAAATACTGCCGGAAAATTTCACCGCGAAGATATGGCACCGGTCAGGCTAGTCGGGTCGGTTGGTCGATGCTGCAGACCGCGACCGCTTCAGGTTCGCGGCACCGTCTTGATGCGTTCCAGCACATCGAGTCCCTGGCATTTGAGGAAGTGCAGCATGTCGATGAAAACCCAGTTCTCGGCGAGCTTGTCGCCATCGCGGCGGTAGACGTCCACCACCCGCATCTCACCGCGCGCCTCTGAGGCGGGCAGCCCGAGATAGCCTCCGATATGCTTCATCGACAGGTTGGGCCAACCAAAGAAACCGCCGAACTTGCCTTCGGTGACGAAAGCCAGATGGCCGTGGAAGGTGCGATCGTGAAGGTGCGCGCGGAACGGTCCGGCGTGCTGCTCCAGATAGCGCGGGATGGTGTAGCTGGCGCCAATCCCGCCTGGGCCCCACCAGATCATATCCTCTTTCCAATGTTGCCGCAGTTCATCCTCGCGCCGCGCGAACTTACCGACGTTTACGATGTCGGAGATCATCCGGCGGATGACGCTTGCCGTTTCGTCCCCGACGGCGGGGTCCTGTGGCTCATAGAGCAAAGCGTCATGGGTCATTGGCCCAGGCTGGACGAGATGCGCGCCCGTCTGTGGCGGCAGCGGGGTTAACCCCGCCTGGAGCATCATGTGGATGATGTCGCAGAAAAAAGCGCTTTCGGCGATGCGGCCATCCGCGACCCGGTGGAATTCTGCGAAGCGCAGCATTGCGATCTTGCGGGTCGGCGGAATGCCCAGCCACGGCTGGTCGAACAGGCCCATGAAGTGACCCATCGACATGACCCAGATGCCGTCCTCCTTGACTGAATTGACGCCGGCAATGAACAGGTCCGTGCGGCGCTGGACCGGCGCGAACGCCGTCAGCAATGGCTCCCAGAATGTCGCTGCGACCGCGGCTGCGCCCGACTGCTCGTTGAACGGGTGAACCCCGCGCCAGCGATAGTCGCTCGCCACATGCCGTTCCATGATTGACCGAACCGAGCCCGCATCGGCTCCGCACATTTCCTCGAAATAGGCGCGCACCACGGCCTTTGCGGCCTGCAATTCATTGGTCATGACTTACCCTTTGTGAATCAGGACTTGCTGCCAGATCGACGTCGTGTCGAACACCACCGTTTCTTCACGCAGCCCCCACGGCCCGAACCCGGCATGGGAGAAGCCAAAGACATAGACATCCGCGCCGCTCGGTGGGCCATAGCTCCCCCAGCCGTCGTGACGGCCGCGCAGCGACCAGCGCGCCGCGGCGCGAGCGCCAAGCAGCGGGTCCTCATTGCCCATGAGATGTTCGATCTTGAATTCGGAGGAAGGGAAGGCGGCGCGCAATCCCATCCAGAAGTTTTCTGCCGGCCCGAACGATCGGGCGTTCACCCCGTTGGGATAGTAAAGCCGGCAGGCCCGGTCATATTCCCGGCTTATGACGGCGATATCGGCGTCCATGATCGCCTTCAGGATCATGCCGTAGCGTTCGCCCCATATATTGTCATTGCCATGCCCGCGGTAGGGGCCTTGCTGGTCCTGCTCGGGCGTGAACGGACGCTTGGCCTGTTCCGGTCCGCCCTGGCGGTCGATGGCAGCGCGCGCGAAGCCTTCGGGCGTCGTTCCCAGTTGCAGGCAGATTGCGCCCTGGTCGCGTGCCAGCCATTCGTCGTCGATGGCATTGTTGCGCGCGTGGCAATCGGCGATTGCGCGGAACGAAAGGGCTTTCCCCGTCGCGGGTCCATACATGCCCGATCCCGTGTGGGTCGCCGTGCACGAAATACGGTGCGAACTCAGCATTCCGGTTTCCGGGGTTCCGCACCACACGACATCGTCCGCCAGCAGTGTGCGGTCGGGGAACTCGGATAGTGTCGCCATCGTCCCGGCAATAACCCCGGCGTTGCCGACCGTGATCCCGTTCGCCATCCGGACGATGATATCCTTGGAGTAATAATGGTTGAGAGTCGCCAGCCCGCGATCTTCCCAAATCTCTTTCGTGATACCGATGATATAGGCGGGGAAGTCCTCCCAGCGGCTGTCGAAACCCGTCATCGCCATGCCCATTCACTCCCTTGTTTGTTCGCTGCCGCCAGCGACCACATTTTTGGCGCCACTTGCGTCATTCGATCCGCCGAATGCCCTGCGTGATCATGTCGACCATCTCGTCAATGTGCCGGTCCTCGAGCGTCAGTGGCGGAGACAAAGCAACGATATCACCGGTGACCCGGATCAGAAGCCCTCGCGCGAAGCAATCGACGAACAGTTCGTAGCCCCTCGCGCCCGGCGCACCGGCCCGCGGTTCCAATTCGATTCCCGCCATCAACCCGATTGTTCTAACGTCAATGACAGGGGCAAGCGCGCCGAGCGAATGCAAACTGTCTGCCCACCTTGTCGCAAGGCTCGACGCGCGGGTCAGCAGTCCCTCTTTCTCATAGATGTCGAGCGTGGCGAGGCCAGCAGCGCAGGCGGCCGGGTGGCCCGAATAGGTGTAACCGTGGAACAGTTCAATCTGCTGCTCGGGACCCTGCATCAGCGCATCATGAACCATCCCGCTGGCAAATACCGCGCCCATCGGAATTGCTCCGTTGGTCATCCCCTTGGCGGTGGTCATCATGTCCGGGACAACGCCAAAATGTTCGGCGGCAAAGGGGGCGCCGAGCCGCCCGAACCCGGTGATCACCTCATCGAATATCAGCAGGATCCCGTGGCGCGTCGCAATCTCGCGCAGCCGCTCCAGATATCCGCGTGGCGGCACAAGCACGCCGGTCGATCCGGCGACCGGTTCGACGATCACGGCGGCGATCGTTTCCGCCCCGTGCAAGGCAACGAGCCGCTCGAGATCGTCAGCGAGTTCGGCGCCATGCGCCGGCAGGCCGCGGCTGAATGCATTGCGGCCAATGTCGTGCGTGTGGCGCATGTGATCGACTCCGGGCAAGTGGAGAAAGGCGCGCCGATTATTTAGAATTCCGCCAACCGAAATGCCGCCGAAGCCAACGCCATGATAGCCGCGCTCGCGTCCGATGAGGCGAGTGCGCGTGCCCTGTCCGATTGATCGCTGATAGGCCAAAGCGATCTTCAACGCCGTATCGACGGCCTCGCTTCCCGATCCGGCGAAGAAAATATGGTTGAGGCGGGCTTCGCCTTCGCCCGGGGCAATTAAGGCCAGGCGATGGGCAAATTCGAACGCGATCGGATGCCCCATCTGGAAACTGGGCGCATAATCCATCTTTTCGAGTTGGGACGCGACCGCTTCGGTAATCTCACGCCGGCCGTGGCCGGCATTGACGCACCACAGGCCTGCCGTCCCATCGAGGATCAGGCGACCGTCATCGCTGCGATAATGCATGTCCTTCGCTGACGCGAGGAGCCGCGGCGCGGCTTTGAACTGGCGGTTGGCAGTGAACGGCATCCAGTAGCTGTCGTGCCCCGCGCGTTTGGTGTCATTCGCTGTCACGCGCCGGCTCCCCCATCAGGCATAGCGAGCACTCCGTTCATTCACCGTCTCCCGGATGAAGCCTACCACCGTTGACTTCGAATGCAACGGAACTAGTCTGCGGCCAACGATCATCCAGAATAAGGCCAGCACGATGACCAGCCCCGGGGCAGTTCCTTCCGCCTGGACCTTAGAGCAACTGGAGCAGCGACGGGTCCGTTACGATGATCTTGTGCCGTGTCGCAATGCATTCATCGACACGCGTAATCCGGGCAGCGAAGACAAAGAGAATTTCACAATCGTCGGGCCTGGCGTTTCCGAAAATCCCGAACAGCATGTGCATATTTCCGAGCCCCACGGATTCAATATCGGCGCTGCTCGCCAGCCGCCTCATTGTGTGAATTCGCAGCATAGTCACGACACTGCAGAAGTGTTCGTGGTCCACAGCGGCGAATGGACCCTCAACTTCGGCGAGCATGGCGAACTCAAACTTCCCGCCGGACCGGGCGCAGTCGCTTCGATCCCGACGGACCTCTTTCGGGGCTTCAGCAACGTCGGGGCAGAAGAAGGCTTCTTGTGGGTGGCGCTTGGACAAGACGATCCAGGACGGGTCCTGTGGGCACCGCACGTGTTCGACATGGCAAGCAAGTTCGGTCTCGTCTTGATGGCCGACGGAAGCCTGGCTGACACTGCGCGTGGCGAGGTCGCTCCGCCGCAAGCCGACATCATGCCGCGAACCTCGGCCGCGCAGGTTGCCGCACTTGCAAGCCCGAATCCGGAGAGGCTCGGCAAGTGCATGATCGGTGCCGAGGACATGGCCAAGCAGCCAGAGGGACTATTGTCCGGCGCCGATGGATTCGACGAGCGCTTGTTGATCGGGCCTGGCGCACAGATCGATTGGCCCCACGGCTTTACGCTGTCGCGTGTGACCTTTACCGCAACTGCCGAAGTCCCGGCCTACGTGCACGACCAAAAAGAAGTCTGGTTCGTCCACAGTGGAGACCTCGCTTGCGTCGCATCAGGAGGCGAGGTCCAGCTCTTGACCGGCGACACCATGTCCGTTCCCGAGAATTTGCCGCGCGGATGGAGGGCCACGGCCGAGACGATCGCGTTCGTGGTTCGTGGCGGTGACGCCCTTCCGGCGGTGGCACGAGCATAGTCGCCGGTGTTCGCCTGTCGCGCTAGGGCTTTACCTCGGCACACAATGCGGCTGCGCCTTTCAGCAGGAACTCCTGGTCACTTGAGAGCAGGAACAGGCTTGCGCCTTCTTCTTGCCAGCGCGGCACATCCGACGGCCGTGCGAGGAACATGCCGACCGGACGGTTGGCAGCAGCGGCGGCGCGGCAAATCTTCCGCACGGCATCGATCACGATTGCATCGTCGGGGCTTTCGGCACCCAGGGCAACGGTCAGGTCCGCGCGGCCGATAAACAAGGCGTCAATGCCCTCGATGCTCGCAATGGCTTCAATCTCGTCAAGCGCTTCAATGTCTTCGATTTGCGCAATGACAACGACACCGGCGCCGTCCGCCCGGGTCTTCGCCATGCCTTTCGAAGTATAGCCGGCCGCACGAGTCGAGCCTGCAAAACCGCGGCCGCCAGGACCATAGAAACAATGTCGAACGGCGTCCTCTGCACAGCGTGCCGTGCGAATATGAGGCAAGATAACGCCGTCTGCCCCAAGGTCGAGCGCGTCGAGAATGCGCTCTGCAGTGGCAGCTTGCGGCCGGACGAGAACCGGCATGCCGGTCGCCCTCGCCGCAAGGATGCACATGTCGAGCTGGCTTCGATCAAAGGGCGCATGCTCTGCGTCCAGCACCAGGCAATCAAGTGCGCTTTGGCCAAGCAATTCGACCACAGCGGGGTGGGGCGTCTTGACGAAGCTTCCAATCACCAGGTCGCGCGCTGCCAAACGATGCTTCAAAGTCATGCTGTCGCTTTCCACAAAGCCTCGCTCGCAATTTCTGCGCCGTCGCTTAGCGACTTCAGCTTTGCCCAGACGATCTCGGGGTCTACTACCCCAAAACCGGCGAAGGTGGAGAAGCCGCAATCGGTTCCGGCGATGATCCGGTCTCGCCCGAAAAGATTGGCAAAATCGATCAGCCGCCTGGCCACCAGTCGTGGGTGCTCGATGAAGTTGGTTGTCGAATCGAGCACGCCCGGGATGAGGATCTTGTCCTCGGGGATAATCCCGCGCTTTTCCTCCAGATCTTCAATGTCATGCTGGTGGCGCGGGTTCGATGTCTCGAAAAGCAAGCCCTGAGGCTTGGCTGCCATCAGCACTGGCAGGATCGTTCGCATCTCGATGTCGCAGTGATGCGGGCCCTCATAATTGCCCCAGCAAACATGCATCCTGGCACGATCGGCAGGAATGTTGCGCAATGCGTGGTTGAGAACTTCAACATGTCGCGCCGCAGCAACAAGATAGTCCGCTTCCGATCGGTCCTTGTAGGTCATGTGCCGCCCAAGGCCGAGGTCGGGGCTGTCGAGTTGCAGGATGAGCCCGGCCGACACGATCG
Organism: Pseudomonadota bacterium; assembly: GCA_030855555.1. GTDB lineage: Bacteria > Pseudomonadota > Alphaproteobacteria > Sphingomonadales > Sphingomonadaceae > Sphingomicrobium. Next base: position 48,937 of record JALYRC010000086.1, read on the forward strand.
CCTCATATTCGGGCCGCATCGCCTCCGCCAAGGCCTCTAGATACTCGTCCTGGGTCGCGTAGAAATCATTGGGCTGAAAGAGCGCGATAACGCCCGGAGACGCAGCATTCATGAAAGCACCCTGCGGTGCATATCTTGCGGTCGCGGCGTGCAGGTTTCGAATGTCCTCTTCCAGGGGCTCAAGCGTCTTTGGCTCGATTGGCCCCACGCAGCGCGGCCGGCGATAGCTCGGCGTGCCGCCCCCTTTCGCCTGGCGCTGGAGGAAGGACGGGAATTGCTCAAGATCGGCTGGCGGCGTCCGCGGAGAATCGCCTTCGAAGCCGGTAATGCGGTCCTTGATGTAGGTCGCATAGCTGATTTTCGACATCTCGCCGTCCGAGACCAAGTCGATCCCAGCCTCGACCTGGAGCCTGACGATCGTGGCCACGGCGTCCGTTTTCGCGACCGTGAAAGCGGCTTCGTCAATCGGGTCGCCGCGCTCGGCCGCGAAGAGTGTTTCGGATACGTCGACGGGCCGCGGAAGAGAACCAACGTGAGTAGTGGATATACGGTCAGTCATTGGCGGTTCCGATCCTGTGCTTGGCCGTCCACTCCGCGATTAGCGAGGACAGCATTTGCGGTTGTTCCATGGGTGTGAGGTGACCGGCGTTATCGATGACCGACAAATCGGCCCCCGGGCACGCCGCCGCCATTCTTTCGTGTAGTTCCGGCGGACAAAGCCTGTCTTCCGCTCCGCAGGCGACCAAGACGGGCATTTGCAATGTCGATAGCACTTGCCATGCGTCAGGCCGCGTCTTCAGCGCCTCGGCCTGGCGGACGAATACATCGGGCCCGAGGCGGAGTGACATGGCATGAGCGCGATGCAACAGATCGACACGCGACCGATTGGCCTCGGCTAGATAGTTGGGCTTGAGTTCCTCGGCGACGACCTGCGCCAGTCTACCTGCTCGAACCGATTTCTGCTGCCGAGTGCGCATTTCCCGCTTCTCGGGCGTGTCGGCGCTCGGGTTGGTGTCAAGCAGTACCAGCCCTTCCAGCCTTTCGGGTGCAAGGCGAGCAATCTGAAACGCGACGATCCCGCCCATCGATAGCGCGATTGCGACAAATCGAGGTGGCGCGGCGGCAAGCGCCCTTTCGGCCATCCCGACGATTGTGTCGTCGTGCGTAAGATCGGCGTGGACCAAATCGCCGGGCAGCTTCACGCCCCGCCAAAGATCATCGTCGCACATGTGCCCCGGAAGGCAAAGAAAGGCGGTCACACGCGGCCCAGGTAGGCCGAGTCCCCGTGGAGTAGCTCACCGCCAAACAAACGGCGCTCTGGTGGCATGTCTGGCTGGTCTATCCGCTCGAACAACATTTGCACCGCAGCTTCCGTCATTCGGCGAACGGGCTGTCGAACGGTCGTGACTCGGTAGGACGCCCAGGTCGCCGGGCCAATGCCGTCGAAGCCAACAATGGAAATGCGCTCGGGCACGGCATAATCGAACGCATGCCGGGCGCAATCGATTGCGCCGATCGCCATTGTGTCATTGGCGCAGATCAGGGCGTCCAGCTTTCCGTCGGACATCAGGGCCAGCTTGCGAAGTCCGCGGTCGCCGCTTGCATAATCAAACTGTCCGCGCACCACGAACGGCTCGAACCCACGCGCACGCAGCTCGGCTGTAGAAGCGGTGAGGCGTTCCTCGCCGACGTAGCTGTCCTCCGGGCCGGCAATGATCCCGAAATGCTTGCGACCCGCGGCAACAAGGCCAGTGACCAATTGTCGGGCGCCGGCCGTGGAATCGAAGCACACACTTGCTACGGGCTCCTCTTCTCCGATGCGGTTATAAAGAATGAGCGGGATGCCACGACGGGCGAACGATCGAAGCTGCTCGGGCGCGAGCCGCGCGGCAACGATGGCGCCATCGACGCGATAGCGCCAAATCTGGTCAAGGACTGCATCGACGTCCGATTCCGCCTGCAGCGCGAACAGCAGCACACGAACGTCGCGGTTGGACAATCGCTGTGACAGCTCCGCCAGGACTTCGGGATAGTAAAGGTTGGTCAGGTTCGAGATGATCACAGCGACCATGTTCGATCGGCGCGTGATCAATCCCTGGGCAATTGCATTCGGCTGGTAGCCGAGCTCCTCCGCGGCCTTCAATATTCGGGCGCGCGTCGCCGGCGCAACGCTTGCCCCTGTTCGGTAACAACGCGACACCGCTGACTGCGAAACGCCGGCCCGCGTTGCGACGTCATAGCTTGTCGCTCGGCCGATCAGTTTGGGTCCTGCCACCGCCGCCAGCTACTCTGCCGATTCCATCAGTGGCTCGGCACGGCCCGCATAAGGGACGTTACGCCCGCCGTAGCGACGAACACGCACATTGGCCTGCTCGCCATGACCGGCGAAACCTTCGAGCGAGCACAAGCGCGAGCAATATTCACCGATCAGGGTCGATGCCTCGTCGGTAAGCACGCGTTGGTAGGTGCAGGTCTTGAGAAACTTACCAACCCATAGCCCACCGGTGTAACGCGCGGCCTTCCGCGTGGGCAAAGTATGGTTGGTGCCGATCACCTTGTCGCCGTAGCTGACATTGGTGCGCGCTCCAAGGAACAAGGCTCCGTAATTGGTCATGTTGGCGAGAAAATAGTCGGGGTCACGAGTCATGACCTGGACGTGTTCCGAGGCGATTTCGTCGGCGATCGTCACCATCTCCTCGTCACTCTCCGCAAGGATGATTTGACCATAGCGCTCCCAGGCAATCCGGGCCACCGGCGCCGTTGGCAATATTTCAAGCAGTCGTTCAATCTCGCGCATCGTATCGCGCGCCAAACTCTCGCTCGTCGTCAACAGGATTGCCGGGCTGTCCGGTCCATGCTCGGCTTGACCGAGCAGGTCGGTAGCGCACAGCTCGCCATCGACGCTGTCGTCGGCAATCACCAGCGTCTCGGTCGGCCCAGCGAACAGATCAATGCCGACGCGGCCGAACAATTGGCGTTTCGCTTCAGCGACGAAGGCGTTGCCCGGCCCAACGAGAATGTCGACGGGTGCAATTGTCTGGGTGCCGATCGCCATTGCGCCAACAGCCTGAATGCCGCCGAGGCAGTAAATCTCATCTGCTCCAGCAAGATGCTGCGCCGCCACAATCGCCGGAGCGGGCTTTCCATTATAAGGTGGCGCGCAAGTAATCACGCGCCCGACGCCCGCGACCTTTGCCGTGATCACGCTCATATGAGCGGACGCGAGAAGTGGGTATTTTCCGCCCGGCACGTAGCAACCAGCGGCGCTGACCGGGATGTGTTTGTGCCCAAGGACGACTCCAGGCAAGGTTTCGCGTTCTACGTCCAACATCGAGTCGCGTTGGATCTGCGCGAAATTTCGTACCTGCGTCTGGGCGAATGCGATGTCCGCGAGGTCGCGTTTACTCAGCTGTGACAGGCAAGCCTCCACGTCCTGTTCCGAAAGCTTGAAGCTCGCTGGGTCCCATTTGTCGAAGCGGATCGACAATTCCCGAACAGCGGCATCCCCGCGTTCCTGGATGTCGGCGAGGATGGACTCGACTGTAGACCGAACCTTCGCATCTGCCGCCGCAGCCACACCCTCTTCGATGCCGTGCTTCAAGAACTTCGCCATGACCGTCTCCAAACCGCATTGCCTACCGCTAGAGCGATAGGCTAAGCGGGAATGACTTCGAATGCAAAGGCCTGCGTGATCAGCACCAGAAGAACTGAGCGACTGTTCAATCTCACGGGGAAGACGGCGGTTGTCACCGGCGCCAGCCGCGGGATCGGCCGGGCCATTGCGGAGCTTCTCGCGGAAGCAGGCGCGCACGTCATTGCAGTTGCCCGCGGCGAAGCTGATTTGGCAGAGCTCGAGGCCCTTGGCATCGATTGCTGGACCGAGGACGTGACGTCGCCTAAATTTCACGAGCGTCTCGCAGCTTCCGACGTGGACATACTCGTCAACAACGCAGGCACCAATCGGCCCATGCCGATGGGCGATGTGCCCGTGGACGTGCTCGACCTCTTGCTCAACCTTAATGTGCGCGCTTCTTTCCTGACGGCGCAAGCGGCAGTTCGCTCCATGCAGCGGCGCGGTGTTCCGGGAAGCGTTGTGAACATGACGAGCCAGATGGGTCACGTCGGGTCGCCGGGGCGAACCGTATACTGCATGACCAAGCACGCACTCGAAGGGTTGACCAAGGCGATGGCGGTGGAGCTTGCACCGGCCGGGATCAGGGTTAATTCGGTTGCGCCGACCTTTGTCGAAACGCCGATGACCCTGCCCATGCTGCAGGATCCGGCCTTCAAGTCGCTCGTCCTCGGCTCCATCCCGATGGGCCGCATGGCCACTACAGATGAGGTTGCCGCAGCAGTGCTGTACCTCGTCTCGCCCGCTGCGGCGATGGTGACTGGAACGAGCCTGCTCGTCGACGGTGGATGGACCGCTCAATGACCCTCATCGAACTCGAGTCCGGCGAGGCGCGGCTGGTACTCGGAATTGATGATGATGCCCCGGTGGCTCTTCTCCACCTGGGAAGCGCTCCCTTTGTTCCTTCGGATATTCCAGACGAACATCGCTGGACCTATCGGCTGGTGGAAATTCGTGCGGCTGGCGAAGATCACGACTACATCGAGGCAGGTCGCTATGCCGGAAGTGCTGTTGGCGGCAGGCTCCGCTATGTAAGCCATACGCTTAGCCCGAGCGGATGCGTGGTCCGGCAGCGCGATGATCGCACCGGCCTGGTCGTCGACACAACGCTGCAGTTCATCGGTGGCGTGCTTGAGACGCGAACGCGCGTCGAGAATATGGGTGAAGATGCTGTTACGCTGCAAGCCGTTTCCAGTTTCTTCCTCAATGGATTTACAAAGAGCGGCCACTTGCCGAAAGGGCTGCGCACAATCGTTCACATCCCCCGGAACGGCTGGTATGCGGAGTTCCAGTGGGCGCGGCACCTTGCCAGTGATCTTGGTCTAAACAGTCGTTTTGCGTTCGGCAGCAGGCACGAGACAATAAGCTCCACGGGCACCTGGTGCAGCAGCAATTATCTACCGATGGGCTGCCTGGAGAATGTCGAAAGTGGCGAAGTGCTGCTCTGGGAGATTCTCCACGGCGGCTCGTGGAGCTGGCAGGTCGCCGAGGCTGGAAACCAAATCTACGTTCACGTGGCGGGCCCCACGGAGGCCGAGTCAGGTTGGCATGTGAAGCTTGCTCCGGGCGAAACATTCACGACCGTGCCATGCGCTGTGTCGGCTGCAAGCTCCTTCGAGCGGGCAGTGGGGGCTTTGACCCGGCACCGTCGGCGGACCCACCTGGCGGGACATGAAAAGATGCCCGTGGTGTTCAACGACTATATGAACTGCCTGATGGGCGACCCCAGCGAAACCGCGGTAATGCCTTTAGTCGACGCAGCAGCCGCGGTCGGGGCGGAAGTATATTGCATGGACGCGGGCTGGTTCGCGGCTCCCGGTCAACGATGGTCGAGCACGCTGGGCCATTGGGACCCCGACCCCGAACGCTTTCCAAGCGGGCTAAGCCCTTTGTTCGATCACATCAGATCGAAGGGCATGACGCCTGGAATCTGGTTCGAAATCGAAACCATGACGGAAAACTTCGCCCAGAGCGAGGCAGTGCCGCGTGAGTGGTTCTTCGAACGGCACGGCAGGCCCGTCGTGAGTCACCGGCGCCTGCAGCTGGACTTCCGCAACCCCGACGTTCGAGCCTTCACTCGTCAGGCGATCGACAAGGTTCTCGCTTTGGGGTGCGGCTTCATGAAGCTAGACTATAACTTCGACTCCGGCCCCGGATCAGAGGTGGGCGGCCCAAATTTGGGCCAGTCCCTGCTTGACTATGAAGCAGCCTTCCTGAGCTGGCTTGATTCCATCCGGGCAGACCATCCGGAGCTACTCATCGAGCATTGCGCCAGCGGCGGCCAGCGGCTCGGACGGCCCTATCTGGATCGGACCAACAGCGCCTCGACCAGCGACGAAGGCGATCCAATGCAGATCGCCCGGATCGTCGCCGCCGCGCCGACGATGTTGCTGCCCGAGCAGAACGGAAACTGGGCGGTGCCCGAGCCCGGCCATGATCCAGGCCTTCTCTCCTCCACAATGCTTTGTGGGATGGTGGGTCGCTTGCATATTGCAGGAAAGCTGGCTGAGCTCTCAAATGATCAAACTGCGGTCGTGCAGCAGGCGGTTCGGCTCCACAAAGGGATCCGCGCTGATATTGCCCGCTCCGTTCCCCTGTGGCCCTTGGGTATACCGGGCTACCATGACGAGTGGATCTGCCTGGGTCTCCGGGGGCCTGACAGCCTCCTCCTTGCCGTCTGGCGACGTACAGGAACTCGGCAGCAAATCGATATACCCGTGGAGGGTTTCGAGAAGGCCGACTTGCTCTTCCCCAGCTCCATTGACGGCAGCTACGAACGTCATTCGGGTCAATTGCGGCTGGCACTTGAGGAGCGATCATGCGCTCTGTTTCGCATACCGTTGCATCGGGGGGTGGGAGAGGTCGCCGAGCCGGGCAACAGAGGAGCAGATAGTGGCTCGGAAAACGGCTGATGTCTCCGTGCCAAATCCCACTCCACGCTCACGCTTGCAGAGCTCCGAATTCTGGCGTTGCACCAAGCTCAATCATTCATGAGATAGTGAGGTAGCTGCTGTGAGGATCAAAGGTTATTCGCTGGTGGCCGGAAGATGGTCCGATCAGGGGGCAATATTCTACGGCGTTGAACAGGCAAACGGACGGCGGCTGGAGCCTGCCTTTCATGAGGCCGGCAAGAAGGACGTTGCCGATGCGTGCGCTGCCGCGGAAGCGGCATTTCACGACTTTGCCTCCAACCGACAATCGCGCGCGCTTCTGCTCAGGGCAATCGCGGACGAGATCAGTCAACTCGGGGATGAATTAATCCAACGTGCGAGTGCCGAAACCGGATTGCCGGTGGCGAGACTGATCGGCGAGCGAGCACGCACGATTGCCCAACTACGACTATTTGCTGACGAAGTGAGTCACGGGGGATGGATGGGATTGCGCATCGACCCCGGGCTGCCCGACAGAGCGCCCCTGCGGCGACCAGACCTTCGGATGCGCAAAGTTCCATTAGGTCCAGTTGCAGTATTTGGAGCGAGCAACTTCCCATTAGCGTTCTCCGTTGCCGGCGGCGACACAGCGGCGGCTTTTGCCGCAGGATGTCCGGTTGTTGTCAAAGGGCACCCCGCGCACCCTGGAACCTCCGAAATGGTGGCCTCCGCAATCGCCCGGGCCGTGGAGGCACATGGACTTCCAGCTGGCCTATTCTCCTACCTGGTAGGCCAGTCGCACGAGACGGGCGCTTCCCTTGTGTCTGATCCCCGCATCAAGGCAGTGGGATTTACGGGTTCGCGTAGCGGCGGTCTCGCGCTCGCGGAGATCGCGTCCCGGCGTCCTGAGCCCATTCCCGTTTACGCCGAGATGAGTAGCGTGAACCCAGTGGTTCTATTCCCCGCAGCTTTGGCGGAGAAGGCGGAAATACTCGCCGCAGAATTCGTTCAATCGATGACCTTAGGCTGTGGTCAGTTCTGCACCAATCCGGGTCTCATCATTGCAGTCGAGGGAGAAGGCTTGGCTCGCTTCATCGACGCCGCGGTGCAGCAGTTGTCGACTAGCGCTGGAAGCACGATGCTCACGGCTGAAGTGCATGCCGCCTTCGATGCAGGTGCAGCTCGTCTCGCAATGACCAAGGGGGTGGAAACGCTCGCCCGTGGTCTCGAGACGGACTCTCATCAGCAAGGGCGTCCGGCGCTGTTTGCCGTTTCCGCCGGCGATTTCCTTGCCGACCAGGACATCGCGGGGGAGGTATTCGGCGCTTGTTCACTGATCATTCGATGCACGCATGAGGGGGAGGTTACACGCATCGTCTCCAGCCTCGAGGGCCAGCTGACGATCACTCTTCATTTTGAGAAATCCGATGAAGCCAGCGTGGCCGACCTCCTACCCCTGATCGAGACCAAGGCCGGTCGTGTGCTGGCCAATGGCTGGCCAACCGGCGTCGAAGTGAGCCACGCCATGGTTCATGGTGGTCCTTTCCCAGCAACGTCCGATGGACGGTCGACCTCTGTCGGGACCCTGGCCATCGACCGGTTTCTTCGACCCATTTGCTATCAGGACATGCCTGACACCCTGCTTCCGCAAGAATTGCGTGGGGATGGCGGACCCGGGCTGCCCAAGCGTCTGGATGGGGTCCTGCAAGGTTGGGGAGACTGATGCCCGTCCGATTGGTTCAGCTGCGGGATTCAAGGGGCACACGGCTGCTAGCCGCCCTTAGTGATGAAGGTTCAGCTACCAGGGTCGGAGATGTAGAGACCGTCCTCGAGCTGGCATCGCTGGCGATCTTGGCCGGCATTTCCTTGTCCCAAGCGGCCGCCCAGCGGCAAACCGATGAAACGATCGACCTTCTTGCCGCGGAAGCGGAGGGTCGTTTGCTGACGCCAATCGATCATCCGGACCCGGCGCATTGTCACGTCACAGGAACCGGGCTCACGCATCTTGGCTCGGCGGAGGGCCGCGACAAGATGCATAAGGCTGCATCGGGCGGGCAGCTGACGGACTCCTTGCGAATGTTCACGATGGGCGTTGAAGGGGGCAAGCCGGGAGCAGGGCAGGAGGGAGTTCAGCCCGAATGGTTCTACAAGGGTGATGGCAGCGCTCTTATTGCGACCGGCCAGCCCCTTATTTCGCCGGCATTCGCCCTCGACGGGAGTGAGGAACCGGAGATTGCGGGCATCTATCTCATAGGCGCTGACGGTCAGCCTCGGCGCCTGGGCTTTTCACTTGCGAATGAGTTCAGCGATCACGTCATCGAACGCGCTAATTATCTCTGGCTTGCTCATTCCAAACTTCGACCTGCAGCTTTGGGTGCCGAGTTGCTGCTTGGCGATCTTCCGATGGATGTTCGAGGAACGAGCAGGATTAAGCGAAACGGTGTGACGCTCTGGGAAAAGCCCTTTCTGACCGGCGAGGCAAACATGTCTCATTCGATCGGCAACCTTGAGGCTCACCACTTCAAATATGAGCAGTTCCGCCGCCCCGGCGATGTGCATGTTCACTTCTTTGGCACTGCCACCCTGTCGTTCGCTGAAGGGGTGACTACACAGGAGGGCGACGTCTTCGAACTGATCGCCGAGCCTTTTCGGCTCCCACTTTCCAACGAACTGAAACGCTCGGCAGCCAGCTCAGTGAAAGTCACTCCGTTATGAACGCGTCCAAGGTTCCCGATCCGTCACGCCGGCTCCGTTCACAGTCATGGTTTGATGACCCATCGAATGCGGACATGACGGCTCTCTATCTTGAGCGGTACATGAACTTCGGACTGGGCCTCGATGAGCTACAGTCTGGCAAGCCGATCATCGGCATCGCTCAAACGGGAAGTGATCTGAGCCCCTGCAATCGCCATCATCTGGTGCTCGCGGAACGGGTGCGGGAGGGCATTCGCGAGGCTGGGGGAATCGCGATCGAATTTCCGGTGCACCCGATACAGGAAACGGGGAAGCGGCCGACCGCGGGACTTGACCGCAACCTTGCCTATCTCGGACTCGTCGAAGTGTTGTTCGGCTATCCGCTAGACGGCACGGTGCTGACGATTGGCTGCGACAAGACCACGCCGGCATGCCTCATGGCGGCGGCGACCGTAAATCTTCCTGCGATTGCGCTGTCAGTCGGCCCAATGCTCAACGGTTGGCATAAGGGCGAACGTACCGGCTCGGGCACCATTGTCTGGAAAGCGCGCGAACTGCTCGCGACCGGCGCGATCGATTACAAGGGTTTCATCAAGCTTGTCGCCTCCTCGGCACCTTCGACGGGCTATTGCAATACAATGGGCACAGCCACGACGATGAACTCGCTGACGGAGGCGCTCGGCATGTCGCTACCGGGGTCGGCTGCGATCCCGGCCCCCTACCGCGACCGTCAGGAAGTCGCATACGAAACGGGCAAGCGGATCGTCGAGATGGTGCACGCCGACCGGAAGCCATCCGACATCCTTACTCTGAGCGCATTCCACAATGCGATCGTCCTCAACTCGGCAATTGGGGGATCCACCAACGCGCCGGTCCATCTCGCCGCCATCGCCCGCCATATCGGCGTAGACCTGCCTCTGGAGGACTGGCAGCGGCTTGGACGTGATGTCCCTCTGCTGGTGAATATGCAGCCCGCGGGCGAGTATCTGGGTGAAGACTATTACCGTGCCGGCGGCGTTCCTGCGGTTGCGGCGGAATTGCTCAAGCACGGACTTATCAAGGAAGATGCAATTACCGTGACGGGCGGCACGTTCGCCGATGCCGTGCGCGGTGCCGAGATCGAGGATGAACGAGTCATCTGGCGCTTCGAGGCGCCGCTGAAGCCCGCGGCGGGTTTCTCGATCTTGCGCGGTAATTTGTTTAAAAGTGCGATCATGAAGCTGTCGGTAATTGGCCCCGAATTCCGGGACCGATATCTGTCCGACCCCAATGATCCTGGAGCTTTCGAGGGCAGGGTGGTGGTTTTTGATGGTCCTGAAGATTATCACGCGCGCATCGACGATCCATCACTCGGCATTGATGATCGAACGCTTCTTGTGATGCGCGGAGCTGGTCCCATCGGTTATCCAGGGGCGGCCGAAGTCGTCAACATGCGGCCGCCCGTTTACCTCATCGAAAACGGCATTCATGCTTTGCCTTGTATCGGTGATGGGCGGCAGTCGGGAACGTCGGGATCGCCCTCCATCCTGAATGCGTCGCCCGAGGCCGCAGCAGGGGGCGGACTGGCTCTGCTCCGTTCTGGCGACCGGGTCAGGATCGACCTCAAGAAAGGCGAAGCCAATATGCTGGTGGATGACGCAGAGCTTGCGCGCCGGCATGCCGAGCTTGGTTTGGCAGGCGGTTATAAATATCCAGCAAGTCAGACCCCTTGGCAGGAGATCCAACGTGCAGCAGTGGGTCAGCTTGAGTCCGGGGCGATACTGGAAGGTGCCGAAAAGTACCAACGCGTCGCTCAGGAAGCAGGCGTGCCGAGGCATAATCATTGATCAGCGGTAGCGCCTGAGGATTAGCTTGGGACTGAGCGGCGCGCGACGCAGTCTTGAGAGAACCCGTCTCTGCCGCGTTTCTGCCTATTTCCCTGCTTACAGGGAAAATTGTGCCAATCTCGCGGGCAAACAGGCATCCAGAGCACATTTTCGAGGGGCTCGTACCAGAGAACCCCTAAAATCAGCCGTTTAAGACGCTTGAACCTCGATTCAGGAGACGGATAACGCGGTAGAAACTTGCAGGAATCGAATGAAAACAGATAGTTAGGACTGTATGGCGCGCCCGACTGGATTCGAACCAGTGGCCTCAAGATTAGAAGTCTCGTGCTCTATCCAGCTGAGCTACGGGCGCGTGAAAGGTGGCTCTATGCCGTCAGGCGACGGCTTCGAGCAACCCTTGGAATAGGCGGCGCCCGTCGGTGTTGCCGTGAGCAGCGTCGATTGCGCGTTCGGGGTGTGGCATCATGCCAAGCACATTGCCACTGTCGTTAAGCAACCCGGCGATCGCATTGGCCGAGCCATTTACCGCGCCGGTGTAGCGGAGCGCGACGCGCCCCTCGCCCTCGATCCGCTCGAGTGTTGCCGCGTCGGCTTGAAAATTTCCGTCATGGTGCGCGACGGGAAGCGCGATGTCGGACCCCGCAGCGTAATTGTTCGTGAAGATCGACTGACTGTTTTCGACCCGCAAGCCGACCGTCCGACACACGAACGACAGACCCGCGTTGCGCATCAGCGCGCCGGGGAGCAGTCCAGCCTCGGTCAATATCTGGAAGCCATTGCATACCCCGAGTACGGGCACGCCCTTGCCCGCGGCTTCGACCACCGCGCGCATGATGTGCGAGCGCGCCGCCATCGCACCCGAACGCAGATAGTCACCATAGGAAAAGCCCCCCGGGATCGCGATCAGGTCGAGACCCGCGGGAAGCTCGCTGTCGCCATGCCATACCATCGTCGGGGCGCGGCCGCTGGCATCGTTGATCGCCACTGCGAGATCGCGGTCGCAATTTGATCCTGGAAAAACGATAACCGCAGCGTTCATCGATTACACCCGCTCGATCGTGAAATTCTCGATCACCGTGTTCGCAAGCAATTTGCGGCACATCGCTTCAATGTCGCCGTCGCTGGTCGCATCGGCAAGCTCGAGCTCGATCAGCTTCCCGGCGCGCACGTCCTGGATTCCATCGAAGCCAAGGCCTTCGAGCGCATTGTGGATCGCACGGCCCTGGGGGTCGAGTACGCCGGGCTTCAAAGTTACGAGCACGCGGGCTTTCATGGACGATGGCCTTCTTCGATGGCGGTTCGCGGTCCCTATGACGAAGCGGGCGCGACGCGGCAAGCTTTACCCCTTGTTCACCATTTTGCGCGATACATTGGCATTGCCAGCGGGGGTTGGCCTCAAAAATGGAATTTCGCGATGGTCGCCATTGCAGCAATGATGTTCATGGCTCTGTTCGGCTTCGGCTCGACCTATTTCGGCTGGTCCGACCCGGAAGGGAAGGTGCGTCTCGCGCTGTTCGCGACCTTCACGCTCGGGATCATTTGCGGATATAAGACGCAAAGCTGAACTGCTGCTGCTCGACGCCAGGGGCTGACCCCGCGCTCGACGGCGCGTAAGGCGACGGAATGTCCACGCTTCCGCCTTATGCGCGCCTGCTCAACCTCACCGTCGTTAGCCGTGACGATGGCGACCTGATCGTCATGCCGTTCAGCGACGACGTCATTGGTCGGCCAGGCTTCCTCCATGGCGGCGCGATTGCCGGCCTGCTCGAATATGCCGCGTTCAATACGCTTGCCAACGCTTTGGGCGAGGATCGCGCGACCATGAAGCCGGTTACGATTACGATCGATTATATGCGCGGCGGGGCGGAAACGCTTGGCGACACGTTCGCCGCGGCGCAGATCGAACGCCTCGGCAAGCGCATCGCTAATATCGAGGCGCTTGCCTGGCAGCAGGACCGAACCAAGCCGATCGCCGCGGCGCGGATCAATTTCCTGATCCACCGAAGCTAATAGCCCGACAGGCGAGCAACTTCGCCGGCGTGCCACGTCGCGCTGCCGAACAAATTGCCAAGCACGACATCGCGTTTCATGAATAGGCCGATGTCATGCTCGTCGGTCATTCCGATCCCGCCATGCATCTGTACGCCTTCCTGGACGCTGAGCGCCGACACGCGCGCCGCCTTGGCCTTGGCGACAGACACCATCAGCGCCGCGCGCTCGTCGCCCGCATCAAGCAATTGCGCCGCCTTCATTGCCGCCGCGCGGGCGATTTCGATTTCGCCATAGAGATGCGCAGCGCGGTGCTGGAGGGCCTGATATTCGCCGATATATTTGCCGAACTGCTGGCGCTGCCGGAGATAGTCGAGGGTCATTGCCGCTGCGCCCGACGCAACCCCGACCAGTTCGGCCGCCGCCCCGGCGCGTCCGGCACTTAACGCCCGGGACAAAGGCGCCCAGCCGCCGTCAATCTCGCCGACCACCGCGTCGGCATCCAGGCTGACGTCGTCGAACCCCAGCCGCGCCGCTTTCGACGAATCCACCAGCGCAACATTGTCGATTCGCAGCCCCTTGGCCCCGCGCTCCACCGCAAACAGCGTCAAGCCATCCTGCTCTCCCGCCGATCCCGCAGTCCGCGCGGCGACCAGGATGACGTCCGCCGAAGCGCCGTGCACGACGAATTGCTTGGTTCCGCTAAGCGTAAATCCGTTGCCCGAGCGCTTGGCCGCCATTGCGGTTCGCGCCGGGTCGTGGTGCTTGCCTTCATCGATCGCCAGTGCAGCGACGACGTCGCCGGCAATGATGCCCGGAAACCAGCGCTCCGCCTGCGCCGACCCGTCGAGTGCGCGCACGGCGGCAACGGCGGTCGTCAGGAATGGTGAGGGGGTCAGATTGCGCCCGACTTCCTCCAGCTCGACGCCCGCCTCGACCATGCCAAGCCCGGCGCCCCCTTGCGCCTCGGGAATCAGGATCCCGGTCAGACCAAGCTCAGCGAACTGCTTCCACAGCGAATGGCCAAAGCCATCCTTGCACCCGGTGTCCCGCCAGTGCCGCAACTGCGTCTTGATCGCCCCTTCGGCGGCCATGAACGGCGCGACGCTGTCCTGCAGCATGGTCTGATCTTCGGTAAGGGTCATCATGCTCAGGCTCCCGGCAGCCGCAAAATATGCTTGGCGACGATGCCGAGCTGGATTTCGCTCGTCCCGCCCTCGATCGAATTGGCCTTGGTGCGGAGCCACTCGCGCGGGGCCTTGCCGCCGCTCGACCGCTCGCTGTCCCACTCCAGCGCATCCGATCCCCCCGCCGCCATGACCAGCTCGTGGCGGCGCTTGTTAAGCTCGGTCCCGGCATATTTCATCACGCTTGGAAAGGCTGGGTGCGACGTGCCTGCCTTCAACTGGTCGATGAAGCGCTCGCTCATCGCCGCGAACGCCAGGCTATCGACGTCGAAATTGGCGACCTCGGCGCGCAAAAGCGGATCCTCGATCGGCGCAAGCCCGGCGCCAAGCGTCTTTTTCTCGCCGCCCAATCCCATCCCGCTGATCATCTCGCGCTCATGGCCGAGGAGATATTTGGCGACATCCCAGCCCTTGTTCACCTCGCCGACGATCTGGTCCTTCGGCACCTTCACATCGTCGAAGAAGGTTTCGCAAAATGGCGAATTGCCGCTGATCAACAGGATCGGCTTGGTCGTCACTCCCGGGCTTTCCATGTCGAACAACAGGAAGCTGATGCCCTTATGCTTGGACTCGGTGCTGGTCCGAACGAGGCAGAAAATCCAGTCGGCTTCGTCGGCATAGCTGGTCCACACCTTTTGCCCATTGACGATGTAATGGTCGCCGGCATCCTCAGCTTTGGTCTGGAGCCCGGCAAGGTCGCTCCCGGCGCCGGGTTCCGAATAGCCCTGGCACCAGCGGATTTCGCCGCGCGCGATCTGGCCGAGATAATGCTTCTTCTGATCCTCTGTTCCGAATCTGAGCAAGGCCGGACCAAGCATCGAAATTCCGAAGCTGGTCAGCGGCGGGCGCGCGCCCATCGCCGCCATCTCCTCCTTGAGGACCTTGGTCTCGGCAGCGCTCAGCCCGCCCCCGCCATAAGCGCTCGGCCAGTCCGGCACCGTCCAGCCGCGTGCCGCCATGACGTCGAGCCACTGCTTTTGCGCCGGGGACTGGAACACGAACTTGCGCCCGCCCCAGCAGGCGTCCTTTTCGGAGCGCATTGGCTCACGCATTTCCGGTGGGCAATTTGCCTCCAGCCAAGCGCGGGTGTCGGTCCGGAACATGTCGAGATCGGTCATCAATCTTGCCTCAGGTCGTTGAGCGTCCTAGCGCCCAATTGGGACTGAATATGGCTGATAAGCAAGCGGGAGCGGCTGCGTGGATTTTGACCTTACGGAACGCCAGTCTTTTTTCCGCGACCGGGTTCGCGACTTCATCGAAAAGAACGTTCGCCCCCGAGTCGCGGACTATCACCAGGAGCTCAAGACGGGCGACCGCTGGCAGCCGCTGCAGCTAATCGAAGACCTCAAGCCCAAAGCGCGCGAAGCCGGACTGTGGAATTTGTTCATGCCGCCGGGAGGTGCGCTCCAGCATGTCGACGAAAGCTTCAAATTCGAAGGCGAGCAGCTCACCAACCTTGAATATGCTCTATGCGCGGAGGAAATGGGGCGCATCCTGTGGTCGGCCGAAGTGTTTAATTGCTCGGCGCCGGACACCGGCAATATGGAAGTGTTCCATCGCTACGGCACGCGCGAGCAGAAGGGCCAGTGGCTTGGCCCGCTGATGCGCGGCGAAATCCGCTCCGCCTTCCTCATGACGGAGCCGGGCGTGGCCTCGTCCGATGCGACCAACATCGAATGCCGCATCGTCCGCGACGGCGACGAATATGTCATCAATGGCCGCAAATGGTGGTCCTCCGGCGCTGGCGATCCGCGCTGCAAGGTCGCGATCCTGATGGGCAAGACCGACCTTGAAGCGAAGCGCCACCAGCAGCAGTCGATGATCCTGATGCCCCTCGATGCGCCGGGCGTCACGGTCGAGCGCGCGCTGACCGTCTACGGTTATGACGATGCGCCCCACGGCCACATGGAAATCGACCTTAAGGACGTTCGCGTTCCTGCGACCAACCTGCTGCTTGGCGAGGGCAGGGGGTTCGAGATCGCGCAGGGTCGCCTCGGGCCAGGCCGGATCCACCATTGCATGCGCACCATCGGCGCCGCCGAGGAGGCGCTCGGCGCTATGGCGCGCCGCCTTCAGTCGCGGGTCGCCTTCGGCAAGCGCCTTGCCGAGCATAGCGTCTGGGAACAGCGCGTTGCCGAAGCGCGGATCGAGATCGATTCGACGCGGCTTTTGTGCCTGCTAGCCGCGGACCGCATGGACAAGGCAGGCAACAAGGCCGCCGCCGCTGAAATCGCAATGATCAAGGTCAAGGCCCCGCGCATGGCCCTGCAGATCATCGACGATGCAATCCAGGCCCATGGCGGGGCAGGGGTTAGCCAGGACTTTCCGCTAGCCGCCAGCTGGGCCGCGATCCGCACCTTGCGCCTCGCCGACGGTCCCGACGAGGTCCACAACCGAAGCATCGCCCGCATCGAATTCGCCAAGCATGCGGAAGCTTTGGCATGAACCTCTTCGACCTCACCGGCAAAGTCGCGATCGTCACGGGATCGTCGCGCGGCATTGGCAAGGCGATTGCCCAAGCGCTTGCCGAACAAGGCGCGAAGGTCGTCATCTCAAGCCGCAACCAGGACGCCTGCGACCCGATCGCCGCCGACCTCAACGCGCGCCATGGCGAAGGCAGAGCGATCGCCATTGCCGCAAGCATCTCGTCGAAGGAGGCGCTTCAGAACCTCGTCGACCAGACCGTCGCCGCATTCGGGCAAGTCGACATCCTCGTCTGCAACGCCGCCTCAAACCCATATTATGGGCCAATGGCGGGAATCAGCGACGACCAGTTCCGCAAGATCCTCGACAATAATGTCATCGCCAATCACTGGCTGATCAACATGGTCGCTCCGGGGATGCTTGAGCGTGAGGACGGTTCGATCGTCATCATCTCGTCGGTGGGCGGGCTCGTCGGATCGGCGACGATTGGCGCCTATAATATTTCCAAGGCCGCCGACTTTCAGCTTGCGCGCAACCTCGCCGCCGAATTCGGTCCCAAAGGCGTGCGCGTCAATTGCATCGCCCCCGGACTGATCCGCACCGACTTTGCCAAGGCACTATGGGAAAATCCCGACACGCTGAAATCGGTTACCCGCCACACGCCGATGCGGCGTATCGGCGAACCCCATGAGATCGCCGGTGCCGCTGTCTTTCTCGCCAGCCCGGCCTCGACTTTCATGACCGGCCAGGCGATCGTCGTCGACGGCGGCAGCACGACCGGGATCGGCCTGTGACGGTGCCTATGCGTGCTCCTGCGGAGGCAGGAGCGTTGCGATATATTCGTACGACGTTCCTGCCTGCGCAGGAACACGGAGTGAAGTCATGAGGCTGGAAGGTAAAATCGCCATCATCACCGGTGCCGGATCCGGCATTGGCAAGGCGACCGCTGAGCTGTTCCGCGAGCATGGTGCAACCGTCGTCGGCGCGGACCTGAAGGGTGCCGATGTCGATTGCGACGCTGGCGACGAAGCGCAGGTCGCCGCCCTCATTGCGGAAACCGTCGCCGTCCATGGTGGCCTCGACGTCTTCTTCGCCAATGCCGGCATTGGTGGCGGGCTGGCCTCGATCCTCGAACAGCCCGAACAGGATTGGGCCGAGGTATTGCGGGTCAACCTCATTGGCCCTGCTATGGCGATCAAGCATGCCGCACCGCACATGAAGAACCGCGGGCGTGGTTCGATCATCTGCACGGCATCGGTCGCTGGACTTCGCTCGGGCGCTGGCGGACCGGCTTATTCGGCCTCGAAGGCGGGCGTGATCAGCCTCGTCAAAACCGCGGCCCAGCAACTCACCGGATCGAACGTCCGGGTCAATGCAATCTGTCCCGGCCTGATCGAGACTGGAATGACCGAGTTCGTCTACGAATACGCCCGCGCTAAGGGCGTCGAGGATCGCTTGGGCCAACTTAACCCGCTCAAGCGCGGCGGGGCGCCGATCGAGATCGCCAACGCCGCTCTATTCCTTGCCTCTGACGAGGCTAGCTATGTCAATGGTCACGCTTTGGTGGTCGATGGCGGCCTGTCCTCATCGCACCCCTTCAGCAACCAAAGCTACGGCCGCACCGCGATATGATTTCGCTGTCCTACAGCCAGCAGATCGGCCTACGATCATTTCATGCTTGGCAGCCCAGCCGCGAACCCTCGTCTCGCCCGCTGCCACCCCCGCGAAGCCCCCATATTTGGTAGGCGTCCCGGAGACTTTAGTGACTTTATGACTTTAAGCGACACGATGGAGCGACCATGACCAGTCCAATCACGACCCAGAAGCACCACGACATCCTCGTCGTCACCTCGAACAACCCCCCGGTCAACGCGCTCGGCGCCGCGGTCCGTCAGGGGCTCGTCGCGGCGATCGAGGAGGCGGAGGGTGATGATTCGATCAAGGCAGTCGTGATCCGCTGCGAAGGCCAGACTTTCTTCGCCGGCGCCGACATTACCGAGTTCGGCAAGCCGCCGGTCATGCCGTGGCTTCCCGACGTGGTTGACCGGATCGAAAATTGTTCGAAGCCTGTCGTCGCAGCAATCCACGGCACCGCGCTTGGCGGTGGGCTCGAGATCGCGCTTGGCTGCCATTATCGCATTGCCGTTCCGACCGCGAAGCTCGGCGTTCCCGAGGTCAAGCTCGGCCTTCTGCCGGGAGCTGGTGGCACCCAGCGCCTGCCACGGGTTGCGGGCGTTCAGAAGGCGCTTGAGATGGTCACGGGCGGCGGAATGATCAGCGCCAGGGAAGCGCATGACATCGGGCTGATCGACCGCATATGCGAAGGCGACCTTGAGAAGCATGCCGTGGCCCATGCCGAAGAGGTCAAGGACATCCGTCCGCTGATCAGATCGTCGCAGCGGCAGGACAAGGTCAGCAATGTCGATCCTTCGGTCTTCGCCGATTTCCGCAAGGCCAATGCGCGCAAGTTCCGCGGCTTCGACGCGCCCGAAGCGAACATCAAGGCGGTCGAAGCCGCGGTCGCCAAGCCCTATTCCGAAGGCGTCATGGACGAACGTAGGTTGTTCATGGAATTGATGACCGGCGGGCAAGCGCGGGCTCAGCAATATTTCTTCTTTGCGGAGCGCAAGGCGTCGAAGATCGACGGCATCCCCGAAGACACCCGCCCCCGCGACATCAAGCGCGTCGGCGTCATCGGTGCCGGGACGATGGGCGGCGGGATTTCGATGAACTTCCTGTCGGCGGGAATCCCGGTGACGATCGTCGAGATGGCGCAAGAGGCGCTCGATCGCGGCACCGGCACGATGCGCAAGAATTATGAAGCGACTGCCGCCAAGGGACGGATGACCGGTGAGCAGGTCGAGGCCGCGATGGGCGCGTTGAACCCGACGCTCGACTTCGAAGCGCTGGCCGATTGCGACCTGATCATCGAAGCGGTGTTCGAAACGATGGAGATCAAGAAGGAGATCTTCGCCAAGCTCGACAAGATCGCCAAGCCTGGCGCAATCCTCGCCTCCAACACCAGCTACCTCAACGTCGATGAAATTGCCGCGAGCACGTCGCGGCCGCAGGATGTCGTCGGGCTTCATTTCTTCTCGCCGGCCAACATCATGAAACTGCTCGAAGTGGTACGCGGCGCCAAGACCGCCCCCGACGTGCTCGTCACTGCGATGGCGCTCGCCAAGAAGATCAAGAAGGTCGCGGTCGTCGCTGGCGTCTGCCACGGCTTCATCGGCAATCGCATGCTCATGCCGCGCCAGGTCGAAGCGACCAAATTGCTGCTCGAAGGCGCCACGCCCGAACAGATCGACCGCGTCCATATCGAGTTCGGAATGCCGATGGGGCCGTTCCAGATGGCCGATCTCGCGGGCGTCGACATCGGCTGGCACCGCGACGTTACCCGGATCGAGAATATCCGCGACGCGCTCGCCGCCGAAGGTCGCTGGGGCCAGAAGAAGAATGCCGGTTTCTACGATTATGACGAAAAGCGCCGCCCTTCACCGTCGCCGGTCGTCCAAGGCATCATCGAGGATTTCCGCGCCCGCGAAGGCGTCGAGAAACGCGACATAACCGACCAGGAAATCATCGAGCGGACGCTGTACACTATGGTCAATGAGGGCGCGAAAATTCTCGAGGAAGGCATGGCGCAGCGCGCTTCCGACATCGATGTGGTGTGGATCTATGGCTATGGCTGGCCGGTCTATCGCGGCGGCCCGATGCACTGGGCCGACGCCGAAGGTCTGCAGAAGATCGTCGACGGCCTGCGCAATCAGCAAGCACAGATGGGCGCCGACTTCAGCTTCTCCGGATTGCTCCTCGACAAAGCCGAAAAAGGCGAGAAGTTCACCCGCTGAGACGCAAAGCTTGCATCGTGACTAACATTTGCTAGCCTGCAATCATGTGGGGAAATAGTTCAGCCGCGACGCTTGGCGCCCGCTTCGCGCGCTTGGTCGAGCAGCTCGGCGGCGACACCGCCGCGGCCAAGGCAATGGGGCAGCAACGCGACCTGCTCGCCGCCGTTGCCAAGGCCGAACCGGCAACGCTCGGCGAGGTCGCCGTTGCGGTAAAGCGCGGCGCTCCGGCAATCAGCCGGGCCATCGATGCATTGGTGCGTGAGGGCCAGGTCGAACGCCAGCCCGACCCGGACAATCGCCGCCGTCTCGCGCTTCGCTTGACCGACAGCGGGCGCGAGGCGCTGGCAAGGCCGGCAGCAGTCGAAGGCGGCTTGAGCGCGCGCCTTGCCAAACTTGGCACCAGCGAGCTTCGCGCGCTTGAACGTGGCATCGAGATATTGGAACGGCTGCCCCGCTAACGAACCCATGCCGTCACTTGTTGCGCCGCGTCATTTCGGCTAGGGGCGCGGTTACTCTAATCCGGGACATATTGAATGACTTCTCGCAACGTGGCGATCATCGCCCACGTCGACCACGGCAAAACCACGCTCGTCGATCAGCTTTTCCGCCAGTCCGGAACCTTCCGCGACAATCAGCGCGTCGAAGAGCGGGCGATGGATTCGAACGATCTGGAAAAAGAGCGCGGTATCACCATCCTTGCCAAATGCACGTCGGTCGAATGGCCGGGCGCCGATGGCGTAACCACGCACATCAACATCGTCGATACGCCTGGTCACGCCGACTTTGGCGGTGAGGTCGAGCGGATCCTGTCGATGGTCGATGGCGTGATCCTGCTGGTCGACGCTGCCGAAGGGCCGATGCCGCAGACCAAGTTCGTGACCGGCAAGGCGCTTGCTTTGGGGCTCAAGCCGATCGTCGTGGTCAACAAGATCGATCGTCCCGACGCACGCGCGCTCGAAGTGCTCGACGAAGTGTTCGACCTGTTCGTGCTGCTCGAAGCCAATGACGAGCAGCTCGATTTCCCGGTGCTCTACGCTTCGGGCCGCAATGGCTATGCCGGTCTGACCAACGATGTCCGCGAAGGTGATTTGAAGCCTTTGTTCGAAACCATCGTCAGCCACGTGCCTGCGCCTTCGGCCGATCCCGACGGACCGTTCAAATTCCTCGTCACCTTGCTCGACCGCGACAATTTCCTTGGCCGCATCCTGACCGGCCTGGTCTTTTCGGGCTCGATCAAGACCAATGCGCCAATCCATGCGCTGAGCCCCGACGGCAAGATCGTCGAGACTGGCCGTGCGTCGAAGATCATGGCCTTCCGCGGCCTCGAGCGCGTGCCGGTCGACGTTGCCAATGCGGGCGACATCATCTCGATCGCTGGCCTCACCACCGCGACCGTCGCCGACACGATTGCCGATCCATCGGTGAGCGAGCCGCTGCATGCGCAGCCGATCGATCCGCCGACCCTCTCGATGCGCTTTGCGGTCAACGATTCGCCAATGGCCGGCCGTGAGGGCAAGAAGGTCACGAGCCGGATGATCCGCGACCGCCTGTTCCGCGAAGCGGAATCGAACGTCGCGATCAAGGTGACGGAAAGCGCCGACAAGGACAGCTTCGAAGTCGCCGGCCGCGGCGAGCTCCAGCTTGGCGTGCTGATCGAAATGATGCGCCGCGAAGGCTTCGAGCTGGGCATTAGCCGCCCGCGCGTGCTGTTCCGCGAAGACGAAGACGGTAACAAGACCGAACCTTATGAGACCGTCGTGATCGACGTCGATGACGAATATTCGGGGACGGTCGTCGAGAAGATGGCGAGCCGCAAGGCCGAGCTTACCGACATGCGCCCGTCGGGCGGCGGCAAGACGCGGATCACCTTCTCCGCCCCGTCGCGCGGACTGATCGGCTATCACGGCGAGTTCCTGAGCGACACGCGCGGCACCGGGATCATGAACCGCCTTTATGAGAAATATGGCCCGCACAAGGGCAAGATCGAAGGCCGCAAGAACGGCGTTCTGATCTCCAACGGGTCCGGGGAGGCGAACAATTACGCGCTAGGGCCGCTCGAGGAGCGCGGCATCTTGTTCGTCGCGCATCAGGAGGCGCTCTACGAGGGCATGATCGTTGGCGAAAATGCCAAGACCGACGACCTCGAAGTAAATCCGATGAAAGCCAAACAGCTTACCAACTTCCGCGCCAGCGGGGGCAAGGATGACGCCATCCGGTTGACGCCGCCGAAGCGGATGACGCTTGAGCAAGCCATCGCTTACATTGACGATGATGAATTAGTCGAAGTTACGCCATCGTCGATTCGGTTGCGCAAGCGCCATCTCGATCCGCATGAGCGCAAGCGCGCATCGCGTGCAAAGGTCACCGCCTAACTTTCTAATTTGATTAAGTTCCCAACGCCCATCGCAGTAAGCGCTCGACTCGTCGTTGATCGGTTGTGCGGTGGGCGTTTTGCGTTAGGTGCGGTGCAGCAATTCGATGAGCGAGCGGATCCAGAGCGCCCCATGAGGGGGAGGCCGGACCCCAGGGCAAGACGGACGTGCAGTTACCACGGGTGGGTTTCGACGAAGCGTTCACCGTGACAGACCGCCGGCCGCACTATTTGAGTTTGATTTGAACAAGTTTTTGCGTGCCGGCGTTTCGTCGGCCTTGGGTGTTGTCCTTTGGATTGGACTTGGCGACAGCTCCGCTGCGCTTGCACAGCAGGTTTCGGCGACTTTGCCTGCGGTAAGTCCGTCCCTCCCGACCGTTCCGGCAATCTCCTTCAAGCTGCCGACATTGATGTCGGCTTCGGTTCAGCCGCTCCCACGCGGCAATATTTTCACTCTACCGCTCCGACCCGCGCCAGTCGCTGCCGCGCCCATCGCAGGCCAGCCGCTGTCG
Source organism: Pseudomonadota bacterium (assembly GCA_030855555.1). Lineage (GTDB taxonomy): Bacteria > Pseudomonadota > Alphaproteobacteria > Sphingomonadales > Sphingomonadaceae > Sphingomicrobium. The sequence goes on from JALYRC010000086.1 coordinate 72,295, forward strand.
GCACTGGTCGCAACCCATGCGACAGGCCCCGCGCTAGATTCCGAAGCGACCTGCCTCGCCACTGCCGTCTATTTCGAAAGCAAGGGCGAGTCCCTCGAGGGTCAACTTGCGGTTGCCCAGGTCGTGCTTAACCGTGCCGGCTCCGGCCGCTATCCCACCACACTTTGCGCCGTGGTCAAGCAGAAGGCGCAATTCAGCTTCGTCCGCTCAGGGCAGTTCCCGCGCATCGACGCCGGCTGCTCGGCGTGGCGCAAGGCCCAAGCCATCGCTCGCATTGCGGCCGGAAAAATGGCGCAAGTCATTCCGACGGACGTGCTGTGGTATCACGCCGATTATGTTGCCCCCAGCTGGGGACGGCGGCTTGCTCGCGTCGACAAGATTGGCGCGCATATCTTCTACCGCGCATAAGCGGGGCATCGCCGCCTCGGCGGGCAGATTGAGCATCGATCCTCTTTTTGTCGCAGTTACTCATCCGACTGTCGTTAACGGACGGGTGAGGGATTCGCACATTGGTGCGCGTCGCGCAGAAAGAAACTCCCGGAGAAGTCTTTCGCTGGGGGAGACGTGATGCTCAAGATATTGATCGTTGAGGATGATCGCCAGCTGGCGACGACCCTGAAATATCTGGTCGAGGATAACCCACGCTATCGCGTTGTGGCGACCGCCGAAGACTTCGACGGCGCTATCGCTGCGGCAGAGGCGCACCGGCCCGAGCTTGCCCTCGTCGACCTGCATCTCGCACACGGAACTACCGGCTTTTCGGTTGCGGTGCGGATGCAGGATTATGACATCCCCTGTTTCTTCATCAGTGGCCGTGCACCGAACTTTCCAATGCCTGATCTTGCGCTTGGCTGCCTGATGAAGCCGTTCACCGCCGAGGACGTTCACCGCAGCCTTGCCGCGGCCGAGGACATGATGCGCGGCCGGGAGGCATTGCGTCAAAAGATGCCGGTCAATCTGATGCTTTACGACCAACCCGCCGACGCCGAGTTGGATGATGCCGACGACCTTCCCGGTTTCACTCCGTCGAAGCGATCGATCAAGACACGGATCGGCCACTGGATCGCGGGTACTCAGGTGAATTAGCCATTTTGCTGCTGTCGGGCGAACTGGCCGCCAGTTCCTTTGTTGATTTGACCCAGCGACATGATCGCGGGACGGACGTCACAGAGGAAGCATTTTTATGCATGCCGGCCAAGATTCTAATAGTCGAAGATGAGATGTTGGTCGCAATGGAACTCGAGGCCGATCTCGAGGACCTGGGCCACGCGCCGGTCGGAATCGCCGCCGACCTGTCCGACGCCGAACAATATTCCGCTCTTCCAATCGACCTTGCACTGGTCGATCTGAATTTGCGCGACGGACTAACGGGTCCCGAAATCGGAAAAAGGCTGACCGCGCGCGGCGTGACCGTATTGTTCATTACTGCCAATCCGCGCCAACTCGGTTCGGGCGTTGCCGGGATAATCGGAGTGCTTGAAAAGCCGACCGATGAGAAGACCGTGCGAGCCGCGGTAGATTATGCGCTTGGGGTTCGCATCGGTGACTGCAAGTTCGCTCCTCCGTCGATGCTTAAATTATTCACCTAAGCTCGTTCAGCGAAGCAGTCGTTTGGACTGAAGTGTAAGGCGCACCGCAAGCCCTGACTCATTCCATTGGCGATCGATCGTACCGCCAAGCTGCTTGACGACGCTGATTTCGACCAGCCTCGTGCCAAAGCCGATAGTCTGCGGCGGTGATTTCGTCATTTTCAGCCTGGCGCTTGGCCTTATCGATGTTGGTGCACGTTCCAATTCACCTCACGATGCGGCCGTCCTGCGCGCGGATGGGGCTCGCGCGCCCGATCACCCAGCGATACTGGACGTCGTGACGGTGCAATCGATACTCCATTTCAAATTGATCGCCGTTGGAAAGACAGTGCGCCCACTTGTCTCGCACGGCGGCCTGGTCGTCGTGTGAAACGACGCGATCCAACCGTCGCCATTCGTCGATTCATCCGCCAATCCGGTAAATTCGTACCACTGGCGATTGAGATAATCGTGAAAACCGTCCGGCAGTGCCGACCACAGCATTTGTGGCAGGGATTCGGCAACTAGTCGAAATTCAATGTGGCTTTGACGCAATTGACGCTCGACAGGCTCTCCGGGTCAGTGGTCACGTATCGTGCTTAAAGGCTCCAGCAAGGAAGCGTCCTGTCGCTCGACGGGTTCCGCAGGCGCAGGATTTATTCCTGCGCAGTCGCGCGCGAGGAGAGCAATGGCTGGATGCCCGACGAGGATTCGAACCTCGATTAACGGAGTCAGAGTCCG
>JALYRC010000088.1 GCA_030855555.1 Pseudomonadota bacterium
TCCCCGCCCAGCCCCCCGGGCATCACGAATCGGAGACGACTTCCTCAAGGGCATCGCCGCCGACGCCCCGTCCCCCTCGCGAAGCCCATCTCGTCCCGCTGCGGCAACCTTCAATGCCGCCGCCAAGGCCGACATCAGCTCAGCAATCGCTGCACAGATCCGGCCCTGTGCCCTTCGACAGCGTGCGCTCGGTGAGGGCGCAAACCGAATCCGGGTAGTGCTCAATATCCGCCTCACGCTTGCCGGCCGGCTGAAGGGCGCCCCGACCGTCGTGCGCACCAGCGGCGTCGATGAGGACAATCAGCAATATGAGGAATTGGTGAAGGATCAGGCCATCGCCAGCTACCGCGAGTGTGCCCCGCTCCGCCTTCCCGCAGAGCTTTACCAGACCGCTCAAGGCGGCTGGTCGAACATCAACATGACCTACCGCTTGCCGTGAGGAACACCATGAAATTTGCCCTTCTCGTCGTCTCCGCCTCCTTCTTCGCCGCGCCAGCGATCGCCCAAGAGGCCGAAGCACCACCGGTGGAAGTCGATATCGTCGGTGGCGGGGTCCAGGAACTGACCACGATTGCCGTTCCTGCAATGCCCGTGACCGGCGGCGCGGGCTCCACACTCGGCCGACAGATCGCCGAAGTCATTGCGTCCGACTTGCGCTCGACCGGCCTGTTCACGCCACTCGGACCGAACGGCGTCCCCGGTTATGCGTTCGGCCAGGCAGAGGCCCCGGCTTATGGCCAGTGGCGCAACGCTGGCGCGGCGCAACTCGTCACCGGCACGGTCGAGCCGCGCGGTGACGGTCGCATTACCGTCGGCTGCTACGTTCACGACGTCGCCGCCGGGCGCGAGCTTGCCCGTCAGGGTTTCGCCGTTGCAGCCGCCGACTGGCGCCGCGCGGCCCACAAATGCGCCGACACGATCTACTCTCGCCTTTCCGGGCAGCAGGCCTTTCTCGATACGCGGATCGTCTACGTCGCTGAAACCGGCCCCAAGAATGCTCGCCAGAAACGCATTGCGATCATGGATTCCGACGGTTCGAACCACCGCTACCTGACCAGCGGAACGGCCACCGTTGTCACGCCGCGCTTCAGCCCGCGCGGCGATAAACTCGTCTACATGAGCTATCAGGGTCGACGTCCACGCGTCTATGTCATGGACGTCGCCACCGGCGCGGAGCGGCTGCTCGTCTCCGGCACCGCCTTCACCTTTGCCCCGCGCTTTTCGCCCGATGGCCGAAGCATCGTCTTCTCGATGGCCAGCGGCGGCAATACCGACATCTTCGTGGTCGGAGCGGACGGTGGCGCGCCGCGTCGGCTTACTGCTGCACCCGGCGCAGATACCTCGCCAAGCTTCTCCCCCGACGGCCGCCGGATCGTGTTCGAAAGCGATCGTTCGGGATCGCAACAGCTTTATGTGATGGACGCGGATGGGTCGGGCCAGCGCCGGATCAGCTTTGGCGGTGGTGCTTTCGCTTCGCCGGTGTGGAGCCCGCGCAGCGACCTCATCGCATTCACCCGCATCGGCGGCGGGGGCTTCCGTATCGGCACGATGACTTCCTCAGGCGGTAATACCCGCCTGCTCACCAACGCATGGCAGGACGAAGCGCCAAGCTGGGCCCCAAACGGGCAGTTCATCATGTTCAACCGCATCGCCCGGGGCAGTGGTGCCTCCACGCTCTACGCCGTCAACGTCGAAGGTGGCGCCGCGCGGCGCCTGCCCACCCCGCTTGGAGGATCGGACCCGAGTTGGTCGCCGCTCAACAATTAAGCTCAGTCTAACAGGAGTAAATGACATGAACAGGATCATCCTCGTCGGCCTTGCCACGACCGCGCTTACGCTTGGCGCATGTGGCAAGAAGACGCCGCCCGCCGACCTCGGCCCCGCAACGGCCATTCCGGGTGGCGCAGGGGTAGCGACCAATGTCGATGATGCTGTCGATCTGGTCGAGCTTCCCGGAATGCAAGCCGATATGGTCGCCAAGGCGGGGTCGGACACGATCTATTTCGGCACCGACAAGTCCGACATTGATTCAGCCTCGCGGGCCACGCTGGCCGCCCAGGCGCGCTGGATGCTTGCCAATCCATCGGTCAAGGGTTCGATCGAAGGCCATGCCGACGAACGCGGCACACGCGAATATAATTTGGCGCTCGGGGAGCGCCGCGCCAACAGCGCCAAGAATTTCCTGATCGCCAGTGGCGTCCCCGCTGCCCGGCTGACTGTCATCAGCTGGGGTAAGGAACGCCCGGCAGCGGTTGGCTCTGACGAAAATGCCTGGGCTCAGAACCGTCGCTCAGTGACGGTGGTGGTGCGCTAGGGACTAGGCCGCGTGGCGCTGCATCGCCGTTGTCCCGAGCCAGGCGCGCGCCTGTCTTTGGGCTTCGGCGATCTCGCGAGCCGTCATTTCGAAGCTGATGTCGGCCCGGCAAGCCTGGCTGCGTGTGTCGCCCGACAAAGCGGCAAGGTTGAACCATTTGTGGGCTTCGATCAGGTCGACCTCGATCGCGCCGCGTCCGGTCGAATAGGTTACGCCCAGTTCGAACAAGGCTTCAACGTCGCCGGCCTCGGCATCGGCAAGGCGGCTGTTAAGAAGGAAGTCCGCGCTTTTCTGACTGATCGCCATTTTTGGTCCCCTGAGTTTCTATGACCCATGTTTCGGACCGAAAGCGCGAACAAATGGTTAACGCCGCGCTCACCTCATCTTTTTATTCCGTGGCCTGAGTGACTTGTATGTTGTCAATCAGCCGCGTCGTCCCAATCCGCGCCGCCGCGATCAGCCGCATGTCGCCGGTCGGGCTCTCGAGCGGTTCAAGGGTCCCCGCGTCTACCAAGGCAACATAATCGATCGGCGCAAAGCCAGCTTGCGCCAACCGTGCTTTCGCAGCCGCAAGCACCTGCGCAATCGGGGCCCCGGCAACGACTGCCTCCCGCGCCTCCTCAAGCGCATGCGGCAGGGCAACGGCTTGGCGGCGCTCGTCGTCGCTCAAATAAGCGTTGCGGGACGACAAAGCGAGGCCGTCCGCATCGCGCACTGTCTTCATTCCGACCACATCCACTCGCAGCCCGAGGTCGCTATTCATTCGCCGGATCACGGCCAGTTGCTGGAAATCCTTTTCACCAAAGATCGCGAGGGCGGGTTGCACCGCCGCGAACAATTTGGCGACCACGGTCGCTACGCCGTCGAAATGCCCCGGCCGCGCCGCGCCGTCCCAGCGCTCACTCACCCCCGAGACGCTGACGGTGGTCGCGAAACCGGTCGGATATAGCTCAGCTGCCGTCGGCACCCACAACAGATCGCATCCGTGCCCTTCAAGCATGGCGATGTCGGCGGCCTCCCGCCGCGGATAGGCCGCGAGATCTTCATTAACGCCGAACTGGAGCGGGTTCACGAAAATCGTCGCGACGACACGGCCAGCGCGGCGCTTCGCCTCCGCAAGCAAGGCCATGTGTCCGGCGTGAAGCGCCCCCATGGTTGGCACCAGTGCGATCGTCTCTCCGGCCGAACGCCATTCGGCCATCGCTTCCGACAGCGCATTCATCCGACGAACAATTTGCAAGGGATTCGCCCCTCCGATACATAGTGCCCCAAGGAGCCGCTTCTCTACGCGCGGCCCCGACCAACACAAGGGGCACCTCAGGCCATGGGCCAGCCGCATTTCATCGTCTTCGCCAACGAAAAGGGCGGCACTGGCAAGTCGACCACTGCGGTCCACACCGCAATCGCGCTTGCGGCCTCGGGTCACCGCGTCGGCGCCCTCGACCTCGACCAGCGTCAGCGGACCATGACCCGCTACTTCGAAAATCGCGACGCGACGATGCGCCGCCTCGACAAGCAGCTAAAGCACGCCGCCTACGAAGTGCTCGACGACCAGAGCGAAACCGGTCTCGATACGGCGATCGCCCGCCTGTCCGAACAATGCGACGTGCTCGTGATTGACACGCCTGGGCGCGACGACCCCGTGGCACGGGCCGCGATCCTGCGTGCGGATACGCTCGTCACGCCGATGAACGACAGCTTCGTCGATCTCGACCTCATCGGCCAGGTTCATCCGGAGAATTTCAAGGTCACCAAGCCCAGCTTTTATGCCGAGCTGATCTGGAACAGCCGCACCCAACGCGCCAAGGCAACGGGCAGGAGCGTTGACTGGGTCGTGCTACGCAACCGCCTCCAGCACATTGAATCGCACAATCTGAAGCGGGTTGGTGCAGCGCTCAGCGAATTGTCGCGCCGTGTCGGCTTCCGGGTAATTCCCGGACTGGGCGAACGCGTCATCTATCGCGAGCTTTTCCCCAAAGGGCTGACCTTGCTCGACCTTGCCGACCTTGGTGAGGTTGGGCTGGGACACATTGCCGCTCGTCAGGAGTTGCGGGAGATGATCGCTGGGTTGGCTATCCCTGCCCAAGGTGACATCGACCAACCGCGGGCCGCCGTCGCCGGCTAAGGCCCATCTATCGAGGAACTGACCTTGCACGAATTCAACCGGACAATCCTTCGCGAATATGATGTTCGCGGGGTTGTTGGATCGACGCTCCATCCCGCCGACGCCACCGCGCTTGGTCGCAGCTTTGCAGCGCTTGCTCGAAGCGAAGGCGCCAAGCGCATTGCGGTCGGTCGCGATGGCCGAACTCACTCGCTCGAGTTTGAAACCGCGCTGATCGAAGGCCTCACCGCGGGTGGGCTGGATGTGGTCCGTATCGGGCTTGGGCCCTCGCCGATGCTCTACTTCGCCGTCTCGACGCTTGACGTCGAAGGCGGCATCCAGGTCACGGGAAGCCACAATCCGTCCGACTATAACGGCTTCAAGATGCTGCTCAACGGCCGCTCGGTGTTTGGCGCCGAGATCCAGGACCTTGGCCGACGAGCGCGCGAAGGCGATTGGTGCGAGGGAAAGGGAGAGGTCGGCGAGTATGACATAATCGACGATTATGTCGCTGCCCTGGTCAAGGGGTTCGACGGCAAATCCTACAGGATCGGCTGGGACGCCGGCAATGGCGCTGGCGGACCGGCGCTCGAGAAATTGGTCAAGCTGCTGCCAGGCGAGCACCATCTGATCTATGCTGACGTCGACGGCACATTCCCCAATCACCACCCCGATCCGACGGTCGAAGCCAATCTCGAGGACCTCAAGAAACTCGTCGCCGACAAGGGCCTCGACTTCGGCATCGCGTTCGATGGAGACGCCGATCGCATCGGCGCGGTCGATGGCGAGGGGCGTGTGATCTGGGGCGACCAGTTGCTCATCATCCTCGCCGCGCCCGTGTTGAAGGATCTCCCCGGCGCGACGATCATTGCCGACGTCAAGGCGAGCCAGACCCTGTTCGACCGCATTGCCGAAATGGGCGGCACGCCATTGATGTGGAACACCGGCCATAGCCTTATCAAGTCGAAGATGAAGGAAACAGGTGCGCCACTGGCCGGCGAAATGAGCGGTCACATCTTCTTCAAGCATGAGTGGTACGGTTTCGACGACGCGCTTTACGCCGCGGTGCGGCTGATCCGCGCAGTATCGTCGAGCGGCCAGTCGCTGACCGAGCTGAAGAGCGCAATGCCGATCTCGATAGCAACGCCGGAGCTTCGCTTCCAGGTTGATGAAAGTCGCAAGTTCGCGATCGTCACTGAAGTCGCCGAGCGGCTTGCCGCGGAGGGTGCACAAGTCAACAAGACAGATGGCGTGCGGGTCAATACGGCCGACGGCTGGTGGCTGCTCCGCGCTTCCAACACTCAGGATGTTCTGGTCGCGCGCGCGGAATCCACCGATCAAGCGGGGCTCGACCGCCTGATGGCGACGATCAATCGCCAGTTAGAGGCAAGCGGCATTGAAGCTCTCGAAACAGCGCATTAAGAACTCGGGCATTGGAAGAATAAGCTATGCAATCGAAGAGGGGCGCCGAGGCATTTCTTATTCTTCGCCGCAAGCCGCGCCTCACCGGCTGGCTTGGCCTTGGATGGCGCGTCGCACTCATGGCGGGCCTTCTTGGACTATTGATCCTGATCCACTGGCTCGAGCGCGATGGGCTGAAGGATACGCATGACGGCAATGTCGGCCTGATCGACGTCATCTATTTCACGATGATTAGTGCGACCACCACCGGTTACGGTGACATTGTCCCGGTAACCGACCGGACTCGCCTGTTTGACGCGCTGATCGTGTCGCCAATCAGGATTGCCTTTCTGTTCATCCTCGCCGGCTCGGCCTATGCCTTCGTTGCCCGGCGATCATGGGAAAAATTCGTCATGAAAAGAATCCAGCGCAACCTGTGCGATCACATCGTGGTGGCGGGCTACGGAACCAAGAACAGCCGGGCCGTCCAGGAACTGATCGAGCTTGGCACCGAGGCGTACAACATCGTCGTCATCGACGAGACCGAAGAGCGGCTCGAAATGGCAAAGGCGCTCGGCTGCGCGGTGCTTAGCGGAGACGCGACCCGCGACGAGACGCTCAAGGCGGTGCAGATCGAACGCGCCAAACTGCTTATCATTTCGGCTGGACGAGACGATACTTCGGTGCTGATTTGTCTCACGGCACGTCACCTCGCACCCGAACTGCGGATCAGTGTCGCTGTGAACGCCCAGGATAATGAGGTTCCCGCCAAGCGCGCCGGTGCGGACGTGGTCGTCAACCCGCTCGATTTCGCGGGGTTGCTGCTCGCCACCACCCACGGGGGCCAGCATATCTCCGACTATCTCGCCGATCTCGCCTCGCGGCATGGCAAGGTCCGGTTGATCGAACGTGAGGTGCGTCCAGAAGAGATTGGAACTTCGCTCAAGGATATTTCCGACGGCCTCGGCGTAAGGATCATAAGGGATGGCAAGCCCTTCGGTTTCTGGCGGCCGCAAGTCGCCTGCCTGGAAGAGGGCGATATGGTCATGGCGATCAGTCCGAGTGCCGATTCCTGCTGAACGCGCTTATTCTTCCTCGTCGTCCTCACGGCCGACGAGGTGAAGTTCGCGCGATTTGACCTGGTGGAGCATGCACCAGTGCATCAGCGCTTCTTCGCGGCCGTGGGTGATCCACACCTCCTTGGGCGCGACTTCGGTGATGGTTCGGGTAAGTTCGTCCCAGTCGCCATGGTCCGAAATGACCAGCGGCAATTCAACATTCTTCTGTCGCGCGCGCTGCCGGACCCGCATCCAGCCTGACGCCATCGCCGTCACCGGGTCGGGCAGCCGGCGCGACCAGCGGTCGTTAAGCGCCGACGGCGGACAGATGATGACGCGCCCGACCAATTCTTCTTTCTTTGCCCCCGCCACGGGCCGCAATTCGCCAAGCGGAACGCCGAGCGTTTCGTACAGATTGCACAAGCGCTCCATTGCACCATGATAATATATTGGATCGTGATGCCCGCGAAGGCGAAGCTCAGCGATGACGCGTTGAGCCTTGCCAAGCGCATAGGCGCCGACCAGCACGCACCTCCCTTCCTCGTGCCGAAGACGGTTGAGCAGACGGTCGATTTCGGCGCCGGTATCGGGATGGCGGAAGACCGGCAGCCCGAACGTCGCTTCGGTAATGAAGATATCGCACGGCACGACCACGAACGGCGCGCAGGTCGGGTCGGGCCGGCGCTTGTAGTCCCCTGACACAACCACGCGTTCGCCGCGATAATCGAGCACGATCTGCGCCGAGCCCAGGACATGGCCCGCAGGAACGAAGCTAACCTCGACCTCGCCCAAGCGCACCGTTTCCCCATAAGCCACCGGATTGGCGCACTGCTGCCCGTAGCGCACATCCATGATGGCGAGCGTCTCGGGCGTTGCCCACACCGCGCCGTGGCCGCCACGCGCATGATCGGCGTGGCCGTGGGTTACTAAAGCGCGCTCTTTTGGCTCCGAGGGATCGACCCACGCGTCGGCGGGTTTGACATATATGCCTTCGGGAAAAGGCTCGATCCAGTTACCGAGGCGCGCCATATCGCATTATAGCCACTGAAACGCCGCCGGGTTCCCGCGGCATCACTGAAAGGATTTTCATGGAACTAGAGGGTTTATGGGGTCTGGCCACGATCATCGGGCCGATCGTCCTACTCGCATTGTTCATCTGGGTAATATTGCGCAACCGATCCGCGCCCGTCAGCAAGGATGTGACCGACGCCGCCACGCGGGCCAATTATCAGGCCGACGATCGCGCGGCGAAGAATGACGAAATCTGAGCGCTGAGCTTCCTGATATTGTCGCGGACTGGTTCGCCGCGCGCTCCTGGGCGCCGCGGCGGCACCAGCTCGACATGCTCGACGCCGCCAACGACGGTGCGCACGCCTTGCTGGTCGCGGCGACGGGCGCGGGCAAGACGCTTGCCGGCTTCCTGCCGACGATCGTCGATCTGACCAACAACCCCGCCGAGGGGCTTCACACGCTGTACGTCTCCCCGCTGAAAGCGCTGGGCGTTGACGTCCAGCGCAATCTGATGGCCCCGATCGAGGATATGGGTCTCCCGATCCGGGTCGAGACCCGAAGCGGCGACACGCCGTCGGACCGCAAGGCGCGGCAGAGAATCCGCCCGCCGCAAATCCTCCTTACTACGCCGGAGTCCCTCAGCCTCTTGCTGAGTTATCCCGACAGCGGCTTGCTGCTCGAAGGATTGAAGACCGTCGTCATCGACGAGATTCACGCCTTTGCGAAGGACAAGCGTGGCGACCTTCTCAGCCTGTCGCTTTCGCGGCTCCAAGGGATTGCCCCGGCCATGCGGCGCGTTGGCCTGTCGGCGACCGTCGGCGATCCCGACGCTTATCGCAGCTGGCTTGCGCCCGACGCCGACATTGACGCTGTGCGGCTGGTAGTCGGCGATCCCGGCGCCGAGCCGGAGCTCAGCATTCTCATACCGGAGGGCCGCATTCCCTGGTCGGGCCATAGCGGGCGCCATGCAGTAAAAGACGTTATGGAGCTGATCGAGGCCCACCAGACGACCCTGATATTCTGCAATACGCGCAGCCTGGCGGAACTGATTTTCCAGGATTTGTGGGCGGTCAACGACAAGAATCATGCAATCGGGATCCACCATGGCAGCCTCGCGCTGGAAGCGCGGCGGAAGGTAGAAGGCGCGATGGCCGATGGTCGCCTGCGTGCGCTTGTTGCCACCTCGAGCCTCGACCTTGGGGTCGATTGGGGTAACATCGATCTTGTGTGCCAAATGGGCGCGCCGAAGGGCTCGTCGCGCATGCTCCAGCGGGTTGGTCGCGCCAACCATCGGCTCGACGAATCCTCACGCGGCGTGATCGTCCCGGGCAATCGCTTCGAATATCTGGAGGCGCGCGCCGCGCTCGACGCGATCGATGCCGGCGAGCTAGATCCGGAGAATTTCCGGCCGGGGACGCTCGACGTGCTTGCCCAGCATATCCTTGCCGTCGCCTGCGCAGGCCCGTTTGTGGAAGCGGCGCTGCTTGAGGAGATACGCTCCGCCGCGCCTTATGCCGGGCTGACCGACACCGCCTTTCGCGAAGTGCTCGATTTCATTGCCACCGGCGGCTATTCGCTGCGCGCCTACGACAAATATAAAAGGCTGGTGGAGGATGCGCCCGGCAATTGGCGGATTAGCCGCCCAGCGGTTTCCGCCCAGCACCGGATGAACGCCGGGATCATCGTCGAGGCGCCGCTGCTCAGCGTCCGCTTCAAGAACGGCCGTAAGCTTGGAACGGTCGAAGAGGGCTTCGCTTCGACGCTGTCGCCGGGCGATCATTTCTATTTCTCGGGCCTCAGCCTCGAGGTCGAGCGGATCAAGGACGGCGACATCATCGTCCACGCATCGTCGAAGTCCGCGCGGATCGTGACCTATGGCGGTCAGCGCATGTCGATGTCGACCCATCTCGCCGAGCGCGTTAGGCACATGCTATGTGACCGGGATGGTTGGGGCCGCTTCCCCGACGATGTCCGCCAGTGGCTCGAAGTGCAGGAGCGGCGCTCGACCTTGCCCAAGCCCGACGAGCTATTGGTCGAGACCTTCGAACATCACGGGCGCCATTATCTGGTTGCGTACAGTTTCGAAGGGTGGAACGCCCACCAGTCGCTTGGCATGCTGATCACCAAGCGGATGGAAAGTGCCGGGCTCAAGCCGCTCGGTTTCGTGGCCAACGACTATGGGCTTGCCGTCTATGGGCTGGAGCCGATCACCGATCCGAAGGGGCTGTTCTCGCCCGACATATTGGAGCGTGAATTCACGGACTGGGTCGAGCAATCCTACCTTCTGAAATCGGCTTTCCGCGAGGTGGCGGTGATTGGCGGGCTGGTCGAGCGCCATCACCCCGGCAAGCGCAAGTCAGGGCGCCAGGTGAGCTTCTCGACCGACCTTATCTATGACGTCTTGCGCAAGTATGAGCCCCAGCACCTGCTGTTGCGCGCGGCGTGGAGCGATGCGCGAACGCGACTGACCGAACTCGGGCGGTTGATCCGGCTGGTCGATCGCGCGGCGGCAACCATGGTTCACGTCACGGCGGAGCGGATTACGCCGATGGCCGTGCCTCTCATGGTGATCGTCGGGCGCGAGGCGGCACCGGCGGGGACGGCCGATGATGCGCTTCTGATCGAGGCCGAGGCGCTCGCCGCTGAAGCGATGCGGCTCGACTGATCGTCGCTCGACGCGGCGCCCGGCCTATGGCAAGCCGCTGGGATGCGAAGCCTTTTCATCCTCGTCCTGCCGTTCGCCTTGTCGGGCTGCGTCGTCAGTTCCCTCGCCAGCACGGCGGTCGACATTGCCACCCTCCCGGTCAAGGTCGTGTCGGCCGGAGTCGATGCGGCGACGACGAGCCAGTCCGAGGCCGATGAAAAGCGCGGGCGCGAATTGCGCAAGGCCGATGAGCAAAGGGCGCGCGAGGAGCGCAAGCGCTGCAAGCCTTATGCCGACCGTCGCCAGCCCTGCCCGCCAGCCGCGGGCCGATAATCGCGCCCGATGCGCTATTTCCTCGACACCGAGTTTAACGGCTTTGGCGGTGCGCTGCTAAGCGTGGCGCTGATACCGGCGGACGGCGGCGAGGAATTTTACGTCACCATCGCTTATGACGGGCCGACCGATCCATGGGTCGAGCGCCATGTCGTACCGTACCTCGATATGGTCCCTGAGGCACTTCGATCGCCACGCTTGCCGCGCCGCGCTGCAGCCGAAGCCCTCGCCGCCTGGCTGGCTCATGATGAAGCGCCCGAGATCATTGCCGACTGGCCCGAGGACATTGCGCAGCTGGCAATGCTGCTGCTTACGGGACCCGGGCAAATGGTGACCGTGCCGCCGCTGACCTTGCGCTTTGAGCCGATGGACAATTTTTCGACCGCTGCGAACAGCGCGGTTCCCCACAACGCGCTCCACGATGCGCGCGCATTGCGCGATCATGTCATGAACTACTTGGAATAAGGGCGCTTTGCGGTCTAAGGCGGACCTCATGGTTCCCTTTTCGTTCGCCGGTCACGATTTCCTCGCCAGCCCTGATGGCGCGCTTCATTGGCCAGCCGAAGGCGCGTTGCTGGTCGCCGATCTTCACCTCGAAAAGGCCAGCTGGTTCGCGCGCCTTGGACAATTCCTGCCACCCTACGACAGCCACGCGACGCTGGTTGCGCTCGCGCGGGATGTCGAACGTAGCGGCATCAGCCGCCTCTATTGCCTTGGCGATTCTTTCCACGACCGTTTTGGCTGCGACCGGCTTCCGGCGGCCGCGCGGAACCTGCTGACCGAAATGACTTCGCGCATCGATTGGGTGTGGATTGTCGGCAACCATGACACCGGCTTCGTCGATCATTGCGGGGGGCGGCTTGTCGAGGAGGTCCATGTCGGGGGGGTCGTGCTTCGCCACGAAGCCGTGCAAGGCGATCCGACGCCGGAGATTTCGGGTCACTATCATCCCAAGCTGCGGCTCAAGATGAAGGGCCGCAACGTGTCGCGGCGCTGCTACGTCGCGACCGACAGCAAGCTTATCCTGCCGGCTTATGGCGCGCTGACCGGCGGCCTAGACGCGCATCATCCCGAGATTGTGAAGAAAGTCGGCCCCGGCGCATCGGCGCTGGTCCCGGTCACCGACCGCCTCTTGCGCTTTCCGATCGCGGCTTAGTTTCCTTAAACCAGGCGTGCCGGAATGAGGCCGCGCACGATATTGCCGACGAAGAATCCTTCCGCGAGGTCGGCGGGAGTCAAGTCGCCTTCTTCCGCGCGGCCCTCGTCGATCAGCTTGGCGCGCAGGATACCGGGTATCAGGCCGCGGCTGGCGGGCGGGGTCAGCAGGCGTCCGTCACGTTCGACGAAGATGCTGGTGCGGCTGCCTTCGGTGAGCCGTCCGTCGGGATCAACGAAGATCGTCTCATAAGCGCCATCTTCCTGGCGGGCACGATCGTAGAAGCGGCGGTCTGTCGTCTTGTGACGCAGGCGAAAGTCGCTTGATTCGACCGGGAGCGGACGCAAGGCGACCCCCACAGGATTCTCGCATGGTTCTTCGTAATGCTTGACCTGGATGGCCATCGTTCCGGTCGGCGAGAGCAACAGGCGCACCATGGCGGGTTCCTTGCGCCCGAATGTCGCTGCCTGAAGCTCGTTGCGCGCGGCATGGCGCCCGAACTGAAATCCAAGTTCCTCAGCCGATGCATCAAGCCGGTCGAGATGCCGTTCAAGCTCCGAAATCCCGTCGTGCGGGTCGAACCGCATTGTCTCGATGAGGTCGAAATTCTGGCGTTCACGAATCACGAAAGCTCCCTTGAGCATGCACTCGCCCCATTCATCGCTTGGCTTGCTATCCACGACAAGCCCCGATCCGAGCCCAAGGCGCGCGCGATTCTCGCCGTGCTGCCATTCGATCGTGCGGATAAGGACATTGAAGTCGGCGTCGCCAGGCCCCGTTACAGTGGACGGATCGATCCATCCCATCGATCCGGTGTAGGCGCCGCGCGGTTCGGGCTCGAGCCGGCGCAGCGCCTCGATCGCGGCAATCTTGGGCGCTCCGGTCACCGACCCGCATGGAAAGATCGTCTTGAGCACGTCGACGGCATCGACCCCTATGCGAAGGCGGGCGGTAATGCGGCTGACCATCTGGTGAAGTGTCGGGAAGCTCTCGACCGCGAACAATTCCGGCACCTCCACGCTGCCTGTTTCGGCGACGCGCGCGAGGTCGTTGCGCATCAAATCCACGATCATCAGATTCTCGGCGCGCTGCTTGGGGTCTGCGGCAAGCGCGCGGGCTTCGGCTGCATCCGCCGTGAAATCTGCGTGGCGCGGGGCAGTGCCCTTCATCGGCTTTGCCTCGATCACCCCGCCGCGGATGGTGAAGAATTGCTCGGGCGAGAGCGAAAGGATTGTTCGCTCGCCATCGACGATCACGCCGCCCCACCCGGCCCCCGACGGACGCCGAAGCCGCGCGTAAAGCGCGAGCGGATCACCTGCCACAGGCACGTCGCAGCGAAAGGTCAAATTGCACTGATAATAGTCGCCCGCGAACAGATGCTCGCGCACTTGCCCGGCCGCCGCTTCATAAATCGCGCGATCGATCCGCGGTCGCGGAGTAGCGGCGAAGGCTCCATCCGGCGATGGAAGCAGGTCGCCAAGATCGGGCGTCTCGAACGCATCATAAAGTCCGAACGACAGCAATGGTCCGTCGCCGCAGCGAAAGCTTGCCGCCAAAGCCGGATCGAAAGCATGGCCCGCTTCATAGGCCAACCACCCCGCCGCATAAGCCCCTGCGGCGACCGCTGCGCG
>JALYRC010000089.1 GCA_030855555.1 Pseudomonadota bacterium
GAGGAAATGATCGAAGCGCTTGGCGACCCGGCGGGATTTGAAGCTGCTTTGCTCGCGGCGATCGGAATCACCCATTCCAATGGCATTGATGCCATCGCCGCGCGCCTGGCTGATGACGAGATTGACTTGCCGACGATCGAAAAATTGATCGAGGTCAATCGCCAGTGGGACGGCGTCAAAGGCCGAACCATCACAGCCAACCTTTCGCAGTTCGTGAAAGCCAGTCCGGTCGAACGGATCGGCTTGCTGGATTCGGTCGGCAAATATCTCGTCACTGGCAAAGGCGAGCCATGCGTCGCGTCGACAAAGCAAACCAGCCTCCACCCTGCGTATACCGAATTGCTGAGCGAATTTGCCGATTGGCTAACCAGGCTTCGCCGCCTGCGTTGCGCAGCCGACTTCGCCTCGACTCAAGCGGCGGGGCTTCGCGCCGGGCAGGCCTTTGCGCGTGCCTATCGCCTCGCCAAGCGCGCTGCGGGGGTCGCCGATTTCGACGATCTCATCCGCTGGACCCGCAAACTGTTGGGGATCGACGGGATGGGCGAGTGGGTCCGCTTCAAGCTTGACCAGCGCACCGACCATATCCTCGTCGATGAAGCGCAGGACACCAATGCCGACCAATGGGCGATCGTCGATGCGCTCGCCTCGGAATATTTTTCGGGCCAAAGCGAGACCGATCTGCGCTGGCGGACCCTGTTCATGGTCGGTGATTACAAGCAGGCCATCTTCGGCTTTCAGGGCACGGATCCCAAGCAGTTCGACGCGTTCCGTCAGACGGTCGCCGACCGCGCTGCAGCGGCGGGCGAGGCAGCGCAGGACGGCGACAGTTGGGCACGCGAGTTTCGCGATCTGTCGATCGACGCCAGCTTCCGTTCCTCGCCCCCGATCCTGCAACTCGTGGACGGCTTGATCGATGAAGTCGGGCATGACGCAATGGGCCTTTCGCGCCGTCCGAACCCGCATGGCGCAGCCCACGCCGACCGGCCCGGCGAAGTGTTGTGGTGGCCTCCTTTCGTACCCGTCGAAGCCGACGAAGACGTCGAGGAAGGCGAGGAGGGCTGGGTCGCCGAACCGGTCCGTCTCTACGCCGACGCGCTTGCTCGTCAAATTAAGTCGTGGCTCGACGAGGGTGCCCCGCTTGCTGTGACCAAGCGTCCCCTGTGCGCAGGCGACATTCTCATTTTGGTGCGCAGTCGCTCGGAGCTCGCAAGCCTGCTCGTTGCCCGCCTCTATGCCCATGATGTGCCGGTTGCGGGCATCGACCGGCTCCATCTGTCGAAACCGCTTGCAGTCAAGGATTTGCTCGCGGCGATCGGTTTTGCGGTCCAGCCGCATGATGACTTGACCCTTGCCGGCCTGCTCGTCTCGCCGATCATTGGCCTCGATCAGGAGGGGCTGCGTGACCTGGCGTACGACCGCCGCGGATCGCTCTGGACGGCGCTTCAGGCACGACGCGGCGAAGCTCGGTTCGCGCTATCCTTCGCCTTGCTCTCGACCCTGCTTGCCTCGGCCGATTTCGTCACGCCCGCGCGGTTTCTCGAAAACCTGCTGTCCGGTCCCGCCGATGCCCGCCGAAAGCTCCTCGAACGGCTAGGGGAGGCGGCACGCGATCCGATCGAGGAACTGGTCGCAAGCGCGCTTGAGTTCGAAGCGCAGGAAGGCGCATCGCTCGACCGCTTCCTGGCGTGGTTTTCGCGCGGTGACGTCGAGGTCAAGCGCGACCCGTCGAGCGCCGGCAATGCAGTGCGGGTGATGACCGTCCACGGCGCAAAGGGGCTGGAGGCACCACTGGTGATCCTGGCCGACGCTACGCATGACCCGGCCCGCGTCGGCCGCCGCCCGGCTTCACTCAATCTCCCGCTCGGCAATCCGAGCCGCGCGGTGCCATTGCTCCGCCCGCGCGCCGAGGAACTCGTCACGCCCTATAAGGAGCTGATCGAGGCGCAGGGCGAGTCCGATCGCGAGGAGCATTGGCGCTTGCTTTATGTTGCGTTGACCAGGGCTGCCGAGCGGCTGATCATTACCGGGGTGAGCCCGTCGCGCGGTAAAGTTGTCGCCGACAGCTGGCATTCGCGCACCGCGACCGCACTTGCCCGTCTTGGCGGAACGGCCGTCGCCGGCCCGTGGGGGGAGGGGCTGAGCTGGCGCGGCGACGGTAGTGCACGCGCACTGCACCATCGCGCGGGACGACGTCCGCTCGATCCCGTGGCGTTGCCCGATTGGGCACGGCGTCAGGCGCCGATCGAAGAAAGACCGCCGCGCCCGCTCAGCCCATCGGCAAGCGGACCCGACCGAGACGACGCGCCGCCACCCTCACCCGAACTGCGCGCAGCCGCCGAACGCGGGACGATGCTCCACAGCCTGTTCGAACGGTTGCCGGCAGTCCCGCCCGCCGCCCGGCGCCCGGCAGCGCTCGCCTGGCTTGCCCGCGCCGGCGTCGGCGAGGCTGACCGCGCCGATGAAATGGTCGATGCTACGCTTGGCGTGATCGAGGACCCGCGTTTCGCTGATCTGTTCGCCCCGGAGGCGCTTGCGGAAGCGCCAATCGCCGCAACCCTTGCCGACGGCCGGGTAATTGCCGGAACCGTCGACCGGCTTTGCATTGGCCCCGAGGTCGTGCGAGTGATCGACTTCAAGACCGGGCGGCTGATGCCATCGTCGGTCACCGACGTGCCGTCAGCTCATGTCGCGCAGATGCAGTCCTACGCCGCCGCGCTGGAGGTGATTTTTCCCGGCCGACGGGTCGAAGCGGCCTTGCTCTACACCCACGGACCGACGTTGATCGCTGTGCCGTCTTGAGCATGCGTCGCTTCGTCACCATATCAACTTCACGCCGAACCTGAGGAGCAGCCAATGGGCCACAACACCAAGACCGTTACCGACCAGAGCTTCGAGGCCGATGTGCTTAACGCCGATCAGCCGGTGTTGGTCGATTTCTGGGCTGAATGGTGCGGGCCATGCAAGATGATCGCCCCGGCGCTAGAGGAAATAGCCGGCGCGCTCGGTGAGAAGGTGAGTATCGTCAAGCTCAACATTGATGAAAATCCCGATACGCCGGGCAAATATGGCGTTCGCGGCATCCCGACGATGCTATTGTTCAAGGGTGGCCAGCCGGTCGCCCAGAAAGTTGGCGCGGCACCGCGTTCCAATATCCAGCAGTGGCTCGAAGAGCAGTTATAAGGCTGCAAATCACTTGCCGGCGGCTCCGGCGTTTTGATTGACGTTGCGCGAGGCGCTGCTTACATCGCGGCGCGACTGCGCACGTCTTGACGGGCCCCTGTTCGGCTGCCCGATCGCTGCATTTTAAGGATTTGACATTCATGCTCGCCGCTCTGGCCAAAAGCATCTTCGGTTCGTCCAACGACCGCTACGTCCGTTCGATGAGTAAGATCGTCGATACGATTGCCGGCTTCGAGCCGACCATCTCGGCAATGACCGACGACGAACTGCGTGGCCAGACGGACATTTTCCGGCGCCGCCTCGCTGATGGTGCCAAGCTCGACGACCTTCTTCCGGAAGCGTTCGCAACGGTCCGCGAGGCCGCCAAGCGCACGCTTGGGCAACGTCACTTCGACGTCCAGATGATTGGCGGCATTGCGCTCCACCGCGGCGAAATCGCCGAAATGCGCACCGGTGAGGGCAAGACGCTTGTCGCGACCCTTGCGACCTATTTGAACGCTTTGCCCGGCAAGGGCGTGCATGTGGTCACCGTCAACGACTATCTCGCCACGCGCGACAGCGAGTGGATGGGGCAGGTCTATAACTTCCTCGGGCTGACCGTCGGTGTGATCGTTCCCAACCTCAGCGACGAGCAGCGCCGCGCTGCTTACCAGAGCGACATTACCTACGCGACGAACAACGAGCTGGGCTTCGACTATTTGCGCGACAATATGAAATATTCGCGTGAACAGATGGTCCAGCGTCCCTTCGCCCACGCAATCATCGATGAAGTCGATTCCATCCTGATCGACGAAGCGCGCACGCCGCTGATCATCTCCGGGCCGACCGACGACAAGTCCGAACTGTACATGAGCGTCGATGCGATCGTGAAGCAGTTCGTCACGGAGGATTATGACCTCGACGAGAAGCAGAAGAGCATCGTGCTCACCGAGGACGGCACCGAAAAGGCCGAGCGGATGCTCGAGGCCGCGGGGCTGATCGAGGGTCAGAACCTCTACGACATCAGCAATACCCAGGTCGTGCATCACCTCAATCAGGCGCTCAAGGCCAACAAGATGTTCAAGAAGGACATCGATTATATTGTCAAGGACGGCAAGGTCATCATCATCGACGAATTCACCGGCCGAATGATGGACGGGCGGCGCTGGTCCGACGGGCTCCACCAGGCGGTCGAGGCCAAAGAGGGCGTCGATATCGAGCCCGAGAATCAGACGCTCGCCTCGATCACATTCCAGAACTATTTCCGCATGTACCCCAAGCTATCGGGGATGACCGGAACGGCGCTGACCGAAGCGCCCGAATTCTTTGACATCTACCGCATGAACGTCGTCTCCATCCCGACCAACGTCGCGGTGGATCGCAAGGATGAGGACGACGAATTCTACAAGAACATCACCGACAAATTCGCGGCCATCGCCAAGGAAATTAAGCATCGCCAGGACATTGGCCAGCCGGTCCTCGTCGGCACAGTGTCGATCGAGAAATCGGAGATGCTCAGCGAATTCCTCGACAAGGAAGGCATTCGCCACGAGGTGTTGAACGCCCGCTTCCATGAGAAGGAAGCACACATCGTCGCGCAAGCGGGCAGCCTTGGCGCGGTGACGATCGCAACCAACATGGCGGGACGCGGCACTGACATCAAACTCGGCGGCAACCTCGATTTCCGCATCGATGACGAGCTTGCCGATGTGCCCGAGGGGTCCGAACGCGACGCTGCGATCCAGCGGTTCACCGAGGAAATCGAAGCCGAGCGCCAGCAGGTGTTAAGCGCAGGCGGGCTGTTCGTGCTTGGTACCGAACGCCATGAAAGTCGCCGGATTGACAATCAACTGCGCGGCCGTTCGGGGCGCCAGGGCGATCCCGGCCTGTCACGCTTCTATCTCAGCCTCGACGACGATCTGCTTCGCATCTTCGGTCCGCAAACCGCATTTGCGCGACTGATGGAAAAGAACCTCGAGGATGGCGAGGCGATCGTCAGCCCATGGATCTCGAAGGCAATCGAGACCGCGCAGAAAAAGGTCGAGGCGCGCAATTACGATATTCGCAAGCAGGTCGTCGAATTTGACGATGTGATGAATGACCAGCGCAAGGTCATCTATGAACAGCGCTCCGAGATCATGGATGCGGAGCATGTCAGCGACGTGGTCGACGATTTCCGCTCCGAGACCATCTCGGGTCTCGTCATGGCGGCCTGTCCGCTGGGAACGTATCCCGAGCAATGGAATGTTGCCGACCTTAAGGACAATGTCGCCAATCTCCTCAACCTCGACCCACCGATCGATGCCTGGCTGACCGAGGAAGCGGTCGAGCAGGATGTGATCATCGAGCGCCTCCAGGCCGAGGCCGATGAAGCGATGGCGGCGAAGCGGGCCCTGGCCGACCCAGCGGGTTGGATCGGGTTCGAAAAGAATATGCTGATCCAGACGCTGGACCATTTCTGGAAGGAGCATCTCCACACGCTCGACGCGCTTCGCCAAGTCATCCATTTGCGCAGCTATGCGCAGAAGAAGCCGATCGATGAGTATAAGCAGGAAGCATTCCTGCTGTTCGAACGGCTGCTGGTCGCGATCCGCGAAGACGTCACGCGCATGCTCATGTTCACCCAGATCAACCCCGATCAGCCGGCGATGCAGGGCATGATGGACGAGCCGGCGCTGCCGGACTTCATCACCCATCATATCGACCCGCTTTCGGGCGATGACGACACCGGCGATTTTGACGGCGGCGTGCTGCTGGGCGGTGACGTCATGCCGCCGGGCGGTCCCCTGGATTCGACGATGCCCGACGGCTCGCCTGTCCCTGCGCCCGAGAGTCGCAATTCGCCTTGCCCATGCGGATCAGGTCGCAAGTATAAGCACTGCCACGGGCAGGTGGCATAGCGACTGTAATGATTGACCGTACCGCGCTTCGCCGTGCGTATCGGCCCGACGAAAGCCTTGTCGTTGCCGAGCGCATTGACCAGGCCCGATTGACGGCAGGGCAGGCAGGCGAAGCACAAGCGATCGCGCGCGCGCTCGTGAAGGCCGTGCGCGGGCACAAGGCCGCCGGTCTCGACGCATTCCTTCAGGCCTATGATCTTGGCAGCGACGAGGGTGTCGCTTTGATGTGCCTTGCCGAAGCCTTGCTCCGCATCCCCGACGCGGCGACCGCCGACGATTTGATCGCGGACAAGCTATCGGGCCCCGATTGGGCCGACAAAATGGGCGACAGTCGCTCGACCTTCGTCAATGCCGCAACCTTTTCACTGCTCCTGACCGGCAAGGTGCTCGACGAGGCAAATGACAGGAGTGAAGGCTGGCGCGCCGCCCTTGGCCGGGCAGTCGGTCGCCTTGGTGAGCCGGTGATCCGCACTGCAGTGGGCCAGGGGATGAAAATTCTCGGCCGCCAGTTCGTATTTGGCCGGGCGATCGACGAGGCCCTCAAGCGCGCCGCTCCCGACCAAAGCAAGGGGCACAGCCACAGCTTCGACATGCTTGGCGAAGCGGCCAAGACCCATGCCGACGCCGCCCGTTATGCTCGCGCTTATGGCGATGCGCTCGATACCATTGCGGCTTCGGCCAAAGGCGGGGTGCGTGTTGCCCCTGGGATCTCGGTCAAGCTGTCCGCGCTCCACCCACGCTATGAGTGGAGCCACGCCGCGGAAGCAAAGGCCGCAATCCTCCCGGTGGTGAGGGCCTTGGCAATGAAGGCCGCTGCCGCCGACGTTCATCTAACGATCGATGCGGAGGAAGCCGACCGCCTCGAACTGTCGCTCGACATCATCGAAGCGCTCGTTGCCGATGACGCGCTTTTTGCGACCGGGTGGAGCGGCTTCGGGCTTGCCGTGCAGGCTTATTCAAAGCGCGGGCGCCCGCTTATCGACTGGATCGCCGACCTAGCCCGGGCACACCGCCGCATGCTGATGGTCCGGCTGGTCAAAGGGGCTTATTGGGACAGCGAGATCAAGGCCGCGCAAGTGGCTGGCCTCTCCGAATATCCCGTCTTCACGCGCAAGGTTGCGACCGACGTATCCTATCTCGCCTGTGCCAAGCGAATGCTCGAAGCGTCGGATTGTCTCTATTCGGCGTTCGCCACGCACAACGCCAATACGATTGGCGCGGTCAAGGCGCTGGCCGGTCGAACGCCGTTCGAATTCCAGCGCCTCCACGGCATGGGCGAGGGCTTGTACGAGGAACTTGCCAGGCTCGAGCGCGGCATTGGCGAACCCATCACCCCCGTGCGCATTTACGCGCCCGTCGGAAGCCACGAGGAATTGCTCGCCTATCTCGTCCGGCGCTTGCTCGAAAATGGGGCCAATTCGTCATTCGTCAATCGTATCGCGGACGATGATGTCCCCATCGATGCGCTGGTGCGCGATCCAGTTGCAGAGCTTGCCGCGCTCGAGCCAAAGCGCAACCCGTCTATTCCCCTGCCGAACGCGATTTTCGGCGCGGGTCGCCGCAACAGCGCCGGGATCGATCTGAGCGATCCGCTCGAGCGCGACCCGCTGATGAAGCGGCTGGCGGCTCTCGAGACCTGCAGCTGGAAGGCCGCCCCCACGCTTGGCGGTGGGGCGCCGCCAGTGCCCGTCGTCTCACCATTCGACGTCGCGGTGACCGTCGGGACCGTGCGCGACGCACTCCCATCGGACGTCGACCGGGCCGTCCGGGCCGCGCATGCCGCGCAACATCGCTGGGACCTCGAAGGCGGACCGGTCCGCGCCGAACTCCTCGATCGCGCGGCGGACATCTTTGAGGAGCGCCGCGAAGACTTCTATTCCTTATGCATCCGCGAAGCCGGCAAGACCCTTCCCGACGCGGTGCTCGAAGTGCGCGAAGCAGTCGATTTCCTGCGCTTCTACGCCAGCGAAGCGCGCACCAAATTCGCTCCGACTGCACTGCCCGGGCCGACCGGCGAGCTTAATGAGCTTCGCCTTCACGGACGCGGCGTGTGGGCGTGCATCAGCCCGTGGAATTTCCCGCTCGCCATCTTCATCGGCCCGGTCGCCGCCGCGCTTGCTGCCGGCAATGCCGCCATTGCCAAGCCCGCCGAACAGACGCCCCTCATCGCGGACCTGGCCATCGACCTGCTTCACGCGGCCGGGATCGAGCGTGACCTGGTCCAATTGGTTCCGGGGGATGGCACAGTCGGCGCGGCCTTGACCGCACATCCCCTCATCGCTGGGGTGGCTTTCACCGGGTCGACCGACACCGCCCGCCTCATCAACCGCGGTCTTGCCGACCGGCCGGGCGCGATCATTCCCCTGATTGCCGAGACCGGCGGCCAGAATGTGATGATCGTCGATTCGTCGGCGCTCCCCGAGCAGGTGACCCGCGACGTCATCGCATCCTCCTTCCAGTCCGCCGGACAGCGCTGCTCTGCGCTCCGAGTGCTGTTCATCCAGGACGACGTCGCAGACACTATGCTTGCAATGATCACGGGCGCGATGGAGGCGCTTAGCATTGGCGATCCGCGACTTCTGACGACCGACCTCGGTCCGGTGATCGATGCCGAGGCCAAGGCGGCGCTCGATGCCCACCTCGAAACTCTCGATCGGAGCGGCGCATTGCTGGCACGGCTCCCAGCGCGTGCGGCCGGTGGCCACTTCGTCACGCCGGCAATCGCCAGCATTACCTCCCTCGACCAGCTGGACCGCGAGCATTTCGGACCGATCCTCCACGTTGTTCGCTGGAAATCGGGCGAGCTGGACCGGGTTATCGCGGCGATCAACGCAAGCGGCTATGGTCTAACGCTTGGCCTGCAGAGCCGCATCGACACCACCCGGGTCTATGTCGAGCGCAACGCCCGCGTCGGCAATTTATACGTCAACCGCAACCAGATTGGAGCCGTGGTCGAAAGCCAGCCGTTCGGCGGGGAAGGCCTGTCCGGGACCGGCCCCAAGGCGGGCGGACCGCATTATGTCGCACGCTTTGCAACCGAGCGCGTCACCTGCATCGACACCACCGCGGCGGGCGGCAATGCCTCGCTAATGGCCGCGATCGAAGGTTAGGGCGGAAGCGTAGCTGTCCGCCAGAGTCCACGGCGAAGCGACCGGCGCCAGCGACGCCACCGTAAAGCGCCGCTCGAAACAATTCATCTGGTCGCGCAATTTGCGCTCGGTCACTTTGGCGCGCATCCGGTCGATGAGTTGTTTGAGCGTTGCAAAATCGCCGAGATCGGGCTCATCGAAATAAGCCATTCCGCCAGCGAAGCTTCGCGCGCTAATCTTGCGGTTCACCAGCACGGTCAGGCCGACATGGCAATGATCGTGGCGAATTGCCTCCATTAGCGCTTCCACGGTTAACGCTGGTCCCTCAATCACCTGAAGATAGCGATGGCCGCCGGCAACGAGCAGGCCGGTGACTTTCTCGCCACCGGGAAAGTCCCGCGAAACGGCCAATAGCGCAGCAATCGTTTGCGCATCCTGGCGGCCCGTTGCCGTGCTGAAATAGACAATCTGGCGCATTGGCTTCTCCATCAAGAAACCGTTTAGCCCTTCAGATACTTTGCAAAGTTTGCGCATTGCCCCGAAACGGAGGTGCTGTCGGCTCGCTTCGTGCGGCGAAAAATGGCTCCCCGGGTTGGATTCGAACCAACGACATTTCGATTAACAGTCGAACGCTCTACCGCTGAGCTACCAGGGACCGGCCCCATCGGGGCAACGATGCGCGTAATAGCGCGCGGCGCGCGACTTGCAAGCGCCTAAGCAATCAAATCTCAGTGCGCGAACTGCTCCATCGCGATCCGCTCGTCGAGCGCATGTTCGGGATCGAACAATAAGGTCAGCGATCGGCTGCGGTCGAGCTTGACGTCGACGGTCACGACATCACGCACTTCATACTGATCGGCCACCGCTGACACCGGCCGCTTGTCGGGCTCGAGGACTGTGAAGCGCACGTTCACATCGTCGGGCAGGATCGCGCCAGACCAGCGGCGCGGGCGGAATGGACTGATCGGCGTCAGCGCAAGCATGCGCGCGGCAAGCGGCAATATCGGGCCATTGGCGCTCAGATTATAAGCGGTCGACCCCGCCGGCGTTGCCACTAGCACGCCATCGGCAACCAGTTCGGGCATAACCACCCGGCCATTGACGCACAGCTCGAGCTTTGCGGTCTGGCGAGTCTCGCGCAGCAGTGACACTTCATTGATCGCGGCGTGGCGGAAAACTTCGCCGCGCACCGTGGTCGCCGTCATTTCGAGCGGCGTGACCGCGATATGCTTCGCCGCCGATATGCGCGCCGCCAGCTGGTCGATCCGCCATTCGTTCATCAGGAAGCCGACCGTTCCGCGGTTCATCCCGAACACCGGGCGCGGCGTGCCTTGCCTCAGCATATCGTGCAGCGTTGCAAGCATGAACCCGTCGCCGCCAAGCGCTACGAGCGTGTCCGCGCCCCCCGCGTCCGCCCAGCGATAACGGCGTCGTAGAAGCGCCTCGGCCGAGCGCGCCGACTCGGTCGGGCTTGCGACCAGTCCGATGCCGGCAGCGGCAAGGTCGCGGTCGATCCGCGGCGGGGCCTGGTTGGTGGCGGGCACGGCTTGCCGCTCCTCTCGACGGTCAGGTGGCCAGCATAGCGGTTATGCCGGCCAGCGCCACTGTCCCGTTACGGGGCGCGGCGAGATGTCGCCTTGGCCTGTGGCCCGCACTGCGCCTAACGAAAGCAATGTTGCGATTGCGAGAACGATTTTCGGCTAAAAAGCGTGGTTCGGACCACCTGGTGCGGGCAGTCACGCCAACACGTGACCGGCGCCTCGAGGCCGCGATTGCCGACGACCAAATCGACATTCATTTCCAGCCCCAGATAGACCCTCTCAATAAAAGGGTGGTGGGGGTCGAGGCTCTTGCCCGTTGGCCCGATGTCCCCAACCCCCAGGCACTGTTCGCGCGGGCGCTGAAGGCGGG
>JALYRC010000098.1 GCA_030855555.1 Pseudomonadota bacterium
CCAGCATTGATCCGCCGCATCGAAGACCGGCTCTTCCCAATATAGTATGCGCTTCGAATCTGGAAGTCGCGACATAAGATGCTGCGGTCTTTGAAATACAAAATTCCAACGCAAATGAGAAAAGCAAAGTAAAACTGGTTGAATGTTCTTTAAAAGCCCTTGATTGATGTCCACTGCGCCCTCAAGTTAAACTTTCTACATGACCAAGTGAACAAATTAAGTCCAAGATTGTTCCCGCGTGAGAGAATATCATACGTTTCCGAAAACAGGCCCGGCTCGCACCATGTGGCGTCGACGCCGAGTAATCAGCGGTTGCAATAGCGAGACTTGTCGGGCCATCGACATGGCCTGACGCGAGATTCTGGGAAGCCGGGCTGCCCTTGCGCCGTTACAGCATCGCTAAATGACGGTTATCGAACGCTCGACCATAATCCACGGCAATTTCTACCTTGCGCTCGACCGAGGCGATGATCGCTTCGGAAAAATCGACTCCAGCCATCGTCGAACAGCTCTTGAGGTTGCCCGGCGAGAACACGTTCACTTCGAGAATCTTGTCACCGACGATGTCGATGCCAACAAGGAACATGCCGTCAGCGATCAGCTTGGGACGGATGATTTCGGCAACGCGCAGCTCGACCTTGCCGATCTCGACCGCCTCGGCCGTGCCCCCGGCATGGATGTTCGAACGAATATCATCCTTCGCCGCCACCCGGCGAAGCGCGGCAAACTTGCCGTCGATCTGAAGCGGGCTACCGTTCATCAGGAAGAATCGAATGTCGCCTTTCTTGGCCGCCGGAATATAGGCCTGGCAGATGATGTAGCCATCGCGGCCGATCGCCTCGATCATCTGGTTGAGATTGCCGGCGCTTTCATTGTCGAGCTTGAACACGCCGGTGCCGCCCGAACCCTGGAGCGGCTTGAGGATGACATTGTTCTTGTGCGCCTTTGCGAATGCCTTGATGTCGCGCTCGTCGCGGGTGATGATCGTCTCGGCCCGCGCTTCAACCGGAAAACCCTGGAAATAAAGCTTGTTGATCGCCCTGCCGAGGCTGTCGGGATCGTTGAGCACGAGGATCCCGCGCTTGGTTGCTTCACGACCGAAGAGGATGCCTGCCTCCGCGCGCCAAGGCTCGGTCGTCGAGTCGAGCGAGGGATCCGAGCGCAGCCACAAGACGTCGATATCGGCGAGATCGACGGCGTCGGGAGAGGTCTGCGACACCGTGAGCGCTTCGAAAAACTCTTCCCTGCTGGCCCACTTTTTTTTCGGCATCTGGCGCACGTGAGCTCGCAGACTGTCATCGCGCTCCATGACGAAATCGGAGGGTGTGATGTACATCACATCATGGCCCCGCAACGCCGCCTGATGGGCCAGCACGGTTGTAGTGTAGCCGGCAAACTCGGTGGCAACGTCGTTGACGAAGAAAGCAATGCGCATCGTTGGCCCTTTAATGGAGAAGTTGTCTCAGCCTGATTCCGGACTTGAGGTGCTGGATACGCTGCTGCACTTCGGATCGTTCCAGATAGGATGGCAGGAATCTGGGAGCCTGAACGAGCTTCCGTTGCACGAGTTCCTCCATCGCCAGTACGTCGCTGCGTGCAATCTTGCCCAGCCAGAACGGCATCAGCGCCCCGCCGCCCGCGACATGGTCGATGACGGCGCGAAATCCCTCGAGGTAGATGGCGTCCTTGGCAAGGCCGCCCGAGCGATGAACCCGCGCCGCAATGCTGAATGCCCCGCCGACCGAAAAGCCGAAATCGCGGCGCAGCTGGCGATATCCTTCCATGAAATCCGCGCCATGCTGCATTGCGTCGACGGCGACCACTCGCGCCGCCAGCAGCCGCATTCGGGTCGTGGTTAGCCCGCCGACGGCCCATTCCGCGAACACGCCCAACCCTTCCTGAATGCCCTCATATTTGGCCAGCCCGCTGCGAAAGATCGACAGGCCCTGGCTGGCGCCGTTGAGGTAGGTCAGCAGATGAGTAGAGACCTCGTGCGAGAGCAAAGCGTCGAGGCGTTCGAGCGGGACGGTGGTGGCCGTTCCGATCATCAGCCGGTTTCCCGTGACCATCAATCCGGCAATATCCTCGCGAATTTCCACGCTCGCGGCGAATGGGGCATCGGGTCGATCATAGCTGTCGATCAGGCTCCGCGCCGCCTGGGCCACGGCCTGCGCCTCGACAGTTTCGCCCTTCGATTTTCGTGGACGCGGAAGAGTCAGCAACTGGCGCGCATCGTGCAGCAAGGCGGCGGGCACGGCGCCATATAGGAAGTGACTCGCGGGCCTGAATGACGGGGTGTTGCGAGTCGCCAGCATGGTCAGTTGGGCATCGATTTCGTGGCGCTTGTCGGTAAACAGCCGTTCCAGCAATGGATCTTCAAGTCGCGTAAAATCGAGCCGGTAGAGGTCGCGTTTGATGCTGTCGGGATCGACCGTCAGCGGACGGTAGCGAAACACGGGCGGGACCTGTTCGCGATCGCCAATGAATTGCGCGAGCGCGGCGGTCGTGTTGATCGGTGATACTGACAGCAGGAAGTCGAAGCTGCCGGCAATCCGCGCGAGTTTTTCGTCGACCCTCAGCGCGGCCTTGAGATAGGCGCTCCGGCCGAGCGAGCGATAGTGCACCGGGGCGTGGTGGTCGCCATCTTCGATGTAAGCGCAGGCGGTGCGAAGCAAGGCATCGCCACAGGCGACGCCAAGTTCATGCGCGACTTGCGGATAGATGCCGCCATCGTCGGCGAGGTGGATTCGCGGCAGGCTCAACAGCAACGCGTCGCTCACCGCCGTTTCCCCCGACAAGGCGCGGCGCAGCCAGTGGTTTTCCTCGGCGGGCTGCTCGATCACTGCTGGATGGCGAAGATCGACCTCGATCTTTTCGATTGCGGCGACCAGCGCCTCGCGAGCGCGCTGCTCTCTCCCCGAGCGGCCACCGCCGACGACCGCCACGAACGGCGTCAAGTCCTGGCTGCCCTCACTTTCGGGCGATTGCTGCAAATCTTCGACGGCGATTACCAGCAACGGCATGTCGGGCGTGCCAAGCTCCGCCACTAACCGGTTAAGCAGCTCGAGCGCGGCTTCGTGGTCGCGTTCATCCCACACCAGATAGGCCGGGCTGTTGACCGCGACACGCCGCGCAAGGCTGCGCCCGGCCACCTCGCCCGCGCCGAGCCGGTGGACGACCAGAAATGGCAGGCGGCGATCCAGATGGAGGCGGCCGCTCTCGCCGACCTTGCGCCTGCGGGCATCAGATTGCCCCTGAGCGGCCTCCGAGGATGGCATGACGCCTGCCGTCAACGGTTGAGCAGTTCTGACGCTATTCGCCCCGAGAAGGTAATGAACTCACGCATCGCTCGCAGCTCCGCCGGGTCTGGCTCGCCGGTCCATTCATCCATGAAGAACTTCTTGAACTCGAGCGCAATGGCGCAGCCCACGCCAGGATAGCG
>JALYRC010000116.1 GCA_030855555.1 Pseudomonadota bacterium
CGGCGCTGGCTGGGCAGCGGTCAGCGTCAAAGTAGCGGCGGCAAGCAGCATCGTCTTGATCATATCATCTCCTTGTCGAGCGCTCGCGCTCGCTGTGAACGACTTGGGTGGCAGTCAGGCCATCGAATGTTGCACGCGCCGTCGCGGCAGGATCCCGATCGCCATAGCGCCGCGCGGGCACGGCCGCGATGGCGCTGTCGAAGTCAAGGCGATCGGCGATCGGTAAATCCTGCCGCGCCACCTCCGTAGTGCGGGCAAATGCATCAGGTGACGAACCGTCGATGCGAGTCGGCGGGTGTTCAGTACAAGCGCCGAGCATGACGCAAAGCGCGACGCCCAAGGCGCGTTTCAAAGCGATGAAGAAGCTAATCGACGTAATGCGCCGTGGTCTTGGCGCGCACCTCTTCGGCCGTCACGCCGGGCGCGGTCTCGACCAGCCGGAACGGCGACGCGTGATCCGCCCTCTCGAACACGGCAAGGTCGGTCACGATCATGTCGACGCTATTCCGGCCCGTCAGCGGCAGCGTGCAGGCGGGGATGAACTTGGGATCGCCATTCTTAGACGTGTGTTCCATCACGACGATGATCCGTTTAACCCCGGCGACAAGGTCCATCGCCCCGCCCATCCCCTTGATCATCTTGCCCGGGATCATCCAATTGGCGATGTCACCGCCTTCGCTGACCTCCATCGCGCCCAGCACGGTCAGGTCGACATGCCCGCCGCGGATCATCGCGAAGCTGTCGCTGCTCGAAAAATAGGATGACGAATCCAGTTCGCTGATCGTCTGCTTGCCCGCATTGATCAGATCGGCATCGACCTCGTCGGGATAGGGAAATGGCCCGATACCGAGCATCCCATTTTCCGACTGCAGGGTAACCGTCATCCCATCGGGAATATTGTTCGCCACCAAAGTGGGGATTCCGATGCCGAGATTGACGTAATAGCCGTCCTTAAGCTCACGCGCGGCGCGCGCCGCCATTTCATCACGAGTCCAGGGCATCAGGCGGTCAATCCTTTGGAAGACAAAGTTGGCCATGCGCGCCACGTGCCGACCCCATAAGCGATGCCGATTGCAAGCACGATCAGCGACGACCACAGAAAGAAGGCGCTCGAAAGATCGGATCGCCCCATCAATGGCGGGTAAAAGACCATCAGGCCGCGCGCGAGATAGATGGCGCTGATCGCAACCAGCGCGGTGCGCATCAACGGCAGGCGCCGAATTAGACCCGCACCGGCAAAGGCGTAGGCCGCCCAGATTGCAAGGATCGAGGCAATGCCGAGCGTCATCAGATGTGGAACCCAGCTACCGCGTTCGGCGGCTTGGGCAATCGGCTCGCCGGCGCCGAAGAATCGGTACCAGTCCGGCCCGCCAAAAATACATGCGATATGCAGCACCGAGGCCGCCAGGCTCATCCATCCGCCTGCGACCAGCCAGGGATTGCTCGCCTTCACGCCGCCCGCTCGCGCGTGGTCACGAACTCGATCTTCTTGTCATAGGGCGCGCCCAGGATCAGCCGCTTCACATAGATGCTCGGCACGTGAATGGCGTCGGGATCGAGACTTCCGACCGCCACGATTTCCTCTACCTCGGCAAGGCAGATCCTTCCGCACGCCGCCGCGGGTGCGTTGAAGTTGCGTGCAGTCTTGCGGAATATCAGATTGCCGGCCTCATCGGCCTTCCAGCCCTTGATGATCGACAGATCGGCGCGGATCCCGCGTTCGAGAATATACTCCTCGCCGTCGAATTCCTTGACCTCCTTGCCTTCGGCAACAAGCGTGCCGACGCCCGTCTTGGTGTAAAAGCCCGGGATCCCTGCCCCGCCCGCGCGCATCCGCTCGGCAAGCGTTCCTTGCGGGCAAAACTCCACCTCAAGCTCGCCAGCGAGATATTGACGCTCGAATTCCTTATTCTCGCCAACGTAGGACGAAATCATCTTCCTGACCTGGCGCGTGCGGAGCAGCTTGCCCAGGCCCTCGCCGTCGATCCCGGCATTGTTGGACGCGATGGTCAAATCCTTCACCCCGCTGGCGACGATGGCATCGATCAGCCGCTCCGGAATTCCGCACAGGCCAAAGCCGCCGGCTGCGATCGTCATGCCATCGTGGAGTAGCCCGTCGAGCGCGGCTGCGGCGTCAGGGTAGATCTTGTTCGCCATATATTCCTCGCCCAGTGAGAAACCCGCCCTAAAGCGGTGGGCGGCGGCGGGTCAACCGCAGCTTATCCGAACGCCCATTGCCACATGGTCCGGCCCGGCAGGAAGGTGAAGCCCCCGGCGATGATCAGCGAACCGAGGTAGAAGGTCAGCATATGCTTGCGATGCGCGGCGATGTCGCCGCGTCGCGCGCTGAGCAGCGCCTGGGGCACAGCCAGGATAGCGAGCAGGGTGAGCAAGTGGATCCAGCTGAACCCGCCGTGATTGATATTGCGGATGAAGATCGTCGCGACCGCGGTCGTCAGCATCAAGGACAGCCATACCTTGCCGAGCAGGCGGTGGCGCGGTCCTCCCTTGCGCGTCGCGAACAGATAGCCGCCAAGCGGGATCGCGGGAATCACCGTGATAAGGTGCACCGCCAATGCGA
Organism: Pseudomonadota bacterium; assembly: GCA_030855555.1. Taxonomy (GTDB): domain Bacteria; phylum Pseudomonadota; class Alphaproteobacteria; order Sphingomonadales; family Sphingomonadaceae; genus Sphingomicrobium. The sequence goes on from JALYRC010000116.1 coordinate 2,582, forward strand.
AATCGCGGACCCATGGCGTTGGCGGTGCGAAGCCCAGCATCCAGCGCAGCGCTGCGTAAAGGGTCAGCGAGAACAATCCGCCCGAGGCGAGCGCAATCGCTACTCGCGCCTGCGGCGGAAGGTCGAACGGCTGCGGCCGTGCTACGGTCACCGTGCTCATCGTCAATCATCCTGTTTGTTGAAGCTATGATTGACTGCAATGCCGGCCGCCCCTTTGCCGGCAAGCGGCTCTGCGTTAGACGTTCACTTGCTTCGTGAACGGTGACGAAAATCCGGTTGGCGATACGTGAAATGGCGGGGGAAATACGTGCCGACAGTCCGGGAATGGGTGATCGAACTGGTCGTAATGCTTGCAGTTGGCGTCGCGCTGGCCGCACTTGGCCCGTTCGGGAGCTTCGCCCTCGGCTCCTTCGGGGACCGGCTCCTCTACTGGATTCCCGTCGCCTTGATTGGCTATGCGATCTTCCGCCCGATCACGCTGGCAGCAATGCTTTTCGCACGCAGATTGGGCCTGTCCGAGCTTGGCGCCGCCGCAGTGGGCGTGACGATCGCGGCAATTCCGGCAACGTTCGCAATCGCTTATTTCGGTGGCTACCGTCCTGGCGCCGCGCCAAGCTTCGACCAATTGTTCCAGCTTTACGTTCAAGTGGCCGTCATCGGCGTCCTGGTTACCACGGTTTTCTTGTTGATAGAGAGGATCCAGCAAGAGCCAGAGCCGGCGCCGCCTGCCTCGGCCATCCCGACTTCGCCGCCGCCCGCCTCGCCTTTCTTCGATCGTCTACCCAAAGCGTGGGGCGACCGTCTCGTCGCGCTTGAAATGGAAGATCACTACGTTCGCGCCCACGGAACGCAGGCCAGTGCGCTGATCCTGCTGCGCATGCGGGATGCCGAGGCGGAGCTTGCGGGAATTGACGGACTGAGAGTCCATCGCAGCTGGTGGGTCGCTCGCGCTTCGGTCGATAAGGTCCTGCGCGACGGCCGCGGTTACAAGCTGCGCCTGACCAACGGTCTCGAAGCGCCCGTCGCCCGCGACCGCATCGCCTTACTCAAGTCGGCGGGCTGGATCGACTAGCCGCGCAACTTGCTGAGCACGCCCTGCAATTGCATCGCATTCGACATGTCGCCCTCGACCTTGAGCTTGCCCGTCATGAACGCCGTCATGCCGTCGAGCTGACCCGACGACAGCGCTTCCCAATCGGCCCAGCTGACCTTGATCGTGGTATCCGCGGCACCGCCCGCATCTTCGCTGACCTGATTGGCATGGCCGTCGAGCAGCAGCGCGCCTTCATCGCCGCCAAAGTCGATCTTGATCGTCTTGCCCGGGATCACCGCGCCAGCTTCGTTCATTTTCGTGACCAGTTCGGACTTCGTCATGACCATTTCTCCTTTGCCCATCGCGTAGCCGTGCCGGACCCGGGCTTCAAGACGGTCGGCGTCCAGTCGGGGTTGGAACGACGCGCTGCCGCGCCTATCAGGGGCCATGACCTATAACGCAGACCTGAAACTCTTCATCGACGGCAATTGGCGCAGCGGCGAGGGCCGTGACACCCACTCCGTAATCAATCCCGTCAGCGGGAGCGGCATCGCCGACTTGCCCCTCGCCAGTCGCGCGGACCTCGACGAGGCGCTTTCCGCGGCCGAACGCGCCTGGCCATTGTGGCGATCGACCGAGGTCGAGGCGCGTGCCGCGACCCTCCACAAGGTCGCCGACCTGCTCAGGGAACGCGCCGACCACATCGCCGCGATCCTGACTCAGGAACAGGGCAAGCCGCTCGCCGAGGCCAAGGCCGAAGTAATCGGCTCGGCGTCGATGTTCGACTGGTACGCGGAGGAAATCAAGCGCGACTACGGTCGCACGCTCGTGCGCCCCACCGGCCAGCGATCGATCGTCATCCGCCAGCCGGTCGGACCGACCGCAACCTTCACCCCGTGGAATTTCCCAATCTATCTGCTGGCCAAAAAGGTCGCCGCAGCCCTTGCCGCCGGTTGCCCGGTGATCAGCCGCCCGCCCCAGGAAACGCCCGGCTGTACTGGCGAATTGTTCCGCGCGCTTGCCGATGCCGGGATTCCCGCCGGGGTCGCGCAACTCGTCCACGGCAAGGCCGACCTCGTCTCATCGACGCTGATGGCCTCGCCCGTGATCCGCAAGGTCAGCTTCACCGGCTCGGTCCCCGTCGGCAAGCATCTGATGCATCTCGCCGCCGACGACATGAAGCGGATCACGCTCGAGCTTGGCGGCCACGCCCCGGTGCTGATCTTCGACGATTGCGACCTTGAAAAGACGCTCGACATGGTCGTGCCGCAGAAATTCCGCAACGCCGGCCAGGTGTGCGTCTCTCCGACGCGTTTCTACGTCCAGGAGGGAATTTACGACGCCTTCCTCAAGGGCTTTGCGGCGCGCACCGCGAGCGTGAAGACCGGCGACGGCTTGCAGGCCGACACGAAGATGGGCCCGCTCGCCAACGCCCGCCGTCCCGACGCGATCGAAGCCTTAATCAATGACGCCGAAGCAAAGGGCGCCCGGATTCTTGCTGGCGGTGAGCGCGGCGCCGGCAGCGCGGACGGCGGTTTCTTCTTCCAGCCCACCCTGCTCGGCGACGTCCCCGTCACTGCCGACATCATGAACGAAGAACCCTTCGGGCCAGTGGCGGTGACCGCCAAATTCGCCACCTTCGACGAAGCAATCGAACAAGCCAACCGCCTCCCCTTCGGCCTCGCTGCCTTCGCCTTCACCGAAAACGGCCGCCGCGCCAATCTCCTCGGCGACGCGATCGAAAGCGGCATGGTCGGCATCAACACCTTCGCCATCTCCACCGCCGACGCCCCCTTTGGCGGGATCAAGGACAGCGGGTTTGGCAGCGAGGGCGGCAAGGAAGGCCTGGAAACCTACCAGGTCGTGAAAGCGATCCACCAGGCGTAGCGCCCGTCCCCGCCCCTTGCAGGGAGCGGAGGAAATGGGGCATCGCGATTTGATGACCACCACTCCCCTCCGCACCGGCGGCCAGATTCTGGTCGACCAGCTCCGCATCAACGGCTGCGACCGTGTCTTCACCGTGCCGGGCGAAAGCTTTCTCGCCGTCCTCGACGCGCTCCGTGACGCGCCCGAGATCGATGTCACTGTCTGCCGCCAGGAGGGCGGGGTCGCCTATATGGCAGATGCCGACGGCAAGATGACCGGGCGGCCCGGCGTCGCTTTCGTGACTCGCGGACCCGGAGCGACCAACGCCAGCGCCGGCGTCCATGTCGCCTTCCAGGATTCGACCCCAATGATCCTGTTCGTCGGCGATCTCGACCGCGCCGACCGCGACCGCGAGGGTTTCCAGGAGATCGACTTCGCCGCTTTCTTCGCACCAATATGCAAATGGGCAGCGCGGATCGACGACGCCCGGCGCATCCCCGAATATGTCGCGCGCGCCTACCGCGTGGCCACTGCGGGACGTCCCGGCCCGGTCGTTCTTGCAATCCCCGAGGACATGCTTCGGGATAGCGTCAAAGCACTCGACCGCCCGCGCGTGCCGCCGGTCGCCGAGACCCCCGATCCGGGCGCGATCGGAGCAATGTTCGAGTTGTTGAAAGACGCGGCCGCCCCCCTCGCGATCATCGGCGGCGCCGACTGGAGCCCGTGCGCGGCCCACCATTGGGCAGCCTTCGCCGCGCGGCACGGCATCCCAACCGCAGCCGCATTCCGCCGCCAGGACGCCATCGACAATCACTGCCCGGTCTATGCCGGCCAGCTCGGCTATGGCCCCAACCCCAAGCTTCAGCAGCGCGTCCGCGATACCGATTTACTGATCGTCGTCGGCGCGCGGCTCGGCGAGTCCACCACCGACGGCTACAAGCTGGTCACGCCGGACCACCCGCAGCAGATCCTCGTCCACATCCACCCCGACCCGAACGAGCTTGGCCGCGTCTATCACGCCAATCTGCCGATCTGCGCCGACATGAGCGAGTTCTGCGAAATGGCCAACGACTGGCATGACCCCGACCTCGTCCGCTTCTCCGCTGGCGAAGAAGCCCATGCCGAATGGCTCGACTGGAGCGAGCCCAAGCCGCGCGACGACGTTAAGCTAGACCTCGGCCCGTGCGTCAAAGCCATGCGCGATGCCCTCCCGGCCGATACGATCATCTGCAATGGCGCGGGCAATTTTTCGGGGTGGTGGCACCGTTACTGGCACTATGCCGCAATGCCGACCCAGCTTGCGCCGACCAGCGGCACCATGGGCTATGGCCTGCCTGCCGCGGTTGCAGCCGCGCTCCGCTTCAAGGACCGGACCGTCGTCTGCGTCGCGGGGGACGGCGACTTCCTCATGAACGGCCAGGAGCTTGCAACCGCTGCCCAATATGGCGCCGACCTCCTCATCATCCTCGTCGACAACGGCTCTTACGGCACCATTCGGATGCATCAGGAGCGCGAGTATCCGTTGCGGATCAGTGCCACCAACCTCGCCAATCCCGACTTCGCAAAGCTTGCCGAGGCTTATGGCGGTTGGGCCGAGCGAGTTGATACGACCGACCAATTCGGGCCGGCACTCGCGCGCGCGATGGAGCGCAAGGGTATTCGTCTGATCCACTGCATCACCGACGTCGAAGTGATCTCGAATCAGACGACGATCGGCGAGCTGAGGAGCAAAGGCCAGCATCCTTAGTTCGCGACTGCTAGGGGTGGCGCGGTTCCACCGCCACTGTTTCCGATGTCGGGTCGGCGCCGCGCTTTTTCCGCCTGCACTCCAACCCGAAGGCTTCGCGCCATCGCCGACTTCCTCGCGCATCGGGGTCGGCAAATAATGGCAACAGTCCGTCAACATCCGTGAACCGGCCACCTCCGCCGCAGTTCCTGGCTAAATCCTTGTTTTGCGCCATGTTTGATCAACGAACGAGGCAAGCGGTTAGCCCGCGCAACTGCGTCCGTTGCGGACTAATCATGGCCGAAATTGGAGAGCGCCGAGGTCTAGATCAACCCTGCCAGCGGACTGCTCGGATCGGCATACATTCGCTTCGCCATCCGGCCCGCACGATAGGCCAGACGCCCGGCCTCGACCGCCGCCTTCATCGCTGTCGCCATCATCACCGGGTCCCTCGCCTCGGCGATTGCGGTGTTCATTAGTACCCCATCGCAGCCAAGCTCCATTGCCACGGCGGCGTCGCTTGCAGTCCCCACTCCGGCATCGACGAGTACCGGTACGCTCGCGCCCTCGACGATCAGGCGGATCGTCACGCGATTCTGCAGGCCCAGGCCCGATCCAATCGGCGCGCCCAGCGGCATGATCGCGACGGCGCCCGCTTCCTCAAGCTGCTTCGCGGCGATCGGATCGTCGACGCAATAGACCATCGGCAAGAAGCCTTCGCCGGCCAGCACTTCGGTCGCGCGCAGCGTCTCGCGCATGTTGGGGTAAAGCGTCCGCGCCTCGCCAAGCACTTCGAGCTTTACCAGGTCCCACCCCCCCGCCTCCCGCGCCAGCCGCAGCGTGCGGATCGCGTCTTCGGCAGTGAAACAGCCCGCGGTGTTGGGAAGATAGGTCACCTTCTTCGGATCGATATGATCCATCAGCATCGGCTGGTTGGGATCCGAGATATTGACCCGCCGCACGGCAACGGTGACGATCTCCGCACCCGACGCTGCGACCGCCGCGGCATTTTCTTCGAAGCTCTTATACTTGCCCGTCCCGACAATCAGGCGCGACGTGAAGCTGCGGCCTGCAACCGTCCAACTGTCTTCAGTCAACACTTAGCCCCCACCCACGAAATGGACGATTTCATAATCATCGCCGTCCTCCACAATCACGCTTCCGAACGTCGATCGCGGCACAATCTCTAGGTTGCGCTCGACCGCTACCCGCAGCGGATCGAGGCCGATGTCGGCGATCAGCTCCGCCAGCGTCGTGCCGCTTGCGGCGTGGCGCCGCTCGCCGTTGATCTTCACGCTTGCGCTGCCGTCGAGGGACATGTCGGTCTTTCGCTTCACGGATGGGACGCGAGCCCATATAAGGTGTCGCCATGCCGACGCCACCTCTGATCTTCGTTCTCAACGGTCCTAACCTCAACCTGCTCGGGACTCGCGAGCCCGCAATCTATGGCTCGGACACGCTCGACGACATTGCTGCTAGCCTGACGGCGCGTGCTCAAGAACTCGGGCTTGTGCTCGATATCCGACAATCCAATCATGAAGGCCACCTAATCGACTGGCTGCATGAAGCGCAGATGACCGGGGCCAAGGCGGTGATCCTCAATCCTGGCGGCTATTCGCACACTTCGGTCGCGCTTCACGACGCGGTAAAGGCGGTCACGACGCCGGTGATCGAGGTTCATCTAAGCGACCCCGCAACACGCGAGCAATTCCGCCATACCGATCTCGTCGCGCTAGCCGCCGCAGAGGTTTTCAAGGGTCACGGCGCGCGGGGATATGAGCTGGCACTGGACGCGGCGGCGCGGCTCTGACAGGAGCGCGGCAAGGAAATGACAAGGAAATGACATGGCCGACCAACCCGAGGGGCACCAGATGCGCGTCGATAGCGCATTGCTCCGCGAACTCGCCGAGCTGCTCTCCGCCAATGACCTGACCGAGATTGAGGTCGAGGATGGCGACCGCAAGATCAAGGTGCGGCGCGATGCGCCCGCCGTAATGGCCTATGCCCCCGCGCCGACCCACGCCCCAGCCTCTGCGCCCGCTCCTGCCGCCGCGCCCTCCGCGCCGGTTTCCGAGGCTGCGCCCGCCGCGCCGATCGACGCCATCAAGTCGCCGATGGTCGGCACGGTCTTCCTCTCGCCCGAACCCGGCGCCAAGCCTTTCATTGCCGCGGGCCAGAAAGTCGCTGTCGGCGATACATTGCTGATCGTCGAGGCGATGAAGGTGATGAACCCGATCCTTGCAACGAAGGCCGGGACGGTGCGCCAGCTGCTGGTCGCCGATGGCCAGCCGATCGAATATGATCAGCCACTCGTCGTGATCGACTAAAATGACGATCAGCAAATTGGTCATTGCCAACCGTGGCGAAATTGCGCTGCGCATCCACCGCGCATGTCATGAGATGGGTATCAAGACCGTAGCGGTCCATTCCACGGCCGATGCTGACGCAATGCACGTCCG
>JALYRC010000053.1 GCA_030855555.1 Pseudomonadota bacterium
CAATGCCCTACTCCATCACTGCGGCGGATCGTTGAGTGGGATTGGAGGAGTCGCGCGGCCGGGCATCGTCCACCGTATCGACAAGGATACTTCCGGACTGCTCGTCGTCGCCAAGCATGATCTCGCCAATGAAGGATTGGCCCGCCAATTCGCCGACCACAGCATCGAGCGCCTCTACCTCGCAATCGTATCCGATTCCCCTCGCCTGCTGAGCGGAACCGTCGATGCGCCACTCGCGCGATCGCCCGCCAACCGGGTCAAGATTGCGATCGTCGAGGCAGGCAGAGGCAAGAGGGCGGTCACTCACTGGCGGCGCCTCGAAGTGCTCAAAGGCGCGGCTTTGGTCGAATGCCGGCTCGAAACCGGGCGAACGCATCAGGTGCGCGTGCACATGGCGTCGATCGGCCATCCCTTGGTCGGCGATCCGGTTTATGGCCGCACCCGATCGGAACATAGACAGCTGCTCAAGGATTTAGGATTCGACCGCCAGGCGCTTCACGCGACGCGGATCGGATTCATTCATCCAGTCACCAAGGTCCGTTTGTCGTTCGACAGTGCCCTTCCGTCGGACATGCAGGAACTGTTCAGCGCGCTTGTAGTATAGGATTAGGACGGTCAGGAGACGGGATGCGACTCGAATCCGGCCGGGGAGTGAAGAACATCATGGCTAAGTCGACCCGATTGGTTTCCATCCCAGCTTCGAATGGCGAGGACGGGCTCAATCGTTATCTCACCGAGATCAAAAAATTCCCGATACTCGCCCCCGAGGAGGAGTTTCGGCTTGCCACGCAATGGCGCGAGCATGGTGATACGGATGCAGCCGCGCGGCTGGTCAATTCGCATCTGCGCCTCGTGGCGAAGATCGCCATGGGCTATCGCGGTTATGGCCTGCCGGTCAGCGAGCTCATCTCCGAAGGCAATATCGGCCTGATGCAGGGCGTCAAGAAGTTCGAGCCGGAACGCGGTTTCCGGCTTGCGACCTACGCGATGTGGTGGATCCGCGCGTCGATCCAGGAATTCATCCTGCGCTCGTGGAGCCTGGTCAAGATGGGCACCACTGCGGCGCAGAAGAAACTATTCTTCAACCTGCGCCGGATGAAGAATCAGATCGAGGCGTTCGAAGAAGGTGATCTCAAGCCCGCCGACGTCACGATGATTGCGACCAAGCTCGGCGTGACCGAAGCCGAAGTCGTGAGCATGAACCGCCGCATGGGCATGGGCGGGGATACCTCGCTCAACGCTCCACTGCGCGACACTGATGGCGAAGGCCAGTGGCAGGACTTTCTGGTCGACAATGGACCGTTGCAGGACGAGATCATCGGCGACGACGAGGAGCGCCAGGTGCGGCACGACCTGCTCCTTGAAGCGATGGACAGCCTTAACGATCGCGAAAAGCATATCCTCACCGAGCGCCGGTTGGTCGACGAGCCAAAGACGCTGGAGGATTTAAGCCAGGTGTATAGCGTCAGCCGCGAGCGCATTCGCCAGATCGAAGTGCGCGCGTTCGAGAAATTGCAGTCGGCGCTGATCCGTTTGGCTGGCGAGCAAAGGCTTTTGCCAGCGGCTTAAGCCAGCGGCTTCAGTCTTCCTTGCGTCGTAACAGTGAAAGGCCGGCGCCGGTCGCAAGCAGCGCGACGCCGGCCCTTCCCTGTCCCTTGCGGCGCAATAGCCCCAGCCCAAGCGTAGACAGGGCCGATGCCACCATGCCGATCTTGGCACCGCCAGTCATGCGCGCGGCGCGATTGGTGGCACGTGAGACGGCATAGGGGTGGCCATCGCGATCATTGTCTTTGGTCTCGGCCGTGCGCATGGGCACGGCTTGCCCGCGCGGTGACTCCTCACCAGCGCTTTGCTCTCCTTCCTCAGGGCCGCCATCGGCGACATGATCCGCCGCCCATGCACCGCGCGTGCCGAGCGGTTGCGATGCGTTGGTTGTCGTATCGTTTGCCGTCTGATGTTCGAACTCGCTGTTAAGTTCGGCACCGAACAGCAGGATATAGCTTGATAAATATGTCCAGGTGAGGAGCGCAACGACTCCAGCGATCGAGCCGTAGGTGGCGCCGTAATTGGCAAAGCGGCTGGCATAGAATCCGAACGCCACGCTGAGCAGCAGCCAGCCAAGCGCCGACAGGGCCGTGCCGGGGGTAATCCATGTCCACTTCGCTTTCTCGCGCGACGGGGCATAGCGGTAGAGGGTCGCCACCGCCGCAGCAGCACCAGCGGAAATCAGCACGGCGGTAACGATGCGGATGAGCAGGACCACGAACGGAGGCGCTCCGGGGATCAACTCGGCAAGCAGCCGCAATCCAGTAATTGCGAGAATGGCGACGATTACAAGGATGACCGCGGCAAAGGTAATCCCGAGCGCCAGAAGAGTCACCTTGATGAAGCCGCGCTTTTCTTCCTCGTCATAGGCGATGTTGAGCGCGGTGATGATCGCGCCGGCGGCACTGCGCGCGCCGAACAAGGCAATGGCAAGCGCAATCAGCAGGCCGAGCCCCTTCTTGCCCCCCGATGTCTTGACGACATTCATCAATTGCTCGCCGATCAGGCCGGCAGCTTCCGCCGGGAGCACACTGGTCAGCGAAGTCATGTTTTTGAGCACGGTTTCGGGACTGGCGACGAGGCCATAGGTCAGCACCGTCGCGCCCATCAGCGGCACCAGCGCGAGAAAGGCGTAGAAAGCGACGCCCGCGGCGACCAGACCGACATTATCCTTGCTCGATTCTCCCCAGGTGCGGACGAGGATATCCTTCCACACCGCAAGCGGCATTGCCCATGGCGAGGAAGCGTTGCAGCCGTGGTCGCCGGGCGGCGGATCGGAAAGGGTCTTGCTCATGCGGCTTGAACCGCAATGAGCCGTGGCCGTTCCTGCCCCCTTGCAATTGTAGCGGCACAGTCCGACGCTCCGATATTGCAGAGCGCCCCGCCGCTCGACGCGACTCGGCGCCTTCGTTTATCCGAAGGAAGGAAAGTCGCATGCCCAAGGACCCGCAGGAAACCGCCGTCGGCACTCGAGTAATCGCGCTGGTGGGCCCCGCTGGCGCAGGCAAGACCGACCTCGCCGAGGCGTTGTTGTTCGCGAGCGGGGCAATTCAGCGCCAGGGCTCGACCGGACACAGCAACAGCGTCGGCGACAGCAGCGCCGAAGCGCGCGCGCGTGGCGGCTCGACCGAGCTCAATCTGATGCATTTCGATTTTCTTGGCGGGGCGTTCGCCTTGATCGATGCGCCCGGCTCGATTGGCTTTGCGGCAGATGCACAGCGCGCCATCGCGATCGCCGACCTTGCCATCGTCGTGGTCGATCCCGACGCGGCGCGCGCCGCACTGGCTGCGCCTGCGCTGAGAATGCTTGACGAACAGGGTATCCCGCACCTCATCTTCGTCAACCGGATCGATCAGGCGCACGGGTCGATCCGCGACCTTCTGGTCGCGCTTCAGCCGCTCAGCACCGCGCCGCTGATCGCTCGCCAGATCCCAATTCGCGCCAAGGACGGGAGTGGCGACAAGATCAGCGGATTCGTCGATCTCGCGCTTGAACGCGCTTATCACTATTCCCCCGGCAAGCCCTCTGAAATCGTGCCTATCCCGGCGGACCTTGCCGAGCGCGAGGTGAGCGAACGGACGCATTTGCTCGAACAGCTCGCCGACCATGACGATGCCTTGCTCGAAAACCTTCTTATGGACGAAACCCCCGCCCCTGCCGCGATCTTCGCGGACCTGGCGCGCGAGACGAGCGACAATCTGGGCGTGTCGGTGTTGTTCGGTTCGGCCACCCATGGCTGGGGCATCAGGCGCCTGCTGAAAGCGCTTCGTCACGAAGCGCCGCGGCCGGCCGCGACCTGCTACCGTCTTGGAGTCGAAGCGACGTCATTTTACGCATTCAAGGTATCGCACGGCGGGACTGTAGGCAGGCTCGTGCTTGGTCGGATCCTTGGTGGCGGGATCGAGGAAGGAAGCGAGCTTCGCGGCGCCAATCGGCAGCCAACCCGGCTCGGCACCCTGTTTTCCGTCCAAGGAGACAAGACCGTCAAGCTGGCGAGCGCTCCCGACGGCACGGTCCTTGCCGTTGCCAAGGTCGACGGGCTTATGAGCGGCCAATGGCTTTCGCGCAGCGATCTGCCGCCGTCGATCGAGATCGAGCAAGCAGCCCGCAATGCCTGCCTCGCGATCGAACCTGCCGACCGCAAGGATGACGTCAAACTGTCAGGAGCGCTGGCGCGTGTCATCGAGGAAGATCCCAGCCTTGTGCTCGAGCAGGACGAGATGAGCCATGAGCTTCGCCTGAAAGGGATCAACGACGAGCATTTGCGTGGCACGCTCGCACGGATCAAGCGACGCTACGGCGTCGACGTGACGTGCCACGCGCCATCGATCGGCTATCGCGAGTCGGTTCGCCGCGCAGTGACCCAGCGCGGCAAACACAAGAAACAGTCGGGCGGCCACGGCCAGTTCGGCGACGTGTTGATCGAGATTGCACCGCTCGCCCGCGGCGAGGGGTTTCGCTTCACCGAGCGTATTTCGGGGGGCGCCGTGCCACGCCAATACATCCCCGCGGTCGAGCAAGGCGTGCGCGATGCCATGGCCAAGGGCCCGATGGGCTATCCGGTGGTTGACGTCGCAGTGACGCTGATCGACGGAAGCTATCACAGCGTCGATTCGTCCGAGCTTGCGTTCCGGACGGCAGGGCGGATTGCAATGCAGGAAGCGCTTGCCCAGGCCGCACCGCATTTGCTCGAACCGGTTCAGCGGGTGACGGTGACATGCCCTAGTTCGGCAAGCAGCCGCGCAACCTCGGCGACGGCCGGGCGGCGAGGGCAGATGCTGGGAATGGGTCCGCGCGAGGGCTGGACCGGGTGGGACCAGATCGAGGCGTTGATCCCCGAAGTCGAACTCGATGGGTTCGAAGCAGAGCTGCGCTCATTGAGCCATGGGCTGGCAAGCTATGAAGCGAAATTCGACCACCTTGCGGAAGTCAGTACGGGCCAGGTCGGCAAGCTGGTTCGAGCCCGGGAGGCCGAGCTTGCCTAGCCAAGGTCGGCGAAGGTTGCGATCGGGCGCCAGTCGCCCAGCCCGTATCGCGCAGCGAATTCGGGCGGGAACGGGGCACCGGCGTGAACCCCGTGACTGATGAAGATTGCATCGAGTCCAAACCGGGCGGCGCCGAGCATATCGGTGACCGGTCCATCGCCGATCGCCAACACGTCCCCTGGCAGCGGATTGCCCGCGAGTGAAAGCGCATGGGCGTAGATTGGCGCGTGCGGCTTGCCATACCAAGCGACGCGCCCGCCGAATGCCTCGTACAGGTCGGCAAGCGCGCCAGCACATGCCTCACGCTGCCCACGGTGGATGACCTCGCGGTCGGGGTTGAGGCAGTGGAACAGGACGTCGCGGTCGGCCCAGTCGCGTAGCTGCCCGGCATATTCTTCGGGCAGTGCACGCTGCTCGTCGAGCCCGGTGCAGGCGACTTGGGCAACGTCATCGTCAACGATCTGCACCCCATGCGCGACCAGATCATCTCGGTCTTCCCTCGTCCCCAAGAAACCAACCGCGCGTGCTGGATCGATGAGAGCGGCAATTCCCGCCTCGCCGCTGCTCGTGATCGCGTCATACGTAGCGCGCGGCAGCCCCAGCGCGTCAAGCCCGGCCTGAACACTGGAAGCGGGGCGCGGGGCGTTGGTGACGAGGATGATCGTCTTGCCAGCGTCCTTCCACTCAGTGAGGCGACGGGCGGCGCCAGGGAGCATTCGCCCGCCGTCGTGAATGACGCCCCAAATGTCGCACAATATGGTCGAATAAGGCTCGGCCAGCGATTGCAGCGTTGACATCAGAACGGCTGGGGCGGCGCCACCGGAAGCTCGTCGACACGCTCGCCCTCATGCGGCTCGCCGCGCGAAATGACCGCCGCGGCGGTAAGATCGCCGGTGACGTTAAGCGTCGTGCGGCACATGTCGAGGAAGCGGTCGACGCCGAGCACCAGCCCGATCCCTTCCGGCGGAACCCCGATCATGCCGAGGATCAACGCCACCACCGGAAGCGACCCGGCCGGCACGCCGGCCGTGCCGATCCCTCCCAGGATGCACACCAGAAGCACCAGCGCCTGCTGCGCAAGGCTTAGTTCGACCCCGAAGAATTGGGCGAGGAACAAGACCGTCACGCCCTCGAAGATTGCCGTGCCGTTCTGGTTGGCAGTGGCGCCAATTGTAAGCACGAACCGCGCCACGCGCGGGGGCAGGTTAAGCTTGGTCTCCGCCACCCGCAGCGCAGTCGGCAAAGTCGCGTTGGACGAGGCCGTCGAGAAAGCCATGACCATCGCTTCCTGGCTCTGGCGGAAGAACCAGGTCGGGGAGACGCCACCGGCAAATTTGAGCAGCAACGGGTAGACGATGAACATTTGCGCCCCGAGTGCGAGCAGGACGACCCCGACATAGGCGCCAAGCCGAAGCAGCAGGTCCCAACCGAACACCGCGGCCAGGTTGAACATGAAGCAGGCGATAGCGATCGGGGCGAACTTGATGATGATCGAGATCAGCGTCATCGCAACGTGGAAGATGCCCTCGATCGCCGACTGCAGCGCGTCCGCCGCCTTGCTCTGGGTGATGAGCAGCCCGATCCCGAAGATCAAAGCGAAGAACATCACCGCGAGGATGTCATTGTCCGCCGCCGCGGCGACGACATTGTTGGGAATGATCGCCAGCACGGCATTGACGCCCTGCGGCTTGTCGGCCTGCCCGCTGAGGATCGCGCCCGCGCCCTCGCGCGCATTGGCAAGCAATTCGCGCGCCAGCACCTGGTCGACGCCCGCGCCGGGCTGGATAAGATTGGTGAAAAATAACGCCAGTACGACGGCGATTCCGGACACTGCGATGGTGAAGAACAGCGTCTTGAGCCCGACCCGCTTAAGCGACCGGATATCGCCCATCTCGGCAATGCCGACGACCAGTGCCGAGAACAATAATGGGATGACGAGCATGAACAGCAAGCGCAGGAATATCTGCCCGATCGGCCCGGTGACATAAGTGGTGAGGAAGCTGACCCACGGCGCGTCGCCGCCACCCACGGCATTGGCGACCAGCCCCGCGGCAAGGCCGACGAGGAACCCGGCAAGCATCTGCCATTGCAGGCCGAACCCGCGCATCTTCACTTCGGTCATCGTTGCTCCCTGTGTTCTTGTCCCGGCATCGCGGGCCGCGGGCCTTCTTGTCAAGCGCGCGCGCCGACCGGATCGTCGATCGAGCGTGGCGGCGTGCTGAAGTATACCGGCCCCGCGGCGGTCATGTGGAAGCAATCCTCAAGCCGGATGCCGAACTCGCCGGGCAGATAAATCCCCGGTTCGTTGGAGAAACACATGCCATGCGCGAGCCTCGTCGTCTCGCCGCGCACGAGGTTGACCGGCTCATGCCCCTCCATGCCAATGCCGTGCCCGGTGCGGTGCGACAGGCCGGGAAGCTTGTAATCGGGACCATAGCCCCAGCGCGTATATGCAGCACGCACTGTGTCATCGACGCTGCCCGCAGTGGCGCCGATCCTGGCCGACTGCATTGCGATTCTCTGTCCCTGGGCGACTTGCTCCCACACCCGGCGCTGCTCGCGAGTCGGGTCGGCGCCGAACACGAAACTGCGCGAAATGTCCGACTGATAGCCACGGAATGCGCAGCCGGTATCGATCAGTACGATTTCGCCGCGCTTGACCGCCTGCGGCTTGCCCGTCCCGTGCGGGTAGGCCGACGCCTCGCCAAGCAGCACCAGCGCCCACGGGCTCGACCCGCCACGCTTGACCATGCCGGTTTCGAGCAGCGTCGAAATGTCGGCGGGAGTCATGCCTTCACGCAGCATCGCGTGCGACTCGCGGATGGCCTCGATGGTGATGTCCGATGCCTTTTGCATCAGCGCGATCTCGGCGGGTGATTTATACATCCGGCATCCGCGCACCACGGCATTGGCATTGCGCATTTTGAGCCGCGGCAGCTGCGACTGCAGGCGGCCGACGATGAAGAATCGGTTGGTTTCCTCGATCCCGAGCGGCACTCCGGCAATCTTCAGTTCGCGCAGGTGGTTGGCGACAAGCTTGGTCGGCTCCTCATGCTCGTCCCACGTGCGGATCTCGGCCGGAATGGCCAGGCTCTCGGCGACCGATGGTTTTTCGAAGAACGGCGTGACGATGATGGGGTCGCCGACCGCCGGGATCAGCGCCCCGGTGAGGCGTTCCGAGCGCCCCCAGCGCACACCGGTGAAATAATCGAGGCTTGGGCCGGCCTCGATAAGGATCGCGCCAATCCCCTCGCGCTGCATCAGTGCGCGCGCCTTGGCGAGCCGTGCGAGGCGTTCCGCCGGCGAGATCCCTGGGGGTACGTCAGTCCCCGCGCCGAAGGATAGCCCGGGCTTCCCAAAAGCGGCGGGAGCAATCATCGCGCCGGCAATAACCGAGCGACGGTCAAGCTTCACCATAAGGTCCTCCAGTTACGAACGCACGGTGACAGTCCGGCGCATGACTTTCCCTTCGAAGATCGATGACATGTTGCACGCGGAAGCGCGATAGGCCAGCAGCCCGCAATGTTCGACGCCAACACTCCAGCAAGGCACGCCAGCGCCATCCCGGGCCGCCGAGAAACGGTGGTCATGCTAGCCGGGCTGATGGCGCTCAACGCCTTTGCAATCGACGCGATGATCCCTGCCCTGCCGGCGATCGGCGCCGAATTGGGCGTGGCCGAGGACAACCGCCGCCAGCTGGTCGTCGTCATGTACATGCTTGGCTTCGGCGTCGGGCAATTGTTCTGGGGACCGCTTGCCGACCGCTTCGGACGCAAGCCCATCCTGGCCATTGGAGTCGCGCTTTATGCCGGCTTCGCCTTGCTGTGCGGAATGGCGTCGAGCTTCGATTTGCTGATTGCCGGACGAATCGCGATGGGCGCGTCGGCAGCGGTTACGCGCGTGCTGGTGGTCGCGATGGTCCGCGACCTGTTCCAGGGTGAGGCAATGGCCGAGGTGATGAGTCTCGTGTTCATGACGTTCATGCTGGTGCCGGTCCTGGCCCCCAATATCGGCCAGGGAATCCTGCTCGTCGGGCCATGGCAGGCGATCTTCTGGGTGCTCGCGGGATATGGCGCGGCAATGTGGCTGTGGAGCTTCATCCGCCTGCCCGAGACGCTCAAGCCCGAATTTCGCCGTCCGCTCAATAGTCGCAACATTGCCGCCGCGGCAAGAATTGCCGCAGTGGATCGGCTGTCGCTTGGCTATACGTTGGCCATGACCGCCATCTTCGGCGGATTGACCGCCTACATCGCCTCGATCCAGCAGATCGTGTTCGACACCTATCGTGTCCCGCAGCTGATTGGCCTGGTCTTCGGCGCCGTTGCCGCGCCCATGGCGCTTGCAAGCTGGGCCAATAGCCGCGTCGTCGGCCGTTTCGGCCTGCGCCGTGTCGGTCATGGCGGGCTCATCGCCTTTACCGCGATCACCGTTTTCCACGCGGCCGTCGGGCACCTCGTAGACGAGCCCCTGTGGCTGTTCTGCACGCTGATGGGGCTGACGATGATGGCCTTCGCCTTCACCACGTCCAATTTCGCCACCTTGGCGATGACCAACATGGCGGAAATCGCGGGAACAGCTTCTTCAGTCCAGGGTGTCGCCGGGACAATCGGCGGCGCGCTGATCGGGCTGGTCATCGGCCAGGCGTTCGACGGCACGCAGCGCCCCTTCCTGATCGGCCTCGCAACCTGCGGCATAGTCGGCCTGGCCGGCGTCCTGATCACCGAGCGCGGCAGATTGTTCGCGGGCATCGATGCCGTGCCAGAGCCAACCGCCCCGCAGCCCCATCTGGCTGATTAACTCAGCAAGCAGGGCAAGCTTTCCTGCCGGGCTTCCGCTCCCCTGATCAGCAACGAGCAACGAGCATTCTCTCCGAAGCGTCGCCACGCTGAACCGAGGACTTCGCTGCGACGAACAAGGGCGGCGCCGTGGCGCCGCCCTTCCATGTGCTGCCCATCATTTCCGATGGGCCTTCGATTTTCGCCCGGCCATTTTCAGGATGAGCGGAGTTATATTCGACCGGGCCTAAGCGTCGTCGGCGTCGGGCCCGACCATAAGCGCTTCGGCCACTTCGGCCGTCTTGCCGCGAACCGCATTCTCGATCTTGAGCGCCATGTCGGGGTTTTCGATGAGGAAAGTCTTCGAATTCTCGCGTCCCTGCCCGATACGGACGGAGTCATAGCTGAACCAGGCGCCGGACTTGTCGACAATGCCGGCCTTGACGCCGAGGTCGAGCACTTCGCCGACCTTGGACACGCCCTGGCCGTACATGATGTCGAACTCGACCTGCTTGAACGGCGGCGCGACCTTGTTCTTGACCACCTTCACGCGCGTCGTGTTGCCGACGATATCGTCGCGGTCCTTGATTTGGCCGGTGCGGCGAATATCGAGCCGGACCGAAGCGTAGAACTTAAGCGCATTGCCGCCGGTCGTGGTCTCGGGATTGCCATACATGACGCCAATCTTCATCCGCAATTGATTGATGAAGATGACGATGCATTTCGAGCGGCTGATCGAACCCGTCAGCTTGCGCAGCGACTGACTCATCAACCGCGCCTGGAGACCGACATGGCTGTCGCCCATCTCGCCCTCGATTTCAGCGCGCGGCACAAGCGCGGCGACCGAATCGATCACCAGCACGTCGATCGCGTTCGAGCGCACCAGCGTGTCGACAATCTCGAGCGCCTGTTCGCCGGTGTCGGGCTGCGACACGATCAGCTCGTCGATATCGACGCCCAATTTCTTGGCATAGCCCGGGTCGAGTGCATGTTCGGCATCCACAAACGCCGCCGTTCCGCCGATCTTTTGCGCTTCGGCGATGACGTGAAGAGCAAGCGTGGTCTTGCCCGAGCTTTCAGGACCGTAAATTTCGATCACTCGGCCGCGCGGCAGTCCGCCGACGCCAAGCGCGATATCGAGTCCCAGACTGCCCGTCGAAATAACGTCGATCTCGGTCTTTTCGCGGCTGCCCAGCTTCATCGCCGAGCCTTTGCCGAAGGCGCGGTCGATCTGAGCCAGCGCCGCTTCCAATGCCTTTTCGCGATCCGTGCTCACGCTATCCCCACTTTTGCCGACGACCTTGAGTTGCGTTGCCATGAGCATGATCCCTGTGTCCACCGGTTGGCGATGCGCCCCCCGTCAAGATCATGGCTGTATACGCTTTGTTCACCGAGAACAAGAAGGGAACGAAATAATTCTCCCGCCCTCAGCAGGCAGCAGCAAGCGCGGCGTCGATGATCGGCGAGACACGATCGATCGTATAGGGCTTTTCGATCATCGGCGTGTTTGCGAACTCGGCCGGTGGCGGCTCGACATGCCCGCCCGAGGCAAGCACGAACGGAACGCCCTTGGCGCGCAAGGCGGTGGCGACGGGCCACACGCTTTCGCCCTTCAGATTGACGTCGAGGATCGCAAGATCAAAGCCATCGGCTTCGACCGCGGCAAGTGCCTCGGTCACGCTCTCGCACGGCCCACGCACGCCATGGCCGAGGGATTCGATGAAATCCTCCAGCATCATTGCAATCAAGGGCTCGTCTTCGACGATGAGGATGAAGCGTTGTTGAGTCACGTGAAGCGGAATAGCAGCCGTTTCGCCTATGGAAAGAACTATTTAGTACCCAACAGCACGCGCTGTACTGCTTCGGCCAGTTCAAGCACGCTGAACGGCTTTGGCAGGAATGCCACGTTGGCGATATCGATCGACTTGCGCAATTGCTCCTCGGCATAGCCCGACATGAACAGGATCGGCAAATCGGGATGGCTCTTGCGCGCCTCGCGGACCATCGTCGGGCCGTCCATCACCGGCATGACGACATCCGAAATGAGCAAGGCGACTTCCGCGCCGCTCTCCTCGAGCCGCTCGAGCGCTTCCTCGCCATTGTTTGCGGTAATCACCTTATAGCCATGTCGGGCAAGCGCGCGCTCGGCGACGGTGCGGACCATCGCTTCATCCTCGACCAGCAGGATCGTCCCCGTCCCCCACAATTCATTGTGCTGCGGCTTGATCTTGTCGAGCCGCCGCGGCCGCTCTTCGACCTCGACGCTGTTGACCGGCAAATAGATGACGAAGCGAGTCCCCTCGCCGACCGTCGAATCGGCAAAGATAAACCCGCCCGACTGTTTGACGATGCCATAGACGGTCGACAGGCCGAGCCCGGTTCCCTTGCCGACTTCCTTGGTGGTGAAGAACGGCTCGAATACCTTGCCCAGGACATTGGGGGCGATGCCGGTGCCGGTGTCGCTGATCGACAAAGCGGCGTAGTCGGCAATCGGCAAGATATCGCTGCCAAGATCGGCGACCTGGTCCGCGCGGACGGGATAGGTGTGGATGGTCAGCGCTCCGCCGCCGTTGGCGACCATCGCGTCGCGGGCGTTGACCGATAGATTGACGATGACCTGTTCAAGCTGTCCGGGATCGGCACGGACCGAGCCGAGATCGCGGCCATGCTTGACGACCAGCTGGACGGTCTCGCCAAGCAGCCGTTTGAGCAGATGCGAGACCTCGGACACCACGTCGGGCAATTGCAATATCTGTGGGCGCAAGGTCTGCTGGCGCGAGAAGGCAAGCAATTGCCGGGTCAGGCCGGCGGCGCGGTTCGAGTTGGACTTGATCTGCTGGATATCGTCATAATCGCTGTCGCCGGGCGTATGGCGCATCATCATGAGGTCGCAGTGCCCCATGATCGCGGGCAGGATATTGTTGAAATCATGGGCCACGCCCCCGGCGAGCTGGCCGACCGCCTGCATCTTGGTCGCCTGCGCGACCTGGCGTTTCAATTTGGCTTCCTCGCTATTGTCCTTGAGCAGCAACAGCACCGCGGCGTCGCCAAGCCCGCGCAAGCCGGCAACGGTCAGCGCCACCGGCTCGCCGCTATGGCGCTTGAGGCGAATGGGCAGATCGCCCGACATTGCAGGTCCGCGCGCATTGCGCCGGACGGCATCGGCAACTGAGGCTTTGTCTTCTTTGGCGACGAGATCCCCTGGGTACGTCGGCGTATCGACCGCATTTATCCCGGCAGCGACATGGAATGCCTTGTTCATCGTCAGGAACCGCCCGTCGCGATCGACCAGCGCAAGCCCGATCGGAAGCATTTCAAGCAAAGCCTGGACATTGGACGAAGTGGCAAGGCTGTTGCTGTCGTGCTGATCGAGGATCAGGACCGTCCCCGCGCCGTCCTCCGATGCGGGATTGAGCGGGAAGTGCACCGCGCGCAGCGGGCTGGTCGACTCGCCTTCGGTAATGAAGTGAAGCAGTCCATTGTCGACGGTGCGGACGAGGTCGGTGAAGCGAAGGTCGGCATCGACCGGATCGGCAGCGCCGATCGCCCGGTCGGCAAACGGCTTGTTGGCGGCAAGCAAAGTGCCGTCTCCGTCGATCAGCGCTGCCATCACGCCCGCGGCAGCAAGCCGCTCGCCAGTGGTTCCGGCGATGCGCTTGGCAGCGATCGTCAACAAGTCGGGCCGCGCGCCGGAGGAAAAATGCCACTGCAGCAAGTCGCTTTTGCTTCCAGCGCGAGTCACGCTGACGTCCAATCCTCCGCCTGAGAAAGCCAAGGCCTCCGCGCGCGCATTGCCGTCCCGCCACGCTGACTTCAGCAGGGCCGATAGTTGCGCGGACAAATCGGAATCCCCACTGACCGCATCAATGTGGTCGACTTCACCAAAGCGATTGGAGAACGCCTGGTTGATCGTCACCAGCTCGCCGTCGCCGCGCGTTAATGCAACGGGGTCGGGGACCAGGTCGAGCGCGCCGCTGACCAGGGCGTGATCGGGTACGATCAGCGTGTTGATTTCCGCCGGGCGAGCCATTCTGCGCTCGATCGCAAATGCGGCCACCAGCATTGCAACGCCGCCCGCTACGAACAGCCCCGCGAACGCACCCTCGTCCATGATGAAGAACAAGGCTGCCCCGCTCGCCGCGACCAGCGCGACGAGCGCAGGCACCAGCCAGCGCAGCCCGCCCCCGACCGGTTCTGAATCAAGCGAGGCGAGCTGCTGTTGAAGCACTTGCTACCAGATACGCACCCGCTCCGGCGGCGCAAGGTAAAGCTTCTGCCCCGGCTGGACGTTGAACGCGCTATACCAGGGGTCGAGGTTGCGAACCACTGCGGCGCGCTGCTCCGACGGCGAATGCGGATCGGTCAGCAGCCGCTGGCGAAGATTGGCCTCGCGATAGTTGCGGCGCCACACCTGCGCCCAGCCAAGATAGAAGCGCGCGTCGCCGCTCATCCCGTCGATCACTGGCGGCTCCGCACCGCCAAGCGACGTGCGGTAAGCGTCGTGGGCAACAGTCAGCCCGGCAAGGTCGCCGATATTCTCGCCAAGCGTGAAGGCGCCTTTGACCTTTGCACCCGGGAAGACCTCATAGGCATCATACTGGGTGACCAGCTGCTTGCTGGCGGCCTCGAACGCCTTGACGTCTGCCGGCGTCCACCAATCGGCGAGACGGCCATTCTCGTCATATTTGGCGCCCTGGTCGTCGAAGTGATGGCTGATCTCATGCCCGATCACGGCGCCAATGCCGCCATAGTTGATCGCGGGATCGGCGTTGGGATCGAAGAAGGGCGGCTGGAGGATTGCTGCCGGGAAGACGATCTCGCGCATGCCGAAATTGGCATAAGCGTTGATCGTCATCGGGGTCATGCCCCATTCCCAGGTACGGATCGGCCCACCAAGCTTGGAAACGGCGTCGGCATGGCCCCATTCGGCGGCCCGCATGGCATTGCCGAGAGCATCGCTGGGACGGACCTCGAGCGTCGAATAATCCTGCCAGCGGTCGGGATAGCCGATCTTGGTGACGAAATTGGCAAGCTTGGCGCGCGCCCGGACCTTGGTCTGCGGCGCCATCCACGCAAGCCCGTCGATCCGCCGGCC
The DNA here is from genome assembly GCA_030855555.1 of Pseudomonadota bacterium. Taxonomy (GTDB): domain Bacteria; phylum Pseudomonadota; class Alphaproteobacteria; order Sphingomonadales; family Sphingomonadaceae; genus Sphingomicrobium. The sequence goes on from JALYRC010000053.1 coordinate 14,902, forward strand.
CATCGCCGCGACGACATTCTTGACCAGCGTATCGGCAGCGGCCTTGGTCTCGGGCGGGAAGTGGCGCTGGACGTAGATCTTGCTGACATCGTCGGCCAGCGCGCCGGTGGTAAAGCTGACCGCGCGCTTCCAGCGCAATTCCTGCTCAGGCGTTCCCGAAAGGGTGGTGCCGTAGAAGGCGAATTGCTCACGGTCGAACGTGGCAGGCAAATAAGCGGCATAGCTATTGAGCGAGCGGACCAGCAACTGATCCTTCAACACCCCGAGCGGCGCCGCGCCGATCAGCCGCGCAATGGCAGTAACCGCGCTTGGCTGGGCGACGATCACTTCCTGGCTTGCGCCAAGTCCGATCCCGTCGAGAAAAGTGGCAAGGTCGTAGCCGCGCGTCTGGGCAAGGAATTGCGCGCGGTTGCGCAGATTATACGTCTTGGTCGCATCGCGGCTGTCGACCCGCGTCCAGTGGGCGCGTGCGATGCGGGTCTCGAAATCGACGATCGCCTTGGCGCGCGCTGCGGGATTGCCTTCGCCGGCAAGCGTGAGAACCCTGGTCAAATGAGCGAGATATTTCCCGCGAATGTCGACCAGCTTGGGATCGGACGAGAGATAATAATCGCGGTCGGGAAGTCCGATCCCTGACTGGAAGACACTGGCGATATAGCGATCGGGATTCTTGTCGTCCTGGCCGACATAGACGCCGATCGGGCTGCCGATGCCGATCCGGTCAGCTTTGGCGGCAACGGTGGCATAGTCCTTCTTCGAGGATATGCCCTTGATCTGGTTCAACCACGGCTGGAACGGCGTCAGCCCCTTGGCTTCGATCGCGGTGTTATCGAGAAAGGCGTTATAGGCGATGCCGATCTTGCTCGCCGGATCCTTTGCCTGCTCCTCGATGATCAGGCGGGTGCGCTCGCGGGAAATGTCATCGAGCCGGGTGAACATGCCGTAATTGGATTTATCGGCCGGGATCGGCGTGTTCTTCGCCCAGGTGCCATTGGCATGATTGTAGAAATTGTCCCCCGGCAGCACCGACGTATCCATGCCCGCGGTGTCAAAACCATAGGTCCCAAGTTCCGCTTTGGGTGCGGGAGGCAGAGGCGGGGTGACTACAGCAACGACAGGTGCCTCGACTACCGGCGCCGTGGCCATCGGCGTTGTGGCGCAACCGGCCAGTGCAGTGCTGGCTGCCAACAGGATCAGCGATCGGTTCATACTCAATCTCCACAACATGTGTTTCGCCACGGCTGAGACGATCAGCCGATACCATTGTTTCGTTGTCGCCACTTGCGCCCGATCCACCAGCGCCATCCGACGAGCGACACGATATATCCGGCAAGCGCCACCCCGAGCCCGATCACGAACAGGCCGGCGAGCATCGCCGGGGCCGCGTCGGTCGCTAACCAGGCCAGCCAGTCGCCGATCGGGGCGTGACGGACGCGGAGCGCTTCGAAGCTCGCGAAATCCGCCCTGAAGCCCAGCCAGCTGCCAACCTTTAGGCTTGCAAGAAGGAAGAATGGCGTCGTCGCTGGGTTGCTGAGAAAGGTCATCGCCGCCGCGATTGGAATGTTTGCGCGCATCGGAATCGACAGCATCGCCGCGCCGACGATCTGCAGCCCCGGGATCATCAGGAATATCCCGACGAACAGCCCCGCAAACACGCCGCGCGGCACCGATCGGCGGGTGAAGCGCCACAGGTCGGAAGCACGAACCCGCGCTCCGAAGGGCCTCAGCCAGCGGCTTTCGAGCACTTCGTCCTTGCTTGGTGCGTGGCGATCCATGAAGCGGCCCCAAAAGCCACGATCAGCCATGTTGGCGGCCCTCAGCCACGGCTGCGCATGATCCGCGCCTCGTCGCGCTTCCAGTCGCGTTCCTTGATCGTATCGCGCTTGTCGTGAACCTTCTTGCCGCGCGCAAGTGCAAGTTCGACCTTCGCGCGCCCCTTGCTGTTGAAGTACATCGACAAGGGGATCAGGGTCAGACCCTGGCGGGTGATCGCGCCATGCAATTTGGCAATTTCGCGCGCCCGCATCAGCAAGCGCCGCCGGCGCCGCGGCTCGTGGGTCGAGTAACCGGCACTGCCATAATGCGGGATCGACGAGTTGATCAGGAACACTTCCTCATCCTCGACCAAAGCATAGCTTTCGGCGATCGACGACTGTCCTGTGCGCAGCGCCTTCACCTCGGTGCCGACCAGTTCGATCCCGGCCTCGAACTTGTCTTCGAGGAAATAGTCGTACCGCGCGCGCCGGTTCTCGGACACGACCTTGACCTTGTCGAACGCATTGATGTGGGACGGCTTGGACATGACTAAGCGTTAGAGGCCCCTGCCCGACAACGCCAGACGAACCTTCATGCCAGTCCCGCATGCGCAAGCGCGCTGTCGACCACTGCTTTCGCCTCTGCCGACGGTTCAGTCATCGGCAGGCGTAATTCGTTCGAGAAGCCGGGACGCACCTTTGACATTGCATATTTGGCGGGCCCGGGCGAAGCGTCGGCGAACATCGCGGCGTGAAGCGGATAAAGCCGGTCCTGAATGCCAAGCGCATCATCCCAGCGCCCTTCGCGCAACGCGTCCTGGAATTCGGCGCACAGCCGCGGTGCAACGTTGGCGGTGACCGAAATGCACCCGACGCCGCCCATGGCACTAAAGCCGAGCGCGAGATCGTCATTGCCGCTCAGCTGGCAAAATTCCTCACCGCAGGCGAGCCGCTGTGCCGTGACCCGGGCAAGCTCGCCGGTCGCGTCCTTGATTCCGACGACATTGGGCAGCCGCGCCAGCCGGGCGACGGTTTCGACCGAGAATTGCGTAATCGTCCGCGAGGGGACGTTGTAGAGCACGATCGCAATGTCGAGGTCCGCCACTGCCGCGATGTGCGCGTACATACCCTCCTGGTTGGGGCGGTTGTAATATGGGGGGACGTGAAGTGCTGCGTCTGCTCCCGCACCGGCGGCGCTCCTCGTCAACTCGACCGCATGAGCCGTATCGTTCGAGCCGCAGCCAGCAATGACCGGGACCCGGCCGCGTGCAGTCTCGACCGCCACTTCGATCAGGCGGCGATGTTCGGCGTCGGTCAGGGTGGCGGCCTCGCCGGTGGTGCCGCATGGGACGATTCCTGTAGATCCCTCGTCGATCTGCCACTCGATCAGCGCTCGAAACGCCCCTTCGTCGACACGACCTGCCGCAAAAGGCGTCAGCAACGCCGGGATCGATCCAAAAAACATCAATATTTCCTTCACTTGGATCGATTCGGGTGGATAAAAGCCGCCCGCAGATGGTTGTTCAGCTACAGATAAGGACGGCGGAGGCATGATGTCCAGCATGACAAGAATGGCATTATTCGCACCCGTGTTCCTCGCCACCGCTGCAAGCGCGACCGTGCAGAACGTAGGCGTGCCCTATGCTGCGCAGCGTGTTCCCTTTGCGGCCCCCGTCCAGGCAAATGACACTGTCGGCTATGCCGTCGCCGACTGGCGCCGCCTTCGCCAGAGCGACGGTTACTCCTTTGCGACCTATGCGCGCTTCCTCGCCTCCAATCCCGATTGGCCAGGCGAAACCGCAATGCGGCGTGCGGCCGAACGCCGCATGCAGAGCGGCGAAAGCCCGGCCGTAGTCACGCAATTCTTCCGTTCGGACGAGCCTCAAAGCGGCAATGGCTGGGCGCGGTTGGCCGAGGCCTATCTTGCCATCGGCCGCCCCACCGAAGCGTTAGCCGCTGCGCGAGGCGCTTTGAAAGCGGCCGACCTGAGCACCACCGATGAGGGCATGTTGCTTGGGCGCTTCGGCCCGCAATTCGGCGCCGCCGACTACGACCGCCGGATCGATGCCCTTTTGTTCGCGAAAAAGGCGAACGAGGCCCAACGGCTATTGCCTTGGTCGAGCCCGGCTCGCCGCCCGGCGCTCAACGCCCGGCTCGCAATGCTGACCCGCTCGCCCGACGCGGAGCGCTATTTCGCCGCGGCTGCCGGAAGCTTGCAAAGCGACGCCGGCCTGTTGATGGATCGCATTCGCTATTTGCGCGATGGCGGCAACGAAATGGCAGCCCGCCAGCTTGCGGCGCGGCCGCATAATTTCACCGAGCGGCCGATCGATCCCGAGCGCTTCTACGAAATGCTCGTCATCCTCGCTCGCGGTGCGGCGGCCGATCGACAGTGGACCACGGCGTACAATATCGCCCGCCAGGTTGACGACAGCTTCGCGCCGGGGACGGACATAACCGCCAAGAGCTATGGCCTGCGCGACGAATATACCACGCTGACCTGGCTTGCCGGGACCAGTGCGATGCAAGCGGGTCGTCCGGGCGACGCGATCGGAATGTTCGAACGATATGCTCGCGGCGGACGCTCGCTTCAGGTCGTCGCCAAGGGGCGCTATTGGGCCGGGCGCGCGGCAGCGCAGGCCGGAAGAATGGTCGATGCGACCAACCACTTCGAGCGCGCCGCGGCCAACCCCGAACTCTTCTATGGTCAGCTGGCCCTCGAGCGGCTTGGCCGCGCCGTACCCGCGCCGGGGCCGCTGCAATCCGCCATGGTTCCCTACCCCCAGCGCACCGCCTTCCAGCAGAACCGGCTGGTTCGCGCGGTCCGCCTGCTTGGCCAGCAAGGCCAGCGCAGCGACCAGAGCCTGTTCATTCGCGCCCTGTCCGAATCGCTCACCAACGATCAGGACCGCATCCTGGCATCGGAACTTGCGTCGCAGATCGGGCGGCAGGACCTTGCCGTGTGGACTGCGCGTTCGGCGCGCAATGCGGGCGCGTCATTCTACACCCGCGCCGGCTTCCCGACCCATGCCAACGTGCCCGCCGGCCCGATCTGGTCGCTGGTCCACGGCATCACGCGCCAGGAAAGCTCGTTCGACCGCGCTGCCGTGAGCCATGCCGGCGCGCGCGGGATGATGCAGCTGATGCCCGCAACCGCGGCGGAGCAGGCTGGCAAGATGGGCTATGGCTATGACGGTTCGCGCCTGATGACCGACCCGGCCTACAACGTCATGCTCGGCAGCGCTTATTTCCAGCGCCTGGTGAACCAGTGGGACGGAAGCTACCCGCTCGCCGTTGCAAGCTACAACGCAGGCGCCGGCAACGTCCGCAAATGGGTGCGCGCCTATGGCGACCCGCGCGCGCCTGGCGCCGACATCATTGGCTGGATCGAGCGAATCCCGTTTGAAGAGACGCGCGGCTACGTCCAGCGCGTGCTTGAGAATAGCGTCGTTTACGACCGGCTCCACCCGAGGCCGAACGCGCCGCGCCCGGTCCATCTGTCGACCTATCTGGGCAAGTCGCGGCCCGGCTGATGGACGATGCAGAAGAAGCAGGACAGCCGCCACGCTTCATCACGCCCGCCGGATTTGCGGCAATCCGCGCCGAATATGAGCAATTGTTCGGCACCGAGCGGCCAAAGCTGGTCGAGACGATCAGCTGGGCCGCGGGCAATGGCGACCGCTCGGAGAATGGCGACTATATCTACGGCCGAAAGCGGCTGCGCGAGATCGACCGCCGGCTTACCTATTTGTCGAAGGTGATGAAGCAGGCGCGGGTGATCGACCCTGCGGCACAGGCCGAGCGCGATGTGATCCATTTCGGCGCGACGGTCGAGCTTGCCGACGAAGCCGGTGTGCGGCGGACGATGACCCTGGTCGGGGAGGACGAGGCCGATGCAACGGCTGCGAAGATCAACTGGCGCGCACCCATTGCACGCGCCCTGATCGGGGCGCGGGTCGGCCACGAGCGCATCGTCTCACTGCCGGCCGGCGAGAAAAGCTATGAAGTGGTTGCCATCCGTTACGCCGAGCGCTGAGTCGAACGAAGCATCGGGAAGTCGACGATGTCAGCCGTGTCGGCCGGCGGTTCGGCCGGCAGCGCCTTGGTCATTACATGGACCAGCGCTTCAAGCGTTGCGATCCGCGCGGCATATTTATCGTTGGAATTGACGATCTGCCAGGGCGCCCAGCGCGTGTCGGTCTGCGCGAACAAATCGTGGAGGATCGGCATGGTCCGTTCGCGCCCGGCAGCGCCGTCCAGCTCCCCGGCAGTATAAAGGTGATGGCGCCACGGGTCGGCGGCAAGCGCCTCGAGTCTGGCCTCGTGCACCTCGGCGGAGACATGGAAGAAGAGTTTTACGACAAGCGTGCCATGATCGCGCTGCTGCGCTTCAAACTCGTTGATTTCGTCGCATGCGCGAATCCAGCGCTTGTCATCGGTACGGCCGGCAAGGCGGTCTTCGACCAACCTGCGATACCAGCTGTTGAAGAACACCGTGGTGTTGCCGGCTGACGGCAACGCGCTCCAGAACGGCGCCAGCCAGTGTCGATCATCGAGATTCTCGATAGCGGTCGGGACACAGCGGGTCGACACGTGGCTCGGATCCCAGGACGCAACCAGGCGCTTCAGCACTGACGTCTTGCCCGCGCCAACCCATCCTTCGAAGATGATCAGGGCGCGCTTCTTATGGGTAACTTGAGCTATTTGCAGCTGCGCGAGGCGATGTTGCAAGGCCGCGAGGGCCGCGGAATAGTCGCCCACGAATGCGTCGCCGCATTCAAATTGCGTTAAATCGGCCCCCATGGAAGCGCTGGGTATCGCAAACTATTTGCCTGCGCAATCGATTAACTTGGCGCCAGTCAGTCGCCTGTCACAACATGACACATATGTGCCATACCGGATTTAGTAATCAAGCCGGCTTTGGCGCTCCGTCCGAGACAATGCGGATCGACAATTCCTTCAACTGCTTAGGCGTAACTTCCGCAGGCGCGTTCATCAGCAAGTCCTCCGCCTTCTGGTTCATCGGAAACAGGATCACTTCGCGGATGTTGGGCTCGTCGGCGAGCAGCATGACGATGCGGTCGATCCCGGGGGCCGATCCACCATGCGGGGGAGCGCCGAATTTGAATGCGCCGATCATGCCGGGGAAATTCGTATCGACTTCCTCACGCGAATAGCCGGCGATCTCGAACGCCTTGTACATGATGTCGGGGCGATGGTTGCGGATCGCGCCAGAGCTTAACTCAACGCCATTGCAGACGATGTCATATTGCCACGCAAGGATATCGAGCGGGTCCATCGTCTCGAGCGCTTCCATCTCGCCCTGCGGCATTGAGAATGGGTTGTGGCTGAAGTCGACCTTCTTGTTATCCTCGTCATATTCGAACATCGGGAAATCGACGATCCAGCAAAAACGGAATGCGTTTTTCTCGATGAGGCCAAGGCTTTCGCCCACGCGGGTCCGCGCCGCACCGGCAAGCTTGGCCGCTTCGGCTTCCTTGCCGGCAGCGAAGAAAATGCCGTCGTCGGGGCCAAGCCCCATGTCGGCAGCAATCCTGTCCATGCCTTCGGCGCCATGATTCTTGGCGATCGGCCCGCCCCACTCGCCGTTCTTGCGCGTGGCATAGCCAAGCCCTGCATAGCCCTCGCCGCGCGCCCAATCATTCATCTCGTCGAAGAATTTGCGGCTCTTGTCGGCCGTCCCCGGGGCCGCGACCGCGCGCACCACCATGCCTTTGTCGACCAGCCCGGCAAACAAACCGAAGCCAGACCCGACGAAGTGCGCACCTACATCGTGGACGATCAACGGATTACGCAAATCGGGCTTGTCGCTGCCATATTTGAGCATCGCCTCGCGGTACGGAATGCGCGGAAAGTCGCCCGCGGCAGTCACTGACTTGCCATTGGCGAATTCCGCGAACAGCCCGGCAAGTACGGGCTCAATCGCGTTGAACACGTCGTCCTGGGTGACGAAGCTCATTTCAAAGTCGAGCTGATAGAATTCGCCTGGACTGCGGTCGGCACGCGCATCCTCGTCGCGAAAGCATGGCGCAATCTGGAAATAGCGGTCGAAGCCCGCGACCATCAGCAATTGCTTGAACATCTGCGGCGCTTGCGGGAGTGCGTAGAACTTGCCCGGATGCACCCGGCTCGGCACCAAATAGTCGCGCGCGCCTTCAGGGGACGAGGCGGTCAGGATCGGGGTCTGGAACTCGGTAAAGCCCTGTCCGACCATGCGATTGCGGACCGAGGCGATGACCTTCGACCGAAGCATGATGTTGGCGTGAAGCCGGTCGCGACGCAAATCGAGATAGCGATATTTGAGGCGGATTTCCTCGGGGTAATCGGCCTCGCCCGCCACCGGCATTGGCAATTCGGCGGCCGAGGACTGGACCGCGACCTCGTCGACCACCACTTCAATGTCACCCGTTGCGAGCTTCGCATTGACCGCCCCGCCCTCGCGCCCGACGACCTTGCCGGTCACCGTGACCACCGATTCGACGCGCAGCGCATCGAGCGTCGCCAGGGCGTCGGTCCCCGCGCGGCACACCAATTGGGTCAGGCCGTAATGATCGCGCAAATCGACGAACAGCACTCCGCCATGGTCACGCTTGCGATGGATCCAGCCGGACAGTCGGACGGTCGTGCCGACGTGGTCGGCGCGAAGGTCGGCGCAAGTGTGGCTGCGATAGGCGTGCATGGCTTCAAATGCTCTCTGAACTGTCGGATGATTGGCGCGGGCGCTGCATCCCCAATCGACACTTTGTCAAGGCGCGCCAAGCTCGCTATGGCGCGTCCCACATGAAAATTCATCCATTGATCACCAAGACCGACGATCTTGCCGCCCTCATCGCCCGCATGTCCGCCCACGACTTTGTCGCGGTCGATACCGAATTCATGCGTGAGAATACGTATTGGCCGATCCTGTGCCTGCTCCAGATCGCGACTCCGGACGAGGCTGCGGCAATCGATCCACTTGCGCCCGGGCTCGACCTCACCCCTTTGCTCGACCTTTTGGTCCGCAATGATCAGGTGCTGAAGGTCTTCCACGCCGGCGGGCAGGACCTCGAGATCATCCATAACATGACTCAGAAGATGCCGACGCCAATGTTCGATACGCAGATCGCGGCAATGGCCTTGGGTTATGGCGAGCAGATCGGCTATTCGAACCTGATCGAGAGCATTCTCGGCCACACGCTCGACAAAGGCGCGCGCTTCACCGACTGGTCGCGCCGCCCGCTCGACAAGCGCCAGATCGACTATGCCATCGGCGACGTCACCCATCTCGCGACGATCTTCCCCAAGCTGGTCGCCAAGTTGCGCAAGACGGGCCGCGGGGCGTGGCTCGACGAGGAGATGGAGCGGCTCGCCGATCCTTCTTCTTTCAACTTTCCGCCGGAGGACGCATGGAAGCGGCTCAAGCTGCCAAGTCGCAATCCGCAAGTGCTTGGCCGCCTGCGCGCGCTTGCCGGCTGGCGCGAGACCGAGGCGCGCCAGAAGGACCTTCCACGCGGCCGGATCGTCAAGGACGACACGCTCGCCGACATCGCCGGTCACCCGCCCAAAGCCCAAGAGGACCTCGGCAAGGTGCGCGGCCTATCCGCCGGATGGCGCAACAATG
>JALYRC010000139.1 GCA_030855555.1 Pseudomonadota bacterium
GTTGGCGATGGCAAGGTCATTTGCGGCCTGTCAGGCGGCGTCGACAGCTCGGTCGCGGCAATCCTGATCCACGAAGCGATTGGCGACCAGCTGACGTGCGTATTGGTCGACCACGGCCTCCTCCGCCTTAACGAGCGCGAACAGGTCGAGCGCCTGTTCCGCGATCATTACAATATCCCATTGGTCGTCGTCGACGCCGCGGAGCGCTTCCTCGGCGGGCTTTCCGGGGTCACCGACCCCGAGGCCAAGCGCAAGTTCATCGGGGGCGAGTTCATCGCCGTGTTCGAAGAAGAAGCGAAGCGGCTTGGCGGAGCGGACTTCCTTGCACAGGGGACGCTCTATCCCGACGTCATCGAAAGCGTGAGCTTTACTGGCGGCCCTTCGGCGACGATCAAGAGCCACCACAATGTCGGCGGCCTGCCCGAACGCATGAACATGAAGCTGGTCGAGCCCTTGCGCGAATTGTTCAAGGACGAGGTCCGCGTGCTTGGCAAGGAATTGGGGCTCGACGATCAGTTCGTTGGCCGGCATCCCTTCCCGGGACCCGGGCTCGCGATCCGCATTCCCGGCGAAGTCACGAAAGAACGCTGCGACATATTACGCAAGGCCGACGCCGTATATCTCGATGAAATCCGCAGCGCCGGACTCTACGATGCCATCTGGCAGGCCTTCGCGGTGCTGTTGCCGGTCCGAACGGTCGGGGTGATGGGTGACGCGCGCACCTATGACAGCGTCTGCGCCTTGCGCGCCGTCACTAGCGTCGATGGCATGACCGCGGACGTCTACCCGTTCGACTCCGCCTTCCTCTCGCGCTGCGCCACGCGCATCATCAACGAAGTCCCCGGCATCAACCGCGTGGTCTACGACTACACCTCGAAGCCGCCCGGCACGATCGAGTGGGAGTGAACTTTTCGCTGTCCTACAGACCGCGCTTTATGCGAGCCTTCCGCCTTAATCCCGTTTCTTTGAGGCGGGGGTGGAAATGGTAGGCGTCCCGGAGACTTTAGTGACTTTAGGACCGTAAGGGGCATCAGGGGAGCATTTGCGATGGCTTACGAATCGACCGGCAAGGGATCCGTTCCGACATGGTTTTGGGTCGCCGCCGCGCTGGCTTTGCTATTCGAAGCCGCTGGATGTTTCATGTACCTGGCGCAGGTCAGTGCCGACCGCGCCACGCTCCCGCTCGACCAGCGCGCCATGTGGGATGCCACGCCAACGTGGATGGTGACGGCCTATGCGATCGCGGTGTGGGTCGGCCTCGTCGGCGCGGCATTACTCCTGATGCGGCGCAAGCTTGCAGTGCCATTGCTGCTGGTGTCGCTAATCGCGGTGATCGTGCAATTCAGCGGGCTGTTCCTCGTCCCCCAGCTGCGCCAGACCGTCCCCGGCACTGCGCTCGCTGGTCCCATCGTCATTGTCGTCGGCTGCTACCTCATCTTCCACCTGGCGCGTTTGGCCGGGCGACGGGGGTGGCTGCGCTAGGCGCCCGGCGCTAGAAGGCCCGCATGTCCACCTTCACCATCGATAGCGGGACCAGCCGCGCCACTCCCTCGCCCGTCCCCGGCAAGCGCATGACCGTTCCCGTCTTGCGCGCCCGCAAGCAGGACGGCGTGACCGCCAATCCGATTGTCATGCTCACCGCTTACACCATGCGGATGGCACAGTTGCTCGACCCGCATTGCGAGATATTGCTCGTCGGCGACAGTCTGGGCCAGGTGATTTACGGACTTCCATCGACCATCCCCGTAAGCGTTGAAATGATGTGCGCCCACGGCGCCGCAGTGGTGCGCGGAAGCTGGCACAGCCTGGTCGCGGTCGACATGCCTTTCGGAAGCTATGAAGCCAGCCCCGAACAGGCATTCGCCAACGCTGCGCGGATCATGAAGGAAAGCGGCTGCGCGGCGGTCAAGCTCGAAGGCGGCGAGGCGATGGCGCGGACCATCGCTTTTCTAAGCCAGCGCGGCATCCCGGTGATCGGCCACGTCGGGCTCACCCCCCAGGCCGTCAACCAGCTTGGCGGCTATGCGGCACGCGGCAAGAGCGATGCCGAAGCAACCAAGATCGTCGGCGATGCCCGCGCGGTGGCCGACGCCGGGGCCTTCTGCATCGTTCTCGAAGGAGTGATGGAAAAAATCGCGGATGATATCACGGCGGCGGTGGCCATCCCGACCATCGGGATCGGCGCCTCGCCGCGCTGCGACGGGCAGGTGCTGGTGACCGAGGACATGCTCGGACTGTTCGAACGCACCCCGCGCTTCGTCAAGCGCTACGACGATCTCGGGACCCGCATCACCACGGCGGTCGAATCCTATGCACAGGAAGTCCGCTCGCGCGCCTTTCCAACCAGCGACCAGACCTATCGGCCCAAAACAGGTTGATGCGGGGCGAGTCGTTGCTCGCGATGCGGATGACGGCCACCGCCGCTCCCGGCATTGCGCGCCCTCTTTGCCTTTTGAGTCTTGCGCGCTAGAGCGTCGCCGCCAGTCTTTGTTCATCCGGGGTGGGGAATAAGGGCGCGACGGCCGGCACTACCCTGACGCCTGATTGGCCCGACGACAAAGAGGAATATTTTGGCGCTTCCACCGGATACTTCCGAAAGCTTCGTTCGCGAGGTCAACGAGAATCTTCACCGCGACCAGATGGCCGAGCGTGCAAAGCGCTACGGCGGGGTCGTTGTTGGCGGCCTCCTGCTGTTCCTGCTCGCGGTCGCCGGCTACCTTTACTGGCAGGACCGGCAGCGCAAGCAGGCCGAAGCCGGGACGGAGCAACTCACTGCAGTGATGCAGGATATCGGCGCCGGTAGGATGACCGACGCGCCCGCCAGGCTCGATACGCTGCGCCAGTCGGACGCGGACGGGGTCAAGGCGGTTGCCGCTTTGTCGCGCGCCGCGCTCGCACTGCAGCAGGGCAATCGCAAGCTCGCCGCGACCGTCTATGCCGAGATTGCCGCCGACGACGGCCTGCCCAAACCCTATCGTGACCTTGCCCTCGTGCGCGGAACAGCGCTCGATTTCGATTCGATCAAGCCCGACGAAGTGATCGCCCGGCTCCAGCCGCTTGCGGTTGCCGGCGAGCCATTCTTCGGCAGCGCCGGCGAAATGGTCGCAATGGCGCTGATCGCCAAGGGGCAGAAGCCTGCCGCTGCCCAATTGTTCGCCAAGATCGCTGCCGATGACGGCGTTCCCGATTCGCTCCGCGCACGCGCGGTTCAGGTTGCGGGCACGCTCGGGGTCGACGCCAGCGCTTCGCTTCCCACCGGCGCTGCCGGTACCGAATGAAGGACTATCCTGGAATGACGCGTACGACGACATCGCTTGCGCTACTTGGCGCGGCCGCATTGCTGTCAGGCTGCGGCGTTATCAACAAGAAGGCCAAATCGACCCCGACGATCGGCGACCGCGTGTCGGTACTGGTCAGCGAAGTCGATATCGCGGTCGATGCCGAGACCGCGGCTGCGCCAATGACGCTCCCCGGGGCGACGGCGAACGCCGACTGGGCACAGTCGGGCGGCAGTGCTTCCAAGCTCGTCGAGCATGTCGCGCTTGGCGCCTCGGTTGGCCAGGCGTGGTCGGCGA
>JALYRC010000162.1 GCA_030855555.1 Pseudomonadota bacterium
CACCAGCTCCGAAGTCGGGCTCCCGCGCATCCCCATCTTGTCGATCTTCTGCCCGATCGAGAAACCGGCCATGCCCTTTTCGATCAGGAAGGTCGTAATGCCGCGCGATCCCTCGCCGGTCTTTGCATAAACCACCAGCGTGTCGGCACAAGCCGCATTGGTGATCCAGAACTTTGTCCCATTGAGGCGGTATCCGCCGTCGACCTTGTCAGCCTTGAGCTTCATCGACACGACGTCGCTGCCGGCGCCGACTTCGCTCATGGCAAGCGCCCCGACATACTCGCCGCTGATCAGCTTGGGCAGATATTTGCGCTTCTGTTCGTCGTTCGCCCAGCGGCGGATCTGGTTGATGCACAAGTTCGAATGCGCGCCATAGCTAAGGCCGACCGAGGCCGATGCCCGGGCGACTTCTTCCTGCGCCACGACATGTTCGACATAGCCAAGGCCGAGGCCGCCCCATTCCTCCTCGACCGTAATGCCATGAAGCCCGAGCTCGCCCATCTGCGGCCACAATTCGATCGGGAAGCGATCGGCCTGATCGATCTCGGCGGCCAGCGGCGCAATCTTGTCTGTCGCGAAGCGCATGGTCGTGTCGCGGATCGTGTCCGCCATCTCGCCAAGGTTGAAGTCGAGGCCGGGCATATCGCTCATTGGGGTCTCCTGTTCGGACGGGCGCTAGCAGAGGCGGAAGCGTTTGAACAAGCCGGTCGGCAAGGCTATGGCGAATGTCAAAGCCCCTCCCCTCGATGGGGAGGGGTTGGGGTGGGGTGATGTCTCCGGCAAGGAAGCAGCAGCTCCACCCTTACCCCCACCCAACCTTCCCCCATCAAGGGGGAGGGCTCAGGAGAATGCTCATGGCCACCGACCCCATCGTCATCCTGTCGACCGCGCGCACCCCGATGGGGTCGATGCAAGGCAGCCTGTCCGACGCCTCCGCGACCGACCTTGGCGCCACCGCGGTCAGGGCTGCGGTCGAGCGCGCCGGGGTTTCGGGCGACGATGTGGACCGCATCTACATGGGCTGCGTCCTCCCCGCCGGGCTCGGCCAGGCCCCTGCCCGCCAGGCCGCGATCAAGGCCGGCCTGCCCGCGTCGGTCCAGGCGACGACCGTCAACAAGGTATGCGGATCGGGCATGCAGACGGTGATCATGGGTGCGGAGGCGTTGACCGCCGGCAATGCCGATCTGATCGTCGCTGGCGGAATGGAATCGATGACCAATGCGCCGTACCTTCTCAAGAAGCATCGCGGCGGCGCGCGCATCGGCCACGACACCGCCTACGACCATATGTTCCTCGACGGGCTCGAGGACGCCTATGAGGAAGGCCGCGCGATGGGCAGTTTTGCTCAGTGCACGTCGGACGAGTATCAGCTCACGCGCAAGGACATGGACGATTTTGCGCTCGCCTCTCTCGCCCGCGCGCAGGACGCGATCAAGTCAGGCGCGTTCAAGACCGAAATCACCCCGGTGACGATCAAGGGCCGCAAGGGCGACACGATCGTCGACACTGACGAAGCCCCCGGGCGCGGAATGCCCGACAAGATCCCGACGCTGCGTCCGGCCTTCGCCAAGGAAGGCACCATTACCGCCGCGACCAGCTCGTCGATCAGCGACGGTGCCGCCGCAGTCGTGCTCGCCCGCCAGTCTACCGCCGACGCCAAGGGTTACACGCCAGTCGCGCGGATCGTCGCCAGCGCCGCCCACGCCCAATTGCCTTCCGAATTCACCATCGCCCCGATCGGCGCGATCGAGAAATTGCTCAAGAAAGCCGGATGGTCGGTCGCCGACGTCGACCTGTTCGAGGTCAACGAAGCCTTCGCCTGCGTCGCCATGTTCGCGATGAAGGACCTCGGCATCTCTCACGACAAGATCAACGTCCACGGCGGCGCCACCGCGCTTGGCCACCCGATCGGCGCAAGCGGCACGCGCATCCTCGTCACGCTGGTGAATGCGCTCAAGACCAAAGGCCTCAAGCGTGGCGTCGCGTCGCTGTGCATTGGCGGCGGCGAAGCGACCGCGGTGGCGGTGGAGCTGGTTTAGCGAGTCTCGGAGTCGCAAGGTTCGCCAAAAACTGGTATCCGACCCGCCCTCAACAGGGAGAGATACTATGCGCGCACTCTTGATTCTGACTGCCTCGATCGCCCTCGCCGCCTGCAACAACAAAGCGGCCGAGGCGCCGGCCGCCAATGACATGGCGATGGATGCCGACGTTAATGCCGCCGATGCCAATATGGCCGTCCCGGCTGCCCTCGCTTCGATCAACGAGACGACGTGGGAATTCACCGACGCCAAGAGCGGCAAGCCGATCCAGGAATCGGTCGACGCGGCGGGCAAGTATATCGCCGTGTCGGGCAAGGAGCATATCGATCACGGCACCGCCGTCATGAAGGACGGCAAGGTCTGCTTCACCAGCGCGATGGACAAGGAAGGCGAGGTTTGCTGGACCGACCCGATGATCGCCGTCGGGGCGTCGGGCGAGACCACCAGCAGCAAGGGTGAAAAGGTTTCGGTCAAGCGTACCGACTATGTCGCGATGACGATGTAGCGTTCGAAGATCGAGCGGTCCGGCGGGCTTCGGTCTGCCGGATCAGTCGATCGTTTCGCTTGGGTTGAGCCCGTATAACGCGTCGCGCGCGATGTAGCCGCGGCGCTTGCCCATTTCGATCCGGCACCAGGCCCCGCTGCATTCGTCGATCCGCCCGACCACGCCAGCCTCGACGCGATAGCGCACGGGGGCAGCCGCCTCGGGCCTGGTGCGGACATCGCGCGGCTCGCCGGGTCTGATCATCGCGGTGCGGCGGTCGCTCAGCAGCGTCACCAGCATCCATCCCTTTTCGCCGTCGGGATCCTCGATCTTGCGCCAGTTGGGATAGATTTGCAGCACGCGCACCGGCAGGTCGCGGCGCTTGTAGAGCCAGATGCCGGGATAATTGCGCCCCGGCCCGGTGCGCATCATCGCCTCGCCGCTCGCGATCGACGCCCAGTACGGCGGCTTCTTGTCCTGCGCGCTCGCCGCGGTTGCGGCGCACAGCAACGCGACCGCGACGAGCTTGCGCATCACGCCCCGGTCAAAATGCGGTCGACCAATTGCTTGACCGACGGCACGAATCCGTTCGAGTAAAACGGGTCCTGCTTGAAGCGAAATGCCGAATGGCCGGCGAACATCAGATTGTCTTCCACCTCGCCGCCATGGGCAATGTCCTGAAGCGTCTTCTGGATGCAGAAGCTACGCGAATCCGCCAGCCGGCCGGTCGAATTCTTCTCATTCTCCGCCCAGCTCGAAAAGGCGCATTGCGACAGGCAACCCATGCAATCGGCCTGGTCCTTGCGGATCATCCTTTGCTCTTCGGGCGTGACGAAGATCAGCGTCTCATCGGGGGTCTTGATCGCCTCGGTGAAACCGGCGCCATACCATTCGCGCGCATGCTGCAAATCGCCCTTGGTGACCCAGTAGTTCTTGCGCGTGCCGATCCCGACATCGAGCTGGAACGCGTGGTCGCCGACCATTTCCTTGGTGTAGGCAATCTGGCGCTGGCTGCGCGCTTCCAGGCTGCGCAGGAAACGGGTTCGCACCGCCGACGAATAAAAGCCCGTCGGCGAGAATTTGTGGAGCAGGATGTCGCCTTCCTCAAGCGTCATCAGGCGCGCTTTCCAGCCTGGCGGAATCGGACTTTCCTGGGTCAGCAACGGCCGCGTTCCGAACTGGAACATGATCGAACCAAGCTCGGGATTGTCGATCCAATTGTCCCATTCGTCGAGCCGCCACACGCCGCCCGCCATGACGATCGGCACCTCATCCGAAATCCCGCCTTCGCGCATCACGGCGCGAAGTTCGGCAACGCGCGGATAGGGGTCCTGCGGCGCGCGCGGATCTTCCGCATTGCTTAGCCCATTATGCCCGCCGGCTAGCCACGGGTCTTCGTAAACCACCGCGCCAAGCCATTGCGGAACCTTGGAATAGGCCCGCTTCCACAACGCCCGGAACGCACGCCCCGAACTGATGATGGGAAGGTAAAAAACCTCGTAGGACGCAGCGATCTCGGATAATTTATAGGGCATGCCCGCGCCGCAGGTCACGCCGGCGACCTTGCCGCGGGTGCGTTCGAGCACGCCGTGAAGGATCGGCTGAGCACCGCCCATTTCCCACAGCACGTTAATGTTGATCGCACCCTTGCCGTTGGCAATCTCGTACGCGCGCTCGACCTGCGCCACCGCGCCTTCGATGCCGTAATGGATCAATTCCTCATGGCGTTCGCGGCGGGTGAGCGCCTGATACACTTGCGGGATGATGCGGCCTTCGGGGTCATAGCTATCGGCATTGACCGCACTGACCGTGCCGATGCCACCGGCGGCGGCCCATGCGCCCGAGCTCATATGGTTGCTTGCGCTGACGCCCTTGCCACCTTCGACCAGCGGCCACACTTCGCGTCCGCCATATTGGATCGGCTTCAAGCCCTTGAACAACTTACTCTCCCGTCACTTCTCGCTTGGCCTATAAGCCGCCGGCTTCGCCTTGGCGCGCAAAAAATCGCCGATCATTGCAACGCATAATCCAGGCCGATGTCGACCGCCGGTGCTGACTGCGTAATTCGGCCGACCGAAATATAGGTCACCCCGCTTTCGGCGATCGCCCTGATGGTGTCGATCCGAACACCCCCCGACGCCTCGGTCGGCACGCGCCCGGCGACTAGCTCGACCGCCTCATGCAAGACATTGGGCGCCATATTGTCGAGCAACAACCGCTCGGCCCCTGCTGCGAGCGCTGGCCCGATCTGGTCGATCCGATCGACCTCGACCTGAATCGGAAGCCCGCAATTCGCCGCCGCCGCCGCCCGGACGGCCGCCTCGACCCCACCGCACACCGCGACATGATTGTCCTTGATTAGCAAGCCATCGTCCATGCGCAAGCGGTGGTTCTGGGCCCCGCCCATGCGCGCCGCATATTTGCCGAGCGCCCTCAGCCCCGGAATCGTCTTGCGTGTATCGAGCAAAATCGCGCCCGTCCCGGCAATCGCCTCGACGTAGCGCCGGGTCAGCGTCGCAATCCCCGACAAATGCTGAAGCGTGTTCAGCGCCGAGCGCTCCGACCCAAGCATCGCCCGTGCATTGCCCTCGATCCGCATCAGCACCGTCCCCGCCGCCACAGCTTCCCCATCGGCAACACGGCGCTCAATCTGCACGTCGGCGTCCATCGCCCGGAAAAACGCCTCCGCCAGCCCAATCCCGGCAACCACAATCGGTTCGCGGCAGTTCATCGTCGCGACAAAGCGCGCCGCGGCATCAATCGTCGCCCGGCTGGTGGCATCGCCGCCCGTGCCCAAATCCTCGGCCAGCACGCGCGCGACAAATTCCGCCGTTTCGGCCTCCGTCAGCGGGCCGCAAGCGCCCTGAGCACCGACTTGCTTCAACATAATTTCTCCCTCGGGACCAGCATCCCTGAGCTGGTCAGGCAACGGCGGCGCTATCCGCCCCGGCCCCGGCAGTCACCCCGGCTTCAAGCTGCCACCGATCGTTGGTGCGGCGATAGCGCTGTGCGTCGCGGCTGGCAAAGCCGCCCCCGTCCCACGCCTGGACCGTCACCGTCACGTCGCACGACGCAACTTCGATCAGGTTGAAGCTCTGCTCCTCGTCGCGCACCCGCGTCGACGTCGCCGTCCCCGCCTGGATCACCAGTGCCGATCCCGCCCGGGTGACGAGGTCGGGCGCATGGTGGGTCGAGGCGCGATGATTGTGCCCGGCGAGCAACAAATCGACCCCCGCTTCGGCAATCGCATCGAGCGCCGACTCCTGCTTGCCGATCGCTTTCCCGAGCTCGGGCCCATCCCCGACGGGAAGCGCGAACAATGGGTGGTGCGTGACCAGGACGCGCGGCAGAGTATGCGACAATTTGCCGAACACCTCGCGGATATGCGTGACCTGCTCCTCGTTGATCCGCCCGTCCTTGAAGGTCAGCGACCGCGCCGTATTGATTCCAAGCACGGCCGCGTCCTTCAGTTCATGGAACGGGCACAATTCGTCGTCGATAAAGCGCCGGTAGCGCGTCAGCGGCGACAGGAATCGCCGCAGCACGTCATAAAGCGGGACGTCATGATTGCCCGGGACGGCAAGCACTTCATGCCCCTTGTCCTTGAGTCGCGTCAGGAAGCGGCACGCCTCCTGGAATTGCTCAGTGCGCGCGCGCTGGGTGAAATCCCCGGAGATGACGACCAGATCGGCCTTGGCCTCGTCGACCCGCGCTTCGACCGCGGTGACGAGCCGCGGGTCGTGGGCACCAAAGTGGAGGTCGGATAGATGAACGAGTCTGGCCATGGTCTGGAAACGCGCATTAGCACGCTTCGTTCACCTTGCGCACGTCACTGATCCGCTTCACTCTGCAAAGATGGACCGGACCAAGGCGAATAGCGGAACCCAAGACGTCAATGAAGCGCTGCGCTTCGACGTCGCCGCGCTCGAGGCGTGGATGTCGGACCATGTCGCGGGCTTCGCGGGGCCGCTGACGGTCAGCCAGTTCAAGGGCGGCCAGTCCAACCCGACTTACCGCCTCGACACGCCCGCTAGTACCGGCAAACCCGGACGCGCCTTCGTGCTTCGCCGCAAACCGCCAGGCGCACTGCTCGCCGGTGCCCACGCCGTCGAGCGCGAGGCGCGCGTGATGAGCGCGCTTGGCCCCGCCGGCTTCCCCGTCCCCCGCGTCCATGGGCTGTGCGAGGATCCCGCCGTCATCGGCACGCCTTTCTTCGTCATGGATCTCGTCGACGGGCGGATCGTCTGGGAAGCCGCCTTTCCCAGCCTCTCCCCGGCGACGCGCGGCGCCCACTTCGACGCCATGAACGCAACCATCGCCTCCCTCCACAGCTTCGATCCTGCCGCGGTCGGTCTTGGCGATTACGGCCGCCCCGCGGGCTTTGTCGAGCGCCAGGTAGCACGCTGGTCGAAGCAATATCTCGCCGACGACGCCGCCGGACGCCTGCCGCAGATGGACGCGCTGGTCGACTGGCTCGGCGCGCATCTGCCCCCCGACCGCGGCGACGTGGCCGTCGTCCATGGCGATTTTCGCTGCGACAATATGATTTTCGCGTCGGACGAGCCGCGCATCCTGGCGGTGCTCGACTGGGAATTATCCACGCTTGGCAATCCGCTTGCCGACTTCGTCTATCATCTGATGATGTATCGCATGCCTTCCCGCATCTTCACCGGGCTCGCCGGGCTCGACCTTGCCGCGCTCGGCATCCCCTCGGAGGAGGAATATGTCGCTGCCTACTGCCGCCGCACGGCACGCGATCATCTTCCCGACCTCGATTATCTGATGGTGTTCGTGATGTTCCGCCTCGCCGGCATCCTCCACGGCATCAAGGGCCGCGTCGCGCGCGGCACGGCAAGCTCGAGCCACGCCGCGGCAATGGCCGACCAGCTCGAACCCCTCGCCGATCTCGCACTGACGCAGGCTCGCGCCGCCCGGCTCCCGGCCACATAGGAAGCAGACGATGAACGCAATGAGTGGCCTGACCTTTGTCTACCTCGCAATCTTCGCGGCGCTGCTCGTTGCGGTATTGTGGCGCTCGTCGCGCGGCAGCCTCGGCATGATTGCCGTCGCTGGGATCATCGGCGCCGGCTACGCCTATCAGGCCCATGGCTTTTACGCCGTCGTCCTCCCCGCATTGGTGGCATTGGTCGGCGGCGTGCAGGCGGCGAGCGGATTGATCGCCGGGCGCACTGCCCGCTTCGAGCGCCATGAACAGCCGCTGCGCCGCGGGCTGCTGTCGGGGATGAGCCGCGCCAACGCACGTACGCTGATCGACCAGGGGCTGTGGATCGACGCCAGCGCGGGCGATATTCTCACGCGTGAGGGCGAACCCGTCACTCACCTCCACTGGATCGTCGATGGCGCGGCCGAAATGATCATGGAGGATGCCCCGACCGGAAGTTGCGGCCCCCGCTCGCTGGTCGGGGAGGCGAATATCTTCAATGAAGAACCCGCGACCGCGACCATCAAGCTCACCGCCGACAGCAAATTGTGGAGCATCGAGGCGGAAACCTTGCGTGCTTACGCAGAGGCCCACCCCGACGTTCGCCAGATCCTCGACCACGGCTTCACCCGCAGCCTCGCCGAGAAACTCGACGCCGTGAACCGCGCCGAAGCCAACGCCTGATACCGCGAAGCGGGATGCGTAAGCGGCGGTGCAGTTGATCGATGCTCGCCTCCTGGGGCCCGCAAATTTAATGTCTGCTTTCGACCCTTAGCGGACATTCGGAGGTATCGGTAAGGGATAGCGTAGCGTACGTCCCAAGAAGAAACGAGGCTGAGCCTTGATGGATTTTTGGACAGCGATGGTCGTCGCTCCGATAGTATCGCTCTGGTTCGGGTTCTTCCTTGAGCGCGGCTACAGGCAGGGAACCACATACAACCTAATCGGGTATGCCAGTAAGATAGGGCTTAACTCTAAGCGCGCGGAAAGAGCCGTATACAAGCACTTCGGTAAGTGGGACTGGCTGCTTCTTGCTTTTGCCTTCTACTGCGGCGCCCTTGCAATCATCTTTCATCTGCATGGAATGAACATGATGCTGGTCGTGGCACTGTCAGTTCTGGGCGGAGGAGCGTTCATGAGGTGCTTCTTGAACCTAAGTCACCACTACAAACAGGCTCAGTGCGAGCTTTCATAAGAATGTCCGCGTTCCACCCTTAACGGACATTCCGCTTTCGACCCCTTTGCGGACATTAACGACTGGTGAGCCTCATAAGGC
>JALYRC010000163.1 GCA_030855555.1 Pseudomonadota bacterium
CTCGTCATGGCGTTCGAAGAAGAATTCGGCGTCGAAATTCCCGACGATGCTGCCGAGAAGATCACGACCGTCAAGGACGCGATCAGCTTCATCGACACCAACAAGGGCTGAACTACTGATCCACTGCTCACTGTGGGCTAGTGGGCTTCGAGGGTCCCATGAAAGTAGTACTTTCATGGATTCCCGTTCACAGGCTCAGCCCGAACGGGTTTGAGCCTGTTGTGCTATCTGGAGAATGCGCATGCGTCGTGTTGTAGTGACCGGTCTGGGGCTCGTGACGCCATTGGGCGCCGACGTCGAGACGACATGGGCGAACATCCTCGCGGGAAAGTCCGGAGCAGGGAAGATCACCCACTTCGACGCCAGCGACCAGAAGTGCCACATCGCTTGCGAAGTGAAGCCGGCCGATCATGAATATGGCTTCGACCCCAACAAGCGCGTCGATCACAAGGTCCAGCGCCAGGTCGATCCGTTCATCGTGTTCGGCATCGATGCGGCCGGGCAGGCGATCGAGGACGCCGGCCTCACCGACATGTCCGAGGAAATGCGGCTTCGCGCCGGATGCTCGATCGGATCGGGGATCGGCGGCTTGCCGGGCATCGAGAAGGAATCTCAGGTCCTCGCGACCAAAGGGCCGAGCCGGGTCAGCCCGCACTTCGTCCATGGTCGGCTGATCAATCTCATCTCGGGCCAGGTAAGCATCAAATATGGGCTCATGGGTCCAAACCATGCGGTCGTCACTGCCTGCTCGACTGGCGCGCATTCGATCGGCGATGCCGCGCGGATGATCAAGGACGACGATGCCGACATCATGCTTGCCGGTGGCGCGGAGGCGACGATCTGTCCAATCGGAATCGCAGGCTTCGCCCAGGCTCGCGCGCTCAGCACCAATTTCAACGATGCCCCCGAAAAGGCGTCGCGGCCCTACGACCGAGACCGCGACGGATTCGTTATGGGTGAGGGCGCCGGGGTGCTGGTGCTCGAGGAATATGAGCACGCCAAGAAGCGCGGCGCGAAGATCTATGCCGAAGTCGTGGGCTATGGCCTGTCGGGCGATGCCCATCACGTCACGGCCCCGCATCCCGAAGGATCGGGCGCGTTCCGTTCGATGCAGATGGCGATGAAGAAGTCCGGGCTCGACCTTGGCGACATCGATTATATCAACGCCCATGGCACTTCGACGCCCTTGGGCGACGAGCTTGAACTTGGCGCGGTGCGGCGCCTGTTCGGCAACCATACGGCGACCATGTCGATGAGCTCGACCAAGTCGGCGATCGGCCATTTGCTTGGCGGCGCGGGCGCGGTCGAGAGCATCTTCTGCATCCTTGCGATCCGCGACCAGATCGTCCCGCCGACCTTGAACCTCGACAATCCAAGCGAGGGGACGGCCGGGGTCGACTTGGTCCCGCACACCGCCAAGAAGCGCCGCGTCAAGGCGGTGCTTAACAACAGCTTCGGTTTTGGCGGCACCAACGCGAGCCTGGTCATCAAGGCGATCGACTAGATCGTGCTTCGCCGTTTTCTCATTGGTGCGTTCGTTCTTGGGCTGATTGCTGCGGTCGGGGCCTATTTCCTGTTGTGGGCCAGCCCTGGCCCCAAGCCGGGCCCGCACGCCTTGGTGGTCGAGCAAGGATCGAGCCTCGCCAAGGTAACCAGCCAGTTGGTTAAGACGGGCGCGGTTCCCGGAGACACGACGACCTATCGCCTCATGGCCAAACTGTTCGGTTCGAGCGATCCGATCCAGGCCGGCGAGTTCGAGTTGCCAAAGGGGGCAAGCGGCGCAGCGGTGCTCGACCTGCTCCAGCACGGGCAACCAGTGCAGCGCTTGTTGACCGTAACCGAGGGGATGCCGTCGATCATCGTCCAGGAGCGCCTCGCCGCAGCGAAAGAATTGACTGGGACCGCGCCGCTCGCCGAGGAAGGAACGATCCTGCCCGACAGTTACAGCTATCGGCGCGGTGAGGCGCGTAAGGCGGTGCTTGGGCGGATGACCAAGGCGATGGACAAGGAGCTTGCAGCGCTCTGGGCCAAGCGCAAGCCGAGCAGCATCGTCACCTCGCCCCAGCAAGCCATCATCCTTGCTTCCATCGTTGAAAAGGAAACGGGCAAGGCGGCCGAACGCCGCACCGTTGCCGGAGTCTATTCAAACCGGCTGCGGATCGGGATGAAGCTCGATGCCGACCCGACCGTGATTTATCCGATTACCAAGGGCAAGCCGCTCGGACGGCGGATACTGCGCTCAGAGCTCAATGCAATCACTGGCTACAATACGTATCGTGAAGTCGGGCTGCCGCTCGGGCCGATCGCCAACCCGGGGCGCGCCAGCATCGCTGCAGTGCTCGACCCTGCACCGACCAAGGCCCTGTACTTCGTCGCCGACGGCACTGGTGGGCACGTTTTCGCCGACACTCTGGCCGAGCATAATGCCAATGTTGCCAAATGGTACGCCATCAGGCGCGCGCGCGGAGAGATGTAACTCAGGCGGTTACAGCGTCGGCGGTGAGATAGGCCACCCGTCCGTCGTCAAGATAACCCCACGCCCAACCCCGCGAGCAATCGAGCATGCGAAAGTGATCGCCGGGCTCGACCTGCGCGATGACGATGCTGTCCTGAGACGGTTCGGCGAAGGCAGTGGCTGAAGTCGTGATGCAGCGAAGCAGCGGCTCGGCATAATGTGAAGCGATCACCCGCCCCGCTAGTGCGGTGTCGGCGAGGTCCTTGCGAAAGGCGTGGGTCTTGGGATCCGGCAGCGTCGAGACGCCCGACAGAGCAAAACCGTCAACGATGGGCGAAGGCGGGCTGACGCTGTTCCGTGCGGCTCCCGATCGCGGGGCGCGATGGGCTGGCGCTGTCGTCGGCGCGGAGGAAGCGCTTGAAGCCTTCAAGAAAACTGGTCCCGTCACTGGTGTGGACGACGAACACATTGCGGCGGTCGTCCTGATCACGTTCGCGTCGCAGATAGCCGAGGGCACCCAAAGTATTCAAGGCGCGAGTGACGACGGGCTTGGAGACCCCCAATATGCGCGCGAGGCCGCGCACCGTATGAGGACCGGGCGTCAGATAGACGAGCATCAGGAGCGCCATCTGGCGGTTGGTCAGGTCAGGGGCACCCGAGCGAACATAATCGATCAGTGTGCGCATCCATGCCGCTAGCGAAGCATCGCCCATTGGTCGGAAAACTCCCTTCGTCAGGTCACAGAGGTAACCGGCCACGGCGGGATTAGTTTCGTGTCGCCAACCAAATAGAGTGAACTTGGCCCGGTCAGGCCGGACGTTTCACCGCAAAGCGAGCTTCCAGCATTGCGAAGACGGCGCGAAGCCCGAGCGCATCGCCGCCCTTGGGCCGTCCCGGCCTGGCACTTGCCCGCCACGCGAACGTGTCGAGGTGGGCCCACACCACGTCGTCCGGAACGAAGCGGCGAAGGAACAAGGCCGCCGTCACTGCCCCCGCCATCGGCGAGTCGGCGGAGTTGGTCAGGTCGGCGAGGGTCGACTTGAGCATGTCGTCATAGCCATCCCACAATGGCATGCGCCACATCGGGTCATCGACGGCGAGCGCAGCGACAGCAAGATCGGCGGCAAGCGCTTCGTCATTGACGAACAAGGCCGGCAAGTCGGGGCCAAGCGCGACCCGCGCCGCACCCGTCAAGGTGGCGAAGTCGACGATCAGTTGCGGCGCTTCCTCACCCGCCCGTGTCAGCGCATCGCCAAGCACGAGGCGGCCTTCGGCGTCGGTATTGTCGACCTCGACCTTCAGTCCCCGCCGCGATCCGATCACGTCCCCGGGACGGAACGCCGCCGCCGAGACGCTGTTCTCTACCGCCGGGATGAGCAGGTGGAGCCGGACCGGAAGGCGCTGGGAAATGATCAGCTGCGCAAGGGCAAGGGCGTGGGCTGCGCCACCCATGTCCTTTTTCATCAGCCGCATTCCGCTCGCCGACTTAATATCGAGCCCGCCACTGTCGAAGCAGACGCCCTTGCCGATGATGGCGATGCGGGGATGGTCGTCGCGGCCCCAGATTAGCTCGATCAGCCGTGGACTGCGCTCACGCGTGGCCCCGCGGCCAACCGCGGCGATCATCGGGTAGCCGGTCTCGAGTTGGTCGCCGCGGCTCACTTCGACCCTTGCGCCGCTTTCGTCGCCGATCGCGCGAACCGCGGCTTCGAGCTCGGCTGGGCCGAGGTCAGCGGCGGGGGTGTCGACGAGGTCGCGCACCAGAGCAGTCGCTCGCGCTTCGGCAACGATGCGGCCGATCACTGCCGCTTCGGGGGACAGCAGGATGCGCGGTCCCGCTGCCGGCTCGGGCTTGGTGCGGTAACGGTCGAAGCGGTGCTGGGCGAGCAGCCAGCCAAGAGCGGCCGGCCCGGGGCCGCCTTCGGCAAGACGGTAAGTGCCGGCAGGAAGCCCTTCGCCAAGGCGGGCGAGGCACCAGGGCGTAAGCTGGTCGTGCTTCGCAACCGCGGCCACGACCTCTAAGGCGCCGTCGGTCGCTTGAAGGATTGCAAACTGGTTGGGCCGTTTGCCGTCGAAGCGAAGCGCCTCGAGCAGAGCGCGGCGCGGCGCCGGCTGACCCCCGATCCAGTCGCCCGCGCTTTCCTTGTCGACGAGGTGGACAAGATGTGCGGGTTCGCCGCGGTCGGGGCGCAGAAGCGAAGCGAAATCAGTCATCGCAGGGTCCTAGCGAAGGTAGTTCGATGGGGACAGTGGAGCAGCGGTATCGGCCTCACTGCGGCATGACGATATATTGCTCCCACCGCCCGCTCGCCCCGGGCTGGGCGTAGGTGATCAGCCGAAGCGTCTTGCCGCCGGCAACGATGCGATAGTTGCGATTGACGAACCCGCCGCGAAGCCGCGGCGTCCCGACGGCGACGAAGCTGGTCACGGGTCCAAGCGCCGCAAGGCTCGAACGATAATCGGCGAGCGCAACGGCAGTGAAATAGCCGTTCCCGTTGGCAGTGAACCGCGCACGATCGAGCCGTCCCTGCACCAGCCCGTCATAAAGCGCGCGCGCTTCGGCAGAACGGTCCGGCTCGGTCTGGACCGCGGCAGGGGCTGGCACCGGAGGCAGGATGATCTCGGCGAGACCCGACGTGAGCGTATCGGTCGCGGCGCTATATTCGCCATTGGTCAGTACGACGATCGCGGCGCGCTCGTCTGGGTAGATGGTGTTCTGCGACAGGAAGCCGACCGAGGCACCGCCATGGTTGATGAACCTGCGCCCGCCGGCAGTGCCGCTCGCCACGCCCAGCCCGTAGCCGTTGGTCGTGCCGTCGGCGAGGATCGCGGGCGCTTCCTGCGCAACCCAATCCTCAGCCGGCAGCAGGCTGCGATTGATCCGCGCAATGTCCCATTTGGCGAGATCGGAAGCACTCATCGAAAGTTCGCCCGCTGCGTAAAGCCAGCCGCGCGCGGGCGGCTCGGCGAGCCGCACCGGACCAAGTGCGAAGCGCGTATAGCCGGCGGGGAAGGCGGGCGTGTTGCTGTCGTCGATATGGACGGGGCGCATTCCAAGCGGCGCGAAGATGCGGCGCTGGAGATAGGCCATAAGCGACTGGCCGGCGGCTTTCTCGACCACCAGGCCGGCGACTACATAGCCGGTGTTCGAATATTGCCAGCGCGAGCCCGGTGCGTAATCGAGCGGTTTTCTGGCCCAACCATCAAGGATCCGCTGCGGCGCGGCGGGGGTCTTCATTGCTTCGAAGGAATAATCCTGCGGCCAATAATCCTGAAGCCCGGCGGTGTGATTAAGCAATTGGCGAAGCGTGATGCGATCGCCGCCGCTAATCCCTGCGACCCATTTCGACACCTTGTCGTCAAGGCTGAGCTTGCCTTCATCCTCCAGCAGCAACAGCGCCATTGCCGTGAATTGTTTGGAGTTTGAGGCAATCTGGTAGGCGAGGTCCGGGCGCGCCGAGCCAATCGTCGGCGACGCGGTTCCATAAGCCTTCGCAAGGACGAGCCGACCGTCGCGAACGAGCGCAATCGACGCCGACGGCACTTGCGTATCGGCCAGCGTCTTCGTCACAAGCGCATCGATCCTCACCTGTTCGGTGGCACTGATCGGCTGGGCGGCGGCGGGAAGCGAGAACGCACTGATCACGCACAGGGTGAAGCGGAGGAAATAATGGATCATCATGCCAACCTAGTCGAGGCTGCGCAGCTGTCAAAAGGGCATGAGACCAGCGCTCCCAGTCACCGAGCGATAAGGACGTCACCAGTATCGATAGCCAGCCCGGCGGCAGGAATCTTACCGTCCGACCCGACGAGGATGACTTTGTGGACATAGGCTGGTTGCGTCTCGATGCCGGCCAGGCCGAAGCCGCGTCCGCGCCGTCGTTCCCAATGCAAATGGACTCCACCCGAGGCACCTGAATTGCCCATCTTGCCGATCGTCTGTCCCGCAGTGAGCCTTTGACCGTTTTTCAGCGCGATGCTGCCATTTTTCAAATGGCCATAAAGCGTGAATTCGCCCGATCCGTGGTCGACCAGCACATAATTGCCGTAACTCGACATCGGGTCGTTCCTGCGCGGTCCTCCCCATTTGTCGACGGTCCCGATGACGACATTGTCGGGCTGGCCGTCGTGCATTGCAGCAACCTTGCCGGCTGCCGCTGCGCGAACTGGGCGACCCCATCCTAGCCAGTCGGACGTCGACTTCCCGTCTCCGCGCCACAAGCGTCCCTCACGATCGATCGCGACGAGATCGATTCCGTATCGCTGGAAATTGTCAGTTATGCCCGAGCCATCCGACATGCTGTCGCGGTAGTCACTTCGGCGATGATGAGAGAGTGCGTCATAACCGTCATAGACGAGGACTCGCCCCACTACGGGCAGGACAAACGGTGGCTGACCTGCGCGGCAGTCGGCCGGTGTGAGGTTGACTGTCAATGGTCCCGGCGTCCCGTCGAGGTCAAATTCAAAGCGCATTGGCCGCGTTGGCGACGCGTGATTGAACGACATCGGATTGAAGATAATCGACTTTCCCTTGGCCGGGATCTGGGTGCCCGGCCGGGTGGCCGTGAGAGCGTCCTGCCAGACAAGGCGCCGTTCCAGCAGAGTTCCCCTGCGATCGAATATCAGCCCGCGAATTTCCGTAATGGTCAGCGCCTTGTCCGTCGCATTGGTGACAAGGAAATCGACATTGGCATGTCCGTTGCGCGGGTCGATGCAAACGCGCTTGGGTATCGCCGCGACGCCTATCTGCGCAGCAAGTGCCATCGTGGTCCATACCATTGTTTCAATCCCCTGTATTGATGGTCTAATACACCTCTGGGCCATGGTGTAAAGTGCAGCGTCACTCGCCAACTGTGGTCGAATCTCTTTGCAGAGATGCCGGCTAGGCGGCAGCGCTCGATTCAGTCAAAAGCGAATAAGCAGTACTCATGAGCGGGAGTCGAGTGTTGAGTCTGATCGGAATGTTCCTTGGCAAGCTGCTGACGCGCGGTCGGCTTCACCTTATTTTGCATGACGGGACGCGAGAGAGCTTCGGACCCGGCGGGGGCGAGGAAGTCACTATTAAGCTCCACGACAATCGCGTTGCGATGGACATTGCACGCGATCCCAAGCTCGCGTTCGGCGAAGCCTATATGGATGGGCGCCTGACGATCGAACAAGGCGACATTGCGCAGTTGCTCGACGTCGCGCTTGGTAACAATCGCTGGGAGCAAGGCGGCGGGGGCCGCGTCGCGCTTGGCCGCAAGAGGACGTCGCCCAAGGCCGTGCTCGGCCGCCTATTGAAGCCGATTTTGCGGCTTAATCCGCCCGGCAAGTCGAAACAGAATGTCGCGCATCATTATGATCTGTCTGACGCGCTCTACGAACTCTTCCTCGACCGCGACCGCCAATATAGCTGCGCATATTATACCGATCCGGCGAACAGCCTGGAGCAGGCGCAGAACGACAAGAAAGCGCATATCGCCGCCAAGCTCTATCTCAATCCAAAGCAGCGCGTGCTCGATATCGGCTGCGGATGGGGTGGAACCGCCCTCTATCTGAACCGAGTCGCGGATGTCGACGTGCTGGGCGTGACCTTGTCGGAAGAGCAGTTGAAGGTCGCGCGGCGCCGCGCCGAGGAAGCTGGCGTGTCCGACCGGGTCAAGTTCGAGCTGGTCGATTATCGCTCACTCACCGGCACCTTCGACCGCATCGTCTCGATCGGCATGTTCGAGCATGTCGGGGCCGCGCACTACAACGAATTTTTCGCCAAGTGCCACGCCTTGCTGGCGCCCGACGGCGTGATGCTTCTTCACACCATCGGCAGGTTCGGTGCCGCGGCGCTCAACCCCGATCCGTTCATCAACAAATATGTCTTTCCCGGCTATCATCTGCCGTCGCTGTCGCAAATGCTCGCTGCAAGCCAGGAAGTGAGGTTCATCGCGTCCGACATCGAGACGCTGCGGCTTCATTATGCCCACACGCTTCGCGACTGGACCAAGCGAACACAGGCAGCGAAGGCCGAGATCGTCGCCATGTACGACGAGCGTTTTTACCGCATGTGGGAATTTTACCTCGCCGGGTCGGTGATGCTGTTCGAGACCGGTTCGGGATGTAATTATCAAGTCCAGTTCATCCGCGACCGCCACGCGCTTCCAATCACGCGCGACTATATGGCGGAGGCGGAACAACGCTACCGGGCCGCAACCACGACCTGAGCTTCAGGCGACGGGCACGCCGAACAGATCATGGTCGTCGGCATCTTCGACCAGCACGCGGACGAAGTCGCCCGGCGAAAGGTGGCTTGCGTCGCGCAAATGGACGTCACCGTCGATCTCCGGCGCATCGGCTTTCGAGCGACCCGTAGCGCCATCCTCGTCGACGACGTCGATCAGGACGTCGATCGTCGCGCCGACCTTGGCGGCAAGTTTCTCCGCCGAGATGCGCGCGGTCAGTTCCATGATCCGGGCGTAGCGCTCTTCCTTCACTTCTTCGGGGACGTGATCGGCAAGAGCATTGGCCGCGGCGCCTTCGACGGGTTCGAAACGGAACGCGCCGACGCGGTCGAGGCGGGCCTCCGCGAGCCAGTCAAGGAGATATTGGAAATCTTCCTCCGTCTCACCCGGGAAGCCGACCACGAAGCTCGATCGGATCGCGATGTCGGGGCAGACTTCGCGCCACTGATGAATTCGCTCGAGCACGCGCGCTTCATTGGCCGGGCGCTTCATTGCCTTGAGAATTTTGGGAGAGGCGTGCTGGAACGGAATGTCGAGGTAAGGCAGCACCAGCCCCTCGGCCATCAAGGGAATGACGCGATCGACATGGGGGTAGGGGTAAACATAGTGAAGCCGCACCCACGGGGTCTCGCCCTCGGGCGTGCGCAGCCTGCCCAATTCGCGCGCCAGGTCGGTCATGTGGGCACGGACGGGCTCACCCTTCCACGGCCAGGCGGCATGCTTTAGGTCCAGCCCATAGGCGCTGGTGTCCTGGCTGATTACCAGCAATTCCTTGGTCCCGGACGCGACCAACTTCTCGGCCTCGCGCAGGACCGCGTCCGGCCGGCGGCTGACCAGGTCGCCGCGGATCGACGGGATGATGCAGAACGAACAGCGGTGGTTGCAGCCTTCGGAGATCTTCAAATAGCTGAAGTGACGCGGGGTGAGCTTGATGCCGGGGCCGATATTCGCCGATGGGACAAGGTCGAGGTAGGCGTTGGGCACGGGCGGCGCGGCTTCGTGGACCGCAGCGACGACGGCGTCATATTGCTGCGGCCCGGTGACCGCGAGCACTGCAGGGAAGCGCGCGCGGATGACCTCGGCTTCATTGCCCATGCAGCCGGTGACCACGACGCGCCCGTTCTCGGCGATAGCTTCACCGATCGCGGCGAGGCTTTCCTCCTTGGCCGAATCGAGGAACCCACACGTATTGACCAGCACGACATCAGCCCCGGCATAATCGGGCGACATCTGGTAACCGTCCTGGCGCAGCTTGGTAAGGATGCGCTCGGAATCGACCAGCGCCTTCGGGCAGCCGAGCGAAACCATGCCGACGCGCGGCGGAGAGGGGAGGATGGTAGCCATGGGAAGCGGCGCCTGTAGCGCGGATGTGCGGCAAAAGCGAGGCGGTGATCGCTCGCCGCCGACTAATCTACGTCTATGCCGCTAATGCTGGAGGGTGTGTTTCAGCGAGCAAGGCAGTGAGCACGTCGATCAACTGACGAATGGAATAGGGTTTGTTGAGCACGAGGTGACACCCATAGCCCTCGCCGATGCCATGCTCGCCATAGCCAGTCGAAAAGGCGAACGGTACGCCCGCTTCACTCAAGGCCTGAGCGGCGGGATAGCTCTTCTGTCCGTTCAGATTGACGTCGAGGGTCGCGAGATCGAATGTCTCCGTGGCAATCAGCGCCAGCGCCTTGTCGAGATTCCCGGCCACCGACACCGCGGTGCACCCAAGGTCGGCGAGCATGTCCTGGATCGCCATCAGCACAAGCATTTCATCCTCAATAACGAGGACGCGCTTTCCGCTGAGCAAATTTTCATCCATCAAGAATGGCTTGTGGGGCCGGAATGTAGATTGTGCAAACGATACCTGCGGGAAGGTATTCCATTTTGACCTTGCCTTCGAGTTCGTGCGCTAGGCCCTGTTCGATAACCCGCGACCCGAACCCTTTTCGCGTCGGTGGTTTCACCGTCGGCCCATCTTTCTCGCGCCAGTGGAGGCACAGCCAGCGGCCATCGGGCTTGGTCTCAAGCGTCCACTTGATCGAAACCGTCCCAGCGTCGTTGGAAAAAGCGCCATATTTTGCGGCGTTGGTCGCCAGTTCGTGAAACGCGATTCCCAACGCCAGCGCCGCCTTGGGCGACAGGCGGATGTTATCACCCGACACGGTGAAGCGCTCGGTCTGCCCCTCGGACACGCTGAAAGGAGCAAGTGCTTCACGCACCAAATCATTCAAGCCGGCCCCGTCCCATTTCTCCCGCCCAAGCAAACCGTGCGATCGCGACAGCGCGGCGATGCGGGTCTCGATCGACTCCTTGACCGTTTGGACATCGGGCGAATTGCGCACGGCCTGGGCGACAATCGACTGGACGGTGGCCAGTGTATTTTTCACGCGGTGATTGAGTTCATCGATCAGCATCGCCGCATTGCGTTGCGCCAACTGGTAGAGCGTCGTATCCACCAGCGAGATGAAATGCTGCACGATTGCGCCATCGTCGTCCACGACGGGGTTCGTGAAAAAATCGGCCCAGAATTCACTGCCGTCCTTACGCTCAAAGCGGATCGTGGAGAGATTGTCCGGCTGATCGCAAAAGGCTTTTTTGAGCTGCTCAATGACCTTTTCGTTGACACCGGACGGGAGGAAGAAGTTGAAGTCTTTCGCAAGCACCTCGTCGCGATCGTAGCCCGTCAGCGTGAGGAAGCTGTCGTTGGCGAAGATGATCGGGTTGCCTCCGACCTTGGCGTCGGTGAACACCATCGGCATCCGCGTGGTCTCGGCCGCGATGACGAACGGGCCAAGATCCTCCTTGAACTCCGCGACCTCGGCCTCGGCGGCTTTTTGTTCCGTATCTTTCGGCGCTTTGTCGCTCATAATTCTTCTTTCGTCGCATTCGTCGGCTTGTCCACAACGCGCCGCACAGCGAATCCGGTCCGCAGGGTTTACCTTCGCGGGCACGCTAGCGTTGCGCGGCGCGGAAGGGTAGGGCGCGCGGCAACGCTTGAGGACAAGTAAATGCGCATCGCAATGATCGGGACGGGATATGTCGGGCTGGTGTCGGGGACGTGCTTCGCCGACTTCGGTCATCACGTCACCTGTGTCGACAAGGACCAGGCCAAGATCGATGCTTTGCTTGAAGGCAAAATGCCGATTTGGGAGCCGGGACTGGACGGGTTGGTGGCGGCCAACGTAGCGCGCGGGCGGCTGAAGTTCACTACGGATCTCGCTCTCGCAATTGCGCAAGCTGAGGCGGTGTTCATCGCCGTCGGCACGCCGTCGCGGCGCGGCGATGGCCATGCCGACCTGACCTTTGTCTTCGCGGCGGTCGAGGAACTGGCGAAGGCGCTCGATCATCCCGTCGTGGTGGTAACCAAATCGACCGTGCCCGTAGGAACCGGCGACAAGATTGCAGCCTTGCTGGCCGAACATGGCGCCCCCGAAGGCTGCTCGGTCGCGTCGAACCCGGAATTCCTGCGCGAGGGCGCTGCGATTGCCGACTTCAAGCACCCCGACCGCATCCTGGTTGGCGCCGAGGACGAGCGGGCGCGCGACGTGCTTGCCGAGATCTACCGACCCTTGTTCCTCAACAAGGCGCCATTGTTGTTCACCGGACGACGGACGGCGGAACTTACCAAATATGCCGCCAACGCCTTCCTGGCGATGAAGATCAGCTTCATCAACGAAATGGCCGACCTGTGTGAGGCGGTCGATGCTGATGTCCAGGACCTCGCGCGCGGGATCGGGCTCGACAATCGTATCGGGCCCAAATTCCTTCATCCCGGGCCCGGCTATGGCGGCAGCTGCTTTCCCAAGGACACGCTTGCACTGCTCCGCGCTGCCGAGGAAGCAGGGGTCGAGCAAAGGATTATCGCTACCGTGGTCGCCGTCAATGACGACCGTAAGGCGGCGATGGTTGACCGCGTCGAAAAAGCGCTGGGCGGAAGCCTCGACGGCAAAAGGGTCGGAATCCTCGGACTGACCTTCAAGCCGAACACGGACGACATGCGTGACGCGCCCTCGATCCCCTTGATCAAGGGCCTGGTCGAGCGTGGCGCCACCGTCGTTGCATTCGACCCGGTTGGCCACGATCAGGCGCGGCCCTTGCTTCCGGCGATTATATTTGCCGCTGCACCGGAGGCGGTTGCAGATGACGCCGACGCGGTCGTGGTCGTCACCGAATGGGATGAATTTCGCGGACTGAGCCTGCATGACCTTGCCAAGCGAATGCGCGGTAACGTGTTGCTGGACTTGCGGAATATTTACCGCCAACAGGAGGCCGAACGCGCGGGATTACGCCATTTTGGTATTGGTCGCGGGCGCAGGTCTTGAACCCTTACCCCGGCGGCTGCCGGGCGAACCAAATGTCGGAGCAGTAATGAGTGAAGCGTCGAATATCGTCGTCGTTGGGCTAGGCTATGTCGGCCTGCCATTGGCCGTCGCATTGGCCGAGCATGGCGACGTCATTGGCTTCGATGTCGATCAACGGCGCGTCGCCGAGCTTGAAAGCGGGCACGACCGCACCCGCGAAGTTGAGCGCGACCGGCTCGCGGCGAGCACGCTGCGGGTTACGGCCGATCCGTCAGAATGCGCGGGCGCATCGGTTTATATCGTCACCGTGCCGACCCCGATCGATGCCGATAATCAGCCCGACCTGTCGCCGCTGATTGCGGCCTCGCGAGCCATCGCGGCGTGGATCGATCCCGCGCGGCGGCCGACTATCGTCTTCGAAAGCACGGTCTATCCGGGCGTTACCGAAGAAGTCTGCGGGCCCGAAATCGAACGCGCTGGCGGGCATAAGCGCGGGCGCGATTTCCGGCTTGGCTATAGCCCCGAGCGGATCAACCCGGGCGACCACGTCCATCGCGTCGACAAGATCGTGAAGGTCGTTGCCGGCGAAGATGATGAAGTGGTCGAGCAGCTTGCCCAGCTTTACGGCGCAATGACCAGCGGCGGCGTGTTCCGGGCGGCGTCGATCAAGACGGCCGAGGCCGCCAAGGTGATCGAGAACGCCCAGCGCGACATCAACATCGCCTTCATGAACGAAGTGGCGCAGATATTCGGGCAGATCGACCTGTCGATCTGGGACGTGCTTGCCGCCGCCCGAACCAAGTGGAATTTCCTGCCGTTCGAGCCCGGGCTGGTCGGCGGGCACTGCATTGGCGTCGATCCTTATTATCTGAGCCATCTGGCGCAAAAGCTCGACCTTCATCCGCAGGTCGTGCTCGCCGGGCGCGCAACGAACGACCAGATGGGCGCCTGGATCGCCGACCGCCTCCATGAGCGGCGCGACCGCAAGCCCGGGCGCGCGCTGGTGATGGGCCTCACGTTCAAGGAAAATGTGCCCGACCTGCGCAACAGCCGCACTGCCGATATCGTCCGGCGCCTCGACGAGCTTGGCTATGACGTCGCCTTGACCGACCCGATTGCCGATCCAGCCGAAGCCGCCCGTGACTATGGCCGCGCGCCAATCGCGCTAAATGGCGACGCTTACGACCTCGTCGTCGCGGCAGTGGCGCATGACGAATATCGGGCACTGGACGACGCCCAGCTCCTCGCCCTCGTGTCGGAAGGCGGAACGCTGGCCGACTTGAAGGGTATCTGGCGCAACCGCGAGCTGGCAGCGCCGATCGACCGCTGGGCGCTGTGATGATGGCGCATCAAGGCCCTGCGATGCGACGATCTCGGCAGGCCCTGGTGACGCGGCAGCGCTTCGCCCTCGTTGGCGCAATCGTCGTCGGGGCCATCCTGCCATTCGTGCTGCGCATGGTCGTCGCGCCCGATCCGGCTTACTTCACTACGAGCGAGATCAGCCTGGTCGCCAACATCACTGCAGTCGTGATCGCAACCTGGATCCGGCTGTCCGTCGGCACCTTCCCGGGCACGCGATCGGGGACGCTGATCGCTCCGTCGATCGCGGTGGCCCATGGCATCGTGCTTGCGCTGCTCCTCATGTCGCGACTTCCTTACGACCGGCTCGGCATCCTGACCGGGTTCGTGGCGCATCTCGTTTGGATCATCGGGCTCCACATCACGGTGCACCGCAGCATTCGCCGCCGTTTTGCGGTCGTGCCCTGCGGCACGGTCGATCATCTCGAAGAGATTGCCGGGGTGGACTGGAAGAAAATGTACCGTCCCGCGCTCGCCGAGACGATCGACTGCGACGCCGTGGTGGCCGATTTTTCGGCCGACCTGCCGCCGAAATGGGAAAGTTTCCTTGCCGACGCAGCGCTTGCCGGACGGATGGTCTATCAGGTCAAGCAATTGTCCGAATCGCTGACCGGGCGGGTCGAGGTCGCACATCTGTCGGAGAATAGCTTCGGCAGCCTGATCCCCGCGCGCGGCTATTTTCATCTCAAGGCCGTGATCGACTTCACGGCGGCTCTGGTTTTGGTCCCAATCCTTGCAGCACCGATGTTGCTTCTCGCGCTTGCAATCCGCTTCGACAGCCCCGGCCCGGCACTGTTCCGCCAGCGCCGCCTCGGGCTCGCTGGAAAACCGATCACCGTGTACAAATTCCGCACCATGGAGGTCCATGACGCGGGCGAGGATGAGCGCTCGGCGGCAATGACGGGCGACGGGGATGACCGCATCACCCGGCTTGGCACGTTCCTGCGTCGCAGCCGGATCGACGAACTGCCGCAGATGATCAACATATTGAAGGGCGAAATGAGCTGGATCGGCCCGCGGCCCGAGGCGCTGGTGCTATCGAACTGGTACGTCGGCGAAATCCCCTTCTATCGCTATCGCCACGTCGTCCGGCCAGGGATTTCAGGCTGGGCGCAGGTCAACCAGGGCCACGTCGCCGACGTCGACGAAGTCCATGAGAAGCTTCAATATGACTTCTTCTACATCAAATATTTCTCGCCCTGGCTCGACCTTCTGATCCTGTTCCGGACGATCAAGACAATGCTGACGGGCTTCGGCTCGCGCTGATCGCGATATCCGCTTTCGACCCATTGTGGACATTCAGGGCATGACCTCAGCAATCGCGGCTGGTCGAAAAAACTTCTGTCATTCCTTTTGCCATCTTGCTCGCTGTGGCGAGAGTAACTTGAGAGGTTTTCCCTGTGGCGGTATCAAGCGACAAGGCCACGAAACAGGTGTTGTCGATTGGCATTGGCGGAAGTGGTTGACCGCCGGAGGAGGCCGCATGCGCGACCAAGAGTAACTGGTCATCACGGCGATAGAGACTTTTCATAAGACCCGGAACGACCATAAGACCGTCGGGGCTTCGCAACCACTCGCGGTTCATGCCGCTCTCTTGGATAGTATATCCATTGGGAAGGGCATCAGCCGAACAACCTCCCATCAGTAGCACAACTAACGCAAAGATGGAGCGACGTGTCATGCAGAATCTCTACCGCAAGGAATGTCCGCTATCCACCCAAAGGAGACATTGAGGCGTGACCTCAGACGCCGAACGAGGATAGAATTGGGCAAGGCCCTTTCGATCCCTCCCCACACTCCGTGGCGAGCTTTTCGAGGGAGGTTCGAGCAGCTTCAAGTTCGGCGATCTTCGTATCGAGCGCCTTGATGCGACTTGCCGCCATGGTTCGAGCGCGGCCGCGATCTTCGCTGGCGTCCAGCATCAGGAGTTCCTTGATCTCCTGTAGCGTGAACCCCGCGGCTTGGGCCTGCTTGATGAACCGCAGGCGCCGCAGGTCGTCCGACCCATAGCGTCTAATGCCGCTCTCCCGCCCTGGCTGCGCCAGCAGACCTTTCCGCTGGTAGAAGCGAATCGTCTCCAACCCAACTCCACCAGCGGCGGCAAGCCTGCCGATTGTCAGGGAAGGCACCCCTTGACTCTGTACCATGGTACGGCATCTATATAGGCTCCGACATCAATTCAAGGAGATAGGAAATGTCGGACCTGACCAATCATCCGGGGGCAGCAAAGAGGGCGGTGATCCACAGGATGGTCATGCCGTCTCACACCTGTCCATACGGACTCAAGGCGGTCGATCTTCTCAAGCGCTCGGGGTATGAGGTGGAAGACCACCGCCTCACGACGCGTGAGGAAACCGACGCGTTCAAGGCGGCCCACGGGGTTGCCACGACGCCTCAGACCTTCATCGGCGGCAAGCGCATTGGCGGGTATGACGATCTGCGCCGTTTCCTTGGCAAGCGCGTCATGGACCCGAAAGCCACTAGCTATACCCCCGTCCTCGTCCTGTTCGCCATGACGGGTCTGATGGCAATCGGATCAAGCTACGCGGTCACTGGAAGCCTTCTCACCATCCGCGCCGCTGAGTGGTTCATAGGTTTTTCGATGGTCGTGCTGGCGCTCCTGAAGCTCCAGAATATCGAGAGCTTCGCGACCATGTTCCTGAACTACGACCTGCTGGCGAAGCGGTGGGTGCCCTACAGCTACATATACCCGTTCGCGGAAGGTTTGGCTGGCGTTCTCATGGTGGCCGGGGTTTT
>JALYRC010000170.1 GCA_030855555.1 Pseudomonadota bacterium
ATGAGGTGGACGAGATTGACCGGCTTCTCCTCGGCCGCCGCAATGAGCGCAACAATCTTGGGATCGGCGCATAGCTCGGGCGGGAGAATTTTGAGCGCATCGCGGATGGCCTGGCGCTCCTGACGCAGCTTGATCAATTGGCGCGAGACTTCGCGCGTGCGGCTCGAGAAGCGGATTTCCTTCTCGCGCGCTATCACGTCCATGATCGTTTGTGGACGCTCGGCGGAGGCGCTGAACAGATCGACCTGAAACACCAGCATCTCATCGTCCTGATGGTCGAGCAAATGAGTCAACGGGGTGTTCGATACAAGGCCGCCGTCCCACCACCAGCGTCCGTCGATCTCGACCGGCGGGAGGCCCGGTGGAAGCGCGCCCGAGGCCATGATGTGACGCGCGTCAATGCGGGTGTCGAGCGTGTCGAAATAATGGAAATTGCCGCTTTCCACGTCGACCGCGCCGACCGACAGCCGCACCGGGCCATCGTTAAGCAGATCCCAGTCGACCAGCGCATCAAGCGTTTCGACCAAGGGAGCGCTGTCGTAATAGCTGGTCGCGGCGAGGCTTCCGGGGGTGGCAAGCATCGGCGAGACCAGCCGCGGGCGGAAGAAGCCCGGCACGCCGGCGGTTGCGACAAAAGCGGCGGACAGTTCGTGGAGCGCTTCGCGGAAGTAGGCATTGTTGGCGATCGGGAAGCTCGGCATCGCGCTCGACAGGCGTTCCCAGAAAGCGCGCAGCCGTTCGACCCGCCGCTCGGGGGGATTGCCGGCGATCAAGGCGGCATTGATCGCACCGATCGAGATGCCGGCGACCCAGTCGATCTCGATCGCCGCGTCGGCAAGCCCTTCGATCACGCCGGCCTGATAGCTGCCAAGCGCGCCGCCCCCTTGAAGCACCAGCGCGACGGTGTCGGGTAGCGGCAGCGGCGCATTCGGGCGCGCTTTCGAGCGACCAGGGCGTGAACGGCGGGGAGGGGAGGCGTCGGGCATCGCTTGGGCAATGGACGGGACCCGCGCCCGGTTCCAGCCCCAAAGCAGAGTCACAAAACTTGTTTTGCAACCGTCACCACTTCTCGCGCATTGAGCGGTCAAGAAACAGGGAGAGTAATCATGCGGTTTGGCAGCGGGGGTGGCGGCGATTTCGAGGACCGCACCGGACAAAGCGGTGGCGGGATGCAGCTTGGAGGAATGGGCGGCGGCGCGCTTGGGCTGATCTTTTCGCTCGTCGCATCGCGCTTCGGGATTGTCGGGATCATCATTCTCGCGCTTGGCTATTGTGCGCTAAGCAGCCTTGGCGGTGGTGGCGGCGGCGGGCTGCTTGGCGGCGGCGGAAGCGCAACGTCGCAGTCATCGCAGGGTGTCTCGACCTTAAATGCCGAGCAAAAGCGAGTCATCGAAGGAACGAACAATTCGACCGCTCAGGTTTGGACCGAAATTTTCCGCCAGGCAGGTGCCACTTATAAGGTGCCGAAACTAATCGCTTATACACAAGGCACCCGGTCGGGCTGCGGCGCGGCGCAGTCGGCGATGGGGCCATTTTACTGCCCGACCGATCAAGGCATTTATATCGACCCGAGTTTCTTTGAC
The DNA here is from genome assembly GCA_030855555.1 of Pseudomonadota bacterium. GTDB lineage: Bacteria > Pseudomonadota > Alphaproteobacteria > Sphingomonadales > Sphingomonadaceae > Sphingomicrobium. The sequence goes on from JALYRC010000170.1 coordinate 1,584, forward strand.
GAACTGACCCGCCGCTTCGGTGCGCCGGGCGACTTCGCGCAAATTTATGTCATTGCGCATGAGGCCGGTCACCATGTCCAAAACCTCGAAGGTAAGCTGGGGCGTGGATCGAACAGCAATCAAGAGCAGGTCGGAATCGAACTCCAGGCGGACTGCTACGCCGGGGTGTGGGCAAATCGTGCCAAGGCGTTTGGCGACGTGATGGAGCCTGGCGACATCGAAGAAGGCATGCGCGCCGCCGAAGCAATCGGCGACGACACGCTTCAGAAGCAGAGCCAGGGCGTCGTCGTTCCCGAAAGCTTTACGCACGGCACCTCGGCCCAGCGCATGGAGGCGCTTCGCCGCGGGCTGCAGAGCGGCGATCCGGCGAAGTGTAACTATTCGTGAGGTGAGCGGCCTGCCCTGCTCACTGCAAAGAGAAATAGGGTTAGTTTGAATTCACCACTGGTTGCAGCGCGCGGTCCTCATTGCCTTTCTCGGCAATGTAGAATTGGCCGCCGACCTTGACGATGTCGAATAATTCAACCGCCTCAAACAAGGCGCGAAAATTCTTTTTTCCGTAGTTGCGCGGGTCGATCGGGGCCTGACGCTTGGCGGCGCTTCCAGCAGTGGAGAGGAAGGCCCAGCCATCCTCGCGCGACGCTGCTTCCACGCCACCGCGCAATATAGTCACCAAATTCACATCTCGGGCAAGCGATCGCGCGGGCTTCGTCGCAGCGACAGGTTTGGCTACCTCTTTGGCCAGGACATCACCAGGTGATGGGCTGCTTAGAATGGATGGCGTTTCCGGTTTCCCCAAACCGTCAACGAATAAGAAGGTCGTACACGCATTGACGAAAGGATCGGGCGTCTTGCGCTCGCCGAACCCGTACACCTCATGCCCATTGGCCTTTAGCTGCATGACCAGCGGCGTGAAATCCGCATCGCTTGAGGCAATGCAGAAGCCATCGAGATCCTGCGTATAAAGCAACTCCATTGCATCAATGACGAGCGCGATATCGGTTGCATTCTTTCCCGTCGAATAGCTGAACTGCTGGATCGGCCGGATTGCAAAAGTATGAAGCTTGTCTTTCCAGCCTTTCAAACTTGCGCTGGCCCAGTCCCCATAAGCGCGGCGGATATTTGCGGTGCCGTGTTTCGACAGCTCTGCGAGCATCGCGGCGATCTTCGTGTGCGAAATATTATCCGCGTCGATCAGCAGCGCGATACGACGGTTGGCGCTTGGGCTCGCGGTTGGCTCCGTGCTCATCAATGGCCTTTGTGGCCTCGCTGTCTCCCGCGCAAGAAGTAAAGCACGTGTGGGTCGAATCCGCGTGGCAGCCTGTTCTCTTCGGAGGCCGGCCTGCTTTCCCACCTCGCGCGCAGCGACTCTCCCCAGCTGCGGCCCGGGGAGAGGATCGCGCTTACAGCTTGACCAGCATCTTGCCGGTGTTGGCGCCGGTGAAGAGGCCGAGGAAGGCGTCGGGGGTGTTCTCAAGTCCATCGAAGACGGTGTCGCGGGCCTTCAATTGGCCGCTGGCGATGAGCCCACCCA
>JALYRC010000175.1 GCA_030855555.1 Pseudomonadota bacterium
AGCATGCGCATTGACATTATTGTATCTCCGGACGCGCAGGCCGGGCGGTATCGACCGGCGGCGCGCGATTGAATGAGCCGGCGGGATCACCCAGCCGGCGGGATGTTCGAAAATTGCTGCTGCTTCATGCGCCATCGCGGTCTGATGCGCGAACGACACTCCGCCACGCTCTATGCTGAGCATGGACCGGGCGTCGTATGGCGTCATGTAGCGTCAACCTCTAAAGCCGGCGATCATTGGACGATCGCGGCAGGCGTCCACGCCAAAGTATGCGCGGACACGGCGGGTTAGCACCGCCGGCAATGACCCGCAACCGTCGCCAACCGCAGATTTTCTCATAAATGAACGAATTGACGCCGGCAGGCGGGCACTATGATAAGGCCGAAGAGGTCAAGGAGGTTCCGGTTGAGAATGCGAAGCAGGCGAGTAACCATTTTGCTCGCCTTGCTAGTGCTTGCCGGCGCGCTGCTGATCGCTTGGCTCATGCTTTCGGATGGGGCGCGCGAAGGGCGCGTGCTAGTCGGCGAAGCGCGCCGCGGTGGGCTAACGATGGCGCTGCCCGATGCCGTGGCCGACGTCCGGATCCGCGATGCGCGCACCCCGGGCCGTCCGATCGTGCTGATCGATCCCGGTCACGGCGGGCGCGACCCGGGCGCACTTGGCGTGTCGCGCACCGTCGCCGAAAAGCAATTGACCTTGGCGATGGCAACCGAGCTTGCCGATCTGCTCGAAAAAAGGGGCCGCGTCCGGCTCGCGCTGTCCCGCGAGGACGATCGCTATTTGTCGCTTGACCAAAGGGCGGCGATTGCCCGTCGGATTGGCGCGAGCCTGTTCATCTCGCTTCATATGGACAGCGCACCCAATCCGCTGGCCCGCGGCACGACCATTTATTCCCTTTCCGACGTCGCCTCGAGCGCGGAAGCGGCGCGGTTTGCCAATGCCGAGAATCGGGCCGGGGAGCCGCTGAGCAGTGCGTCGGACGGCTCGCTCCGCTCCATCCTGTCGGACCTCGCACTGCGCGGGCAGATGGAGCAGTCGGCAGAACTTGCGCGGCGCACCGTCCGGCGCGCCGCTGGACGGGTCGCGCTACGCCCCCGACCGCATCAATTCGCCGCTTTCCATGTATTGCGCCGTGCTGACACGCCAGCCTTGCTGGTGGAAGCTGGCTATATCAGCAACGTCGAGGACGAGGCGCTGCTCATGACACCCGCCGGCCGCGCGCCGCTTGTCCTTGTCCTTGCACAGGCGATCGAGGCGGACCTTGCGGCGCGTCGATTGCCGTGATCGTCTCTCTTTCGCCGCGCCACCATAGGCGCTAGGAAAGCCGGACATGCCAACGCTTCCCTTCCAAATGCCCGATCTGGTTTCGCTTAACGGCCGCGTTCGTGATCGCCTGGACCCCGTGTTCAAGCGCCGCTGGGTGCGGCGCGCGGCGTGGGCCCTGATTTTGGGCTACGTACTACTTGGTGCGCTGTGGCTTTTCTTCGCCAATGGGCTGCCGACATCCGAGAAATTGATGGCATACGAGCCGCCCCTGCCGACCAATGTGCGCGGCTATGATGGTAATCCCATCGGTACCTACGCCCGTGAGCGTCGGGTCGAACTGGCATTCGACGAATATCCGCCCCTCATCCTAAACGCCTTCATTTCGGCTGAGGACAAGACGTTTTTTAACCATGGGGGGCTTGATTATCCAGGATTGGTCGGCGCTGTCATTGACTATAGCCGAAAATCGGTGAGTGGCGGGCGGGCGCGTGGCGGCTCGACGATCACGCAGCAGGTGGCCAAGGCGCTGCTGCAGGACGACGCTTACTCGATTACGCGCAAGGTTCGCGAGGCGATTCTGGCCTTCCGGCTCGAATCTACATTGTCAAAGCAGCAGATCCTCGAGCTTTATCTCAACCAGATTTTCCTTGGCCGTAATGCCTACGGCGTCCAGGCCGCGTCACGCGCATATTATGACAAGGATGTTGCCGAGCTGACATTGCCGGAGGCAGCCTATCTGGCTGTTCTGCCCAAGGCGCCAAGCAATTACGACCCCATCCGTGCGACGCAGAAAGCGACCGACCGCCGTAATTACGTGCTTCGCGAAATGGTCGCTAATGGTTTCATCACCGAGGCCCAAGGTGCTCAAGCGGCCGCCACCGGCCTAGGCACGATCCGTTATGGCAGCAACGCCAAGTTCCGCGAACAAGGCGGTTACTTTCTAGAGGAAGTGCGCCGCACCTTGCTGGCCAAATATGGCGAGACCGCCGAGGATGGCCGCAACAGCATCTATTCGGGCGGACTGTCGGTGCGGACCTCGATGATGCCGGTCATGCAGGACGCCGCAGCCGAAGCGCTGCGAGAGGGCCTGGCAAGCTTTGACGGCGGACGCGGTTGGCGGGACAATGGTCTGTCTATCGGCACAGAGGGCGATTGGGCGGCCGAACTGCGCGCCGCGGCGCTCGGCACGGGTTTCCCGGACTGGCGCAAGGCGGTCGTGCTCAAGAAGAGTGGCGGCAGCGCCCAGATCGGGTTCGGCGATGGCTCGACCGGCACGCTCGCCGCTTCGGCAGCTTCGCAGCCCAAGCGAGGAGGCGGCGGCGCCGCGTTCGGTTTCCTCAAGCCTGGAATGATCATCATCGTCAAGCAGATGGGCCGTGACAGCTATGCCTTGCGGTCCATCCCCGAAATCGGGGGCGGATTTGTCGCGCAGGAAGTTCACAGCGGACGTGTGCTTGCAATGCAGGGCGGGTTCGACGTGATCGGCTCATCATTCAACCGCGCGACCCAGGCTCAGCGCCAGCCCGGGTCGACTTTCAAGCCGATCGTTTATGTCACGGCGCTGGAAAATGGCCTCACTCCGGCTTCGATCCTGGTCGATGCGCCATTCTGCGTCTGGCAGGGGGCGGGGCTTGGCAACAAGTGCTTCGTCAATTTCGACCGCCGCTATTCCGGACCCAAGACGCTCCGCTGGGGCGTCGAACAATCGCGCAATCTGATGACGGTTCGCGCCGCCTCGCAGGTTGGAATGGACAAAATCAACGCCAATGCTGCGAAAATGGGCGTTGGCACTTATGAAGACTATCTCTCGATCGCCCTCGGGGCCGGCGATACCACGGTGCTCAAGCTCACAAATGCTTACGCCATCCTCGCTAATCACGGGCGGGAGGTAAAACCGACGCTGATCGATTATGTCCAGAATCGCCACGGCAAGGTCATCTTCAGATCGGACAATCGCTGTTCGAGGATGGAAAATTGCAACGCGCCGGACTGGAACGGTCGTGCGATGCCGCGTCCTCCTGCGCGGGCTCGCCAATTGATCGATCCGCAGGCCGCCTATCAGATGGTCCATGTCCTTGAGGGCGTGGTGGAGCGCGGCACTGCGACGGTTTTGCGGAGCCTCAACCGACCATTATTCGGCAAGACCGGGACCACCAATGGTCCGACCAACGTGTGGTTCGTTGGCGGCACCCCCGACGTCGTTGCTGGGGTCTACCTCGGCTATGACCAGCCGCGGTCACTTGGCGGTGCGGCGCAGGGCGGGCGGATCGCGGCGCCGATCTTCAAACAATGGGCCCAGGCCGCCCTCAAGGACGTGCCGAAGAAACCGTTCGTTGCACCGGCGGGGATTCGCATGGTGCGCATCGACCGCTCGACCGGTCGACGCGTCTATGGCGCTTTCCCGACCACTGAGGACCCGAAGTCGTCGGTCATCTGGGAGGCCTTCCAACCCGAAACCGAGCCGCGCCGCTCCTTCCGCCGCAGTGCCGAGCTTGCCGCGAGTCGAACGGCCATGGCAAAACAGCCGGCGGCGCGCCCGGTTCGCCGGTCGGCCCCGCGCCCGGCGGTCCGGCCTCCGGCCCCTGCGGACAGCGGCGAATTCTTGCAAAACCGGGGCGGCATCTATTAGGCCCAACGCATGTTGAACCGTTCGCTCCGAACATGTTCGGAAGGGCGCGCGGACGAGCTTCAACGTCGTCGTCACGATCGACGTCTTCACAAGGAACTTGCCAATGCGCGCCGAAGCGCAAGCTCATATCGACCAGATCAATGCCGCGACTGCACTACTGCGCCGCTTCCTCGATTGGGACCGAGCGCTCAGGCGGCTCAGCGAATTGAACGAAAAGGTCGAGGATCCTTCGTTGTGGAATGACCCCAAGGGGGCACAAGCGGTGATGCGCGAGCGGCGCCGGCTCGACGAAGCGATCAACGCGACTCGCAAGATGGAAACCGAGCTTGCCGACACGGTCGAGCTAATCGAGATGGCCGAGGCCGAGGGCGACGTGGGCCTGGTTGACGACGGCGTTCGCGCGCTTGCCGAGCTTGCCGCCAATGCCGAACGCGACAAGGTCGCGGCGCTGCTAGCGGGCGAAGCCGATGCCAATAATAGCTATGTCGAAGTCAATTCGGGGGCCGGCGGCACGGAAAGCAATGATTGGGCGGGCATGCTCCACCGCATGTATTCGCGCTGGGCCGAACGCCACGGGATGAAGGTCGAACTGATCGACCACCATTCGGGCGAACAGGCCGGGATCAAGTCGGCGACGATGCTCATCAAGGGCGAGAATGCTTATGGCAACTTAAAGACCGAAAGCGGAGTCCACCGCCTGGTCCGGATCAGCCCCTATGACAGCGCGGCGCGCCGGCACACCAGTTTCGCTTCAGTGTGGGTCTATCCCGAGGTCGACGACGACATCGACATCGAGATCAACGAGAGTGAACTTCGCATCGACACCTTCCGCGCCAGCGGGGCGGGTGGGCAGCACGTCAACACCACCGACAGCGCGGTTCGCATCACGCACATCCCCACCAACATCGTGGTTCAATGCCAAAACCAGCGTTCGCAGCACAAGAACAAGGCCGAGGCCATGAAGCAATTGAAGGCGCGCCTGTATGAGGCCGAGCTCCAGAAGCGCGAGGCTGAAGCCGATGCGACCGCGGCTTCGAAGACGGATATTGGCTGGGGCCATCAGATCCGCAGCTACGTCCTCCAACCGTACCAGCTGGTAAAGGACCTGCGCACCGGCGTCATTTCGACGGCGCCAGGCGACGTCCTCGACGGGGATCTCGACCGGTTCATGGCGGCCGCTTTGTCGCAGCGAGTCACTGGGGAGAAAGTAGAAGTGGATGATGTCGAATAAAGGCATCAAGATCAAAAGGCCCCCACTGCTCCTGATGCTTGCGGCTCTCTCCGCTTGCCGGGAGGAGCCGCAAATACCGCGCTTTCCAGAGGCGGACAGGCCGGTCGCGGCGATCGTATCCGACCGTTTCTCGACCGAGGACGCGCGCGATCGGCTTGGCGAGGCCGAGGAGGTCATGGCCTTTGCCGGGGTCAAGCCGGGCATGTCGGTAGCCGACATTGGCGCGGGAGAAGGCTATTATACGGTTCGCCTTTCGCCGATCGTCGGACCCAAGGGGCGCGTGCTGGCGCAAGACATCGTGCCAGTGACGCGCGATAGGCTTGCCCAGCGGGTCGACCGCGACAAGCTCGACAACGTCTCGGTACGCCTCGGCCTGCCCGATGATCCACGACTCCCGGCGACTTCGTTCGACCGCATTTTCCTCGTTCACATGTACCATGAGGTAACCGCGCCTTACGCTTTCCTGTGGCACTTGCGCGCCGGTCTCAGACCCGACGGCGAGATCATTGTCGTCGATGCAGATCGCCCGGTCCGCCAGCACGGAATGCCGCGCGCGCAACTGGCGTGCGAATTCGCGGCGCTTGGGCTCAAACCGGTGCGGATCGCGACGCTTGGCGGCACGACCGATTATGCTGCGGCTTTTCGCATCGCAGGGCCGCGCCCTGAGCCGGGGTCAATCAAATCTTGTGGGACGCCAAACTAGGTTCGCGAAGGCGACGGACTTCAGCCCCGGTTGCGATGTTTTGCTTGACCCCGTGCTCCGTTGAATGACTTAGGCAAGACTCATCTGTGACAACCGTCGAGGGACCATGTTTGACTTGCCGCCGGCTACTCCGACGATCCAGATCGAGCTGGCCTCGACCGGCATTTCCAAAGGACTTGCGCAAACCCGCGGACCGCAACTCGTCGTTCGTCCTGCACTGACCTTTGGCGCTTTCTCCATTGAAGGTAATGCCAAGAACATCGAGAATAATGGCGACCATGGCGCCGAACTGGCTCTGTCGGCCGGCGCCGCGACCAAAGCCGGCGGGTTTGACTTGTCGGCACGCGGCGGGCTCAAATCGATCCACGGAATTGCCGGACAAGCCGACCGGCGCGCCTTCGAAATGCGGCTTGAAGCGGGGCGCAAGTTCGGCGCAGTGCGGGCGACAGCGACGGTGACTTACTCTCCGGACGATACTGGATCGACGCGCCAGTCGACCTTCGCGGAAGGCGGCCTGGCCTGGGATGTGCGCAAGGGTACCCGGATCAGTGCTCGCTTGGGCCGCAGGGAGCGGGGCGGGTCTCCGGACTATACGGCTTATAATCTTGGGGTCACTCAAGACATCATCCCGCAACTGGCCGCTGACGTTCGCCTGTTAGACACAAACTCGAGCGAGCTTGGCTATGCCTACAAACGGCGGCTAGTGGCTTCGCTCCGGGCTAAATTCTAGATATTTCTCTTCGTTCGAGCCGCGCGATATCGGAGTGGGCGTCCTGCCGTCGTCATGCCCTATCGGACGTGCTGCAATTTTCGCTGGTGTTTTTCGTGTAATTGACGCTAAGTCGTTGAAATTAGGAGACCACTGTCATGCGCGCAGGCCGCTTTACGACCTTGACGAGTATCGTTGCCATCCTTGCTGCTTGTGGCGGGGGAGGGGGCAGCGACGCCGGAGGCTCGCCAATCTCCGTCACGCCCACCCCGACTCCGACCCCGACTCAGGGAACGGCTGGCTGTTCGCTGCGTGAGCGCCAGGACTGGGTCGCTACGCAGATGCGGGAGTGGTATCTGTTTCCCGAATTGTTGCCGGCGACGCTTGATCCGTCGGCTTATGCGACAGTTGAGGCGTATATCGACGCGCTTACTGCGACCGCGCGGGCGCAGTCGAAGGACCGCTTCTTCACCCATTTAGCCTCGATCACGAAGGAGAATGCTTTCTTCTCTACGGGCTCAAGCGCGGGCTTCGGTATTCGTTTGTCCTACGATTCAGGCGCGGGCCGATTGTTTGTTGTTGAAGCCTTCGAGGGCGCTCCCGCGCTTGCCGCAGGCATTGACCGCGGGACCGAAATTCTTGCGATCGGCACCAGCGCAGCGACGCTGCGAACCGTGGCGTCGATCTTCGCCGCCGAAGGATCGGCCGGGGTAAGCGCCGCGCTTGGTCCGTCGGACCCGGGGGTCGCTCGCGTGTTGCGGGTCAGCAGCGCTGGAACCGAGCGCGAGGTAACGGTGACCAAGGCCAATTTTGAAATCTCGCCGGTCTCGTCGCGTTATGGTGCCAAGGTGATCGATGACGGCGGGCGAAAGGTCGGGTACCTCAATTTACGCACCTTCATTTCGACCGCCGACCCGCAATTGCGGATGGCGTTCGACAGTTTCCGCCTTCAGGGCATCAGCGAGATCATCGTTGACTTCCGCTACAACGGCGGCGGATTGGTCGCGATCGCCGATCTAATGGGGAATTTGATGGGTGCCGGACGGGCCAACAATGTCTTCAGTTTCACGACGTTTAGGCCCGAGAAGGCGAGTAATAATTCAACAACCTTCTTCACCCCCCTGTCGCAATCGATCGCGCCGACAAAGATTGCCTTCATCGGCACTGGGGGCACCGCTTCGGCCAGCGAGCTCGTGATCAACAGCTTCACTCCCTATCTGCGCGGTAATTCCGCGCTTGTTGGGTCGAACACGTTTGGCAAGCCGGTCGGGCAGATCGCGCTCGATCGCAGCCAGTGCGACGACCGCCTGCGCGTGGTGGCATTCAAGACCGAGAACGCCAACCGCCAAGGGGATTATTACACCGGACTGGCAAGCAAGGTCGAAGCAAGCTGCCAGGCGGCGGACGATATCA
>JALYRC010000181.1 GCA_030855555.1 Pseudomonadota bacterium
GGTGCCCCGCCAGCGCCAGCTGCGCCGCGACCTGCAACAGCAAGGTCGACTTGCCGATCCCCGGATCGCCGCCCACCAGCATCGCCGATCCGGGCACGATCCCGCCACCTATGGCGCGGTCGAACTCCGCGATGCCGGTCTTGATCCGCTCGGGCAGCGCGATTTCGGCATCAAGCCCGACCAGCTCGACCGCTCTCCCCCCGCTCGACAGATCATGCCGCGCCGAAAAGACGCTCACCACTGCATTTTCCTGGACCAGCGTGTTCCACTCGGCGCAGTCGGGGCATTGCCCCTGCCACCGGCTCTGCTCGGACCCGCAGGCCTGGCACATGTATCGCGTCTTGGGTTTCGCCATTGTGCCAGCCTAGCCGCGACGCGGCCGGCGGCAAAGGCTCAATAGTCGGGCGTCAGCAGCCCTTCGATGACGTGATGCTGGACCACCGTTTCAAGTGATGGGACGATCCGCGCCGCCAGATGATCGCGCACCCCCGGCGGAAGCTGGGCATGATAAGCAGCAGTGACCTGCATGTCGTGATGGGCGGCATTATTGGCGTCCGGCGCGTCGACCCCGACGACCAGCACCGGCCGCGCTTCATTCGATCGATTGGCTGTGCCGCGATGGATCGTCAGTGCGGATCGCGCCGACATGTCGCCCCGCTGCGGCAATTTCGGCACTGCGCGATCGATATAGCGCTGCCATCGCTCCTTCGGCACGAACATGTCGTCCTTGCACCCGCGCAGGTCGTCCCACTGCGTTCCGGGCGCGATTTCGAACGGACCATGTTCGGGCCGGGTGTCCACAGTGGTGAGGTTGAACGCCAGCGAGCTCAGCCGCCGCCCGACCAGCGTTGCTTCCGGCGAGGGAAAGTCGCGGTGCCACGGCTGGTCGGCGGCGCCGGGAAAGGGAATGTCGAACCCAAGTTCTACAATCCGGTAATCGGGCCCAAGCACCGCTTCGCTGACCGCAACGAACCACGGATGGGTGACGATATCGACGAAGCCGCGGATCCGCTCGGGATGCACCTCGACATAATATCGCTCGGGCCCGCGCGGGAGGGATCCGCCCTCCACCAACTGCGCCTCGGCAAACAGCACATCGATGTCCTCGCGCAGGCGATCGGCCCATAAGGGCGAAAACGCGCCCTTCAGTGCAGTGATGCCCTCGCCGTAAATCTTTCCCAAAATCTCGCTCGGCTCGAACAGCGCCTGATCGACTGGAGGAGAAAGCCCGGTCATCTTCACATTCCCTCTTCTGGTCGCATCGAAGAATGGCTTTCGCTCGCAGGCGCAACGGCGCGCGGCGCCAGGAGTTGGACATTTACTAACTCCCGGAAGGATAACCGCAATGCCCTATGCTTCAGCGAATGATGGAACCCAGCTTTATTACAAGGACTGGGGCAAGGGCGATCCCGTGGTTCTACTCCACGGCTGGCCGCTCACGGGCGACACCTTTGACGACGCCGCCTGCGCTCTCGTCGAGGCAGGCAAGCGCTGCCTGATCCCCGATCGCCGCGGCTTTGGCCGGTCCGACCAGCCGTGGGACGGGCATGACTATGACGCTTACGCCGACGATGTCGCCGCGATCCTCGAGGACGCTGCCATCAGCGAACCCGTCGCTCTGATCGGCTTCTCGATGGGCGGCGGCGAAGTCGCGCGCTTCCTGACCAAGCAAGGCGCCAACCGCGTCTCGAAGGCGGTGCTGATCAGCTCGGTCGTGCCTTACATGCTCTAGACCGACGACAATCCCAATGGCGTCCCCCAAGCCACCTTCGACGAAATGACCGCCGGCATGAAAAAGGACCGCGAGCATTTCTTCACCGGCTTCTTCAAGGATTTCTACGGCGTTGGCACCTTGTCCTCGCCGGTCAGCGACGAAGTGCTGATGAACAGCTGGCGCCAGACGATGATGGCCGGCCTCCGCCCGACGCTTGCGGCGGCGCAGGCCTTCGCCACCACCGACTTCCGCCCCGACCTCGCCAGCTTCACCGTTCCGACCCTCGTCATCCACGGCACCGCCGACAAGACCGTCCCGATTGACGCCACCGGCCGCGTCGTCGCGAAACAGGTCCCCGGCGCCCAGCTGATCGAATATGACGGCAGCGCCCACGGCCTGTTCGCCACCGACAAGCAACGCCTGATCGACGATTTGCTGACCTTCCTCGGCGGCAACAGCGCCGACCAGCGCAGCGCCATCCCGCTCAACCAGACCGCCTGACGGGCCAGCAAGACAGAGGGCCCGCGATCCCTATCGCGGGCCCTTTTCTTGCTAGCGGGACAATGTCGGCTTAGGGTCGATGCTGTTGAAAAAGTCGGATGTTAGGCGGGGGTTCGGGATGCGTCTGACGAAGGCGAGCGAGGTCCTTTTCGCTCAGGCCGCCATCGCTGGCGTCGGCATCGGGATCA
>JALYRC010000186.1 GCA_030855555.1 Pseudomonadota bacterium
CCGTCCGGACGATAGAAGGCGCCACTGGCAAATGGACCGCGGCATGCCGATATGGCGGTCATGGTCCCTCTCTCGATCCTTGACCTCGCTCCCGTAAGCGAAGGTTCCGACGCCGGCGCTGCACTTCGTAACGCATTGAGCCTTGCACAGGCCGGCGAGCGCCTTGGTTATCGCCGCTTCTGGATGGCCGAGCATCATTCGATGCCTGGCATTGCCAGCGCCGCCACTGCGGTCGCATTATGCCACGTTGCCGGCGGCACCAGCAGCATCCGCATCGGTGCCGGCGGGATCATGCTGCCCAATCATGCGCCGCTTCAGGTCGCCGAACAGTTTGGGACCCTAGAAGCCCTATTCCCCGGACGGATCGACCTAGGTCTCGGCCGCGCTCCCGGTACCGACCAGGCAGCGGCCTACGCCTTGCGCCGCAACCTTTCCGCCGATGCCGGGCAATTCCCCCGCGACGTCCTCGAACTGCAAAGTTATTTCGCTCCCGCCGATACGGCCCGCCGCGTCCGCGCCATCCCCGGCGAAGGCCTCGAGGTGCCGCTGTGGATCCTCGGCTCCAGCCTCTACGGAGCCGAGCTTGCCGCCGAACTTGGCTTGCCCTACGCCTTTGCCTCGCACTTTGCCCCGCAGCAGATGATGGACGCCATCGCCCTCTACCGGGCACGCTTCAAGCCATCGGCGCAGCTTGCCGCCCCTTACGTCATGCTTGGCTTCAACGTCTTTGCCGCCGACAGCGAGGCAGAAGGCGAATTGCTTTCGACCTCCTTGATGCAGGCGTTCGTTGCGCTGCGGTCGGGAACGCCGGGCAAGCTTAAACCGCCAGTGGCCGGATATGCCGACACCCTGCCGCTCGAACATCGGGTCATGCTCCGCTCGGTTCTCGCAAGCTCTGCGATCGGCGCGCCAGCCACGGTCAAGGCCGCGACCGAAGCCTTCGTTGCCCGTACCGGCGCCGACGAGCTCATGGTCACGTCGCAAATCTTCGACCACCAGGCGCGGATCAGGTCGTACGAATTGCTCGCGGGCCTTTTCGACCGTGATGCTGCATCCGTCGGGGTGGTCGCAGCGTAACTTTCGGCATGAGAGAGGATCGGATCATGCCCCACACCCAACCCTTCGACGCCGCCGCGACTGCCTTCCTCGCGATGGGACTCTCCTTGCCGGAACGCGCGCTTAAAGAGCGCCCAAATCAATCGCCTTGCCGAGGTCGAGCGCCTCGCCAGCGGCCGGCAGCGGATATTTGAGCCCGGTCGCGCAATTGAACAGAACGACCTGTTCCTCCTCGTCGACCTGCCCGTCGCGCAAAGCCTGTTTGTAGGCCGCGAGCGTCGCACCGCCTTCGGGGCAAAGCAGCAGGCCATCCTGCCGGGCACATGCATCAACCGCGGCAAGGATGGCCGGATCACCGACCGCAAGCGCAGCGCCGCCTGACGCACGCACGGCGCGCAGGATAAGGAAGTCGCCGACCGCCTTTGGCACGCGGATTCCAGCGGCGACCGTCGCTGCCCCTTCCCACCGTTCTGCATGTTCTTGCCCGGCTTCGAAGGCGCGAACGATCGGCGCGCAGCCCGATGCCTGGATCGCGTACATCCGCGGACGCTTCGACCCGATCCAGCCAAGCGCCTCCATTTCGTCGAATGCCTTCCACATCCCAATCAGCCCGGTTCCGCCACCGGTTGGATAGAAAATTGCGTCGGGCAACTGCCAGCCTAGCTGGGCGGCAAGCTCAAGGCCCATCGTCTTCTTGCCTTCGATCCGATACGGCTCCTTGAGCGTCGAAAAGTCGAACCATCGCCCTTCGGCGGCACCGCGCCCGACGAGCGCGCCGCATTCGTCGATCTGGCCATTGACGCGGTAGACACGTCCGCCCTGGGCGGCGATCTCACGGATATTGACCTCGGGCGTTTCCTCCGGCGCGAAGATGATCGTCTCGATTCCGCAGCGCGCGGCATAAGCAGCCAGCGCGGCGCCGGCATTGCCATTGGTCGGCATGGCGATGCGCTTGATCCCCAGTTCGCGCGCCATCGCAACCGCCATTACCAGCCCACGGGCCTTGAACGATCCGGTGGGTAACCGCCCCTCATCCTTGACCAGGACATTCGGTCCGCCCGATCGCATGATTGAGACCAGAGGGGTTTCGATTTCGCCGAGCGACACGATGTTCTCGGTCCGACGCACCGGGAGCAATTCCCGCCAGCGCCACAGATCGGTCGGGCGAGCCTCGAGCACATGGCGACTCAACGCCGCGCCAGCCGCGGCGAGATCATAGCGGACCAGCAAAGGCCGCCCCGCACGTGACAGATTGTGAAGTTCGTCGGCGGCATAATGTTCGCCGGTCAGCGAACATTCGAGATGCGTGACGAAGGTGGGGCGATCGGTGGTGTGATTATCGTTCATGGCGTCCGCTCTAGCCCAAGGACGGCGGCGCAGGTGGCAATTTTTACGCGATCTATTCGGCACGCTGCGCGTTGACGAGGTGTGGACGATCTCGACCGACTCCAAGCGCGGATGGCAAACGCCGCGGCCGCACTCGATTTCGAGGAGGCCAGCCGCTTGCGTGACCGGATCGCTTTGATGCGCGGCGGCGCGTCGTTCAAAGAGGCGGAAGGTGTCGACACGAGCGGCCTCGAACGCCAGCAGCCAGGTGCAATGGGACTAGGCACGAGTCAGCAGAAAATTACGCCCCCCGCGGGGTGGAAGCCGCCTGCCAAACCTAATCCGATGACGAAGGGCAAAACACGGCGGCGCTGACTGTTTGCCACAGACATGAAAACGGCGGCGTCTTGCGACACCGCCGTTTCCGTTGCCCTTGGGCGGTCGCCTGTTAACTCGCCGAGTCGAGCTTCGTCGAGACGTTGGTGAACGTCTTGTTGAGGCTGGTCCCGACCGAACTCACGGCCGTGATGATGGCTACGGCGATAAGCGCTGCGATCAGACCATATTCGATGGCGGTCGCACCCTTGTCGTCATTCTTGATCAGCTCAAGGAACTTGAACATTTCTAGTCTCCTAAAATTCGTTCGGCGCCAAGGCTTCCATCGCCGTGGGCAATAGCGTTACTTACGTGCTCGACTTGTCCAGCTTGGCCGAAACGTTGGTGAAGGTCTTGTTGAGGCTGGTACCGACCGAAGACACGGCGGTGATGATGGCGACGGCAATGAGCGCTGCGATCAGGCCATATTCAATGGCGGTCGCACCCTTGTCGTCGTTCTTGATCAGCTTGAGGAACTTGAACATTTCTGGTCTCCTAAATTCGTTTCCACATAGGGCTCCACTTGCCCTCCCCGGACGCGTCCAAGCCCCGGTTGCAAGCAGAATATGCGGCAGGTGGTTGAGGAGTCGTTAAAGCGGCAGGTTGATCCGCATTAACCATTCAATTTATTTCAAGCGCGCTTGATCATTGGCCGAGGCTATCGATAAGTTGGCGCGCTGCCTCGATCATCTCTTCAAGCGCCGGAGCCTGTTCGGTCCAGTCGCGCGGGATCGGGCTTTGGCGAGGTTCCGGCAGACGCGGCTGCGGTGGGCGATGGGGAAGCATCACCGACGGGCGGCGGTCGATTGTCATCGCTGGGCTGGCAAAGGCTCGCCAGATCGCAGCCGGAGCAGTTCCGCCACTGACGTTGCCAAGCGAGCGATTGTCGTCCCGTCCGACCCACACCCCGATCACGAGGTCGCCGGCGAAGCCAACGAAAATCGCATCCTGATGATCTTGCGTCGTCCCGGTCTTGCCATAGGTCGGGACGTTGAGCGCCGCCCGGCGCCCGGTGCCTTCGTTTGCCGCTGCCCATAGCAGATCGAGCATCGGCGCCCACTCGCGGCCGCGGTCGAGCGATCCGCCCGCGGCCAGCCACGAGGCCATCCCTCCGTCGCGCCCTTCGCGCATCAACGGCAACCCTTGCGGGCGCACTGGATAGCGCCCGCCTGCAATCGCGGCATAGGCAGCAGTCAATTCGATCAGGCTGACGCTTGACGATCCGAGCGCAAGGCTCGGGCTATCGCTTAGCGGGGAGCGAATCCCGAGATCCCGCGCCGCTCGGATGACATTGTCGCGGCCGACGCGCTCGGACAATCGCACCGCCGCAGCATTGCTCGATCGCGCAAAGGCCTCCCGCAGGGTGATGGATCCCCGATAGACGCCGTCGCTGTTGCGGGGGGTCCAGCCATCGATGGTGATCGGCTTGTCGTCGATCATGTCGCCGGGCGAATAGCCAGCACGCAGTGCGGCCAGATAGACGAACAATTTGAATGCCGATCCGGGTTGGCGCCGCGCCTGGGTCGCACGATTGAAAGGCGATTGCTTATAGCTCTTGCCGCCGACCATCGCGACGACCCGCCCGTCCGGCCGCATAGCAACCAGCGCGGCCTGCGCTCGGGGCAGCCCGGAATTCGAGATTGCGCGGACCGCAAGTTTCTGGAGGTCGGCATCAAGCGTCGTTGAGACGCGAACCTCGCCATAATTTGCGTCGAAGGCCGCGCGCGCTTGCGGCGCGACCCAATCGGCAAAATAGGTTCCCGTCGGAATCTTGCGCGGCTGGATCACCGGGCGCGCCGAGCGCGTCGCCCGCGCTCGCGATAAAGTGATCACTCCAGTGTCAGCCATTTCCTGAAGCACGAGCCGGCTGCGTTTCTGTGCGCCTGCAAGGTTGCGGGTCGGCGCGAGCCGCGACGGCGCCTGGACCATGCCGGCGAGCATCGCGGACTGTGCCAGCGAAAGGCGTTCCGGCGAACGATCGAAATAATGATTGGACGCTGCCCGCAATCCATAGACCCCGTCGCCAAAATAGACCGACGACAAATAGCGTTGCAAAATGTCGTCCTTGGTAAGCCACGCCTCCAGCCAGAAGGCGATGATCACTTCCTGTGCCTTGCGCTTGTAGGACCGGTCCGACGAAAGGAAGCTGGTTTTGGCGAGCTGCTGCGTCAGGGTGGAGCCGCCCTGGCGCACGCCGCCCGCCGAGAAATTGGCTGCCATCGCACGGCCGATCGCGCGGGGATCGATCCCCCAGTGCGAACGAAAGCGCCGATCCTCGATCGCGATGAACGCTGCCGGGGTGAGTGGATCGAGCCTGGCAATCTCTACCGGCGCTTCCTTGATCGCCCCGCGCCGTGCAATTGGCGTGCCTTCCTGGGTCAGCAACAGCATCGCCGGATCCTTGAGCGGTTCAAGCGCGCGCCCAAGTGGGGCGGTGATCACCAGCCAGGCCAGGATCAGAACCATGAATACGAAGGTCGAATAAAAAGCGATTTTCAGCCAACCACGGCGTTTCCTCGCCGGGGGCACCGCGTCGGCTGGCGGCGGCGGCAATGGCGTGAAGGGGTCGTCGAGATCCTCGACGTCGCGCCCCTGCCTCTGCCAGATTCCCGTCGCTTCGCTCACTCGGCCCTCTTCTGACTGCCTTAGTCCAGTAAAACAGTCCGGCGACAATATCCAGTAGTTGATGAACGGTTCAATTGGCTTAAGGTCCAACGCGAATGACCCTGCGTCGCTCCCCTCTGCTTGTCCATTTGTCGATTGCGTTCGCGTGCGCCGCATTGACACTGGGCGGTTGCCGTAAAAGCGAGGATGATGCGCTTGGGGTGGCGGTCATCGGCACCGGCCCGCTAATGCTCGGCGACGCGCTGTTGCCAACCACCAGCGAGGCGCAAGCGGTGCTGCGGATGAACCTCGCACAGGGACTCGTGCGATTCGACAGCGCGGGCCAGGTCGAGCCCGGGCTTGCCGAGCGCTGGAACGTAAGCGACGACGGCCTGTCCTACATCTTCCGGCTGGCGTCGGGGGAATGGCCGGACGGTCGCAAGATCATGGCGCGTGACGTGGCGCGGATCCTTAAGCGGCAGATTCGTGCCGCTCGGCCTGGCCCCACACGTGACGCGTTGGGCGCGGTCGAGGACGTCGTCGCAATGACCGAGCGGGTGATCGAGATCCGCCTTGCCGCACCCCGCCCCCACCTCCTTGAACTGCTTGCCCAACCCGACTTCGCCTTGATCCGCGAGGGCGTGGGTAGTGGGCCCTTCCTGCCGCAAAAGGCTGATGCGGCCGCAACACGCTCAACCGCTGGCGCACCGCTGGGCCTTACGCGCGTCCTGCGCGGGGTCGATGGCGAGGCGAGCGAGCGCGAGGACGTCACCCTCCGGGTGATGCCTGCGCTTCCAGCGATCACCGCCTTTCGCAATGGCAAGCTTGACCTCGTGCTCGGTGGAACGATTGGCGACTTGCCCTTTGTCACGCGGGCAAGACTGCCGCGCGGCGCGCTTCGCTTCGATCCGGCGAGCGGCTTGCTTGGATTCGCGCCGGCGCGCCGCGACGGTCTGCTGGCCGATCCTGACGTGCGCCAATTGCTGAGCCAGGCGATCGATCGCGATGCGATGGTCGCGGCGCTTGGTGTTCCCGGCCTCCTGCCCCGCGCCACCGTGCTCCAGGCGGGCCTCGAAGGCGTTTCGACGCCGGTTCAGCCACCGTGGCTTGTACAGCCGATTAGCGAGCGCCGGGCAGCCCTTGAACGCGAGGCCAGCCGCCTGTTCGGCTCGGACGAGCCGCCTCGAATCATCGTGGGGCTCCCTGAAGGCCCAGGGGGCGACCTGCTGTTCGCCCGCCTGTCCGCCGACTGGCGCGCAATCGGGCTCGAAGTGGAGCGCGCCCGCCCCGGGGTGCCTGCCGACCTTAAGTGGATCGACGCGGTCGCCCCCTCAACTTCTCCGGCCTGGTTCCTGCGCCAATTCCGCTGTTCCGAAACGCCGATCTGCGTGCCAGAGGCCGACGCATTGCTCGACTCCGCTCGAGCAGCGCCCGACGCAGCACAGCGCGGCGCGCTGCTTGGCCAGGCCTCAGTCCTGATCGACGAAGCCACCTTGTTCATCGCGCTCGCGGCCCCGGTGCGCTGGTCGCTGGTCGGCGACCGCGCCACCGGCTATGAGGAAAATCGCTTTAGCCGCCATTCGCTTGCCGATCTCATGCGGCGCGCTCCTCGAGGATTTTGACTTGATTGACCCCCGCACATTCTCGCTCGACCGCGGCCCTCTTGGCGCTCGCCAGCGAGTTGAGGCGCTCGAACACCTCCTCGAAGGCCTGATCAATATTCCCGGGACCAACAAGAAGATCGGGCTCGACGTGCTGCTCGGCATCGTTCCGGGCGTTGGCAGTATCGCGGGCGCGGCGCTCGGCAGCTACATGATCTGGGAGGCGCGCAATCTCGGCCTGTCGAAATGGCAGATGACGCGCATGGGCGGCAATGTCGGCACCGATTTCCTGCTCGGCTTGATCCCGTGGATCGGCGCGATCCCCGATTATTTCTTCAAGTCCAACACCCGCAACCTTCGCATCATCAAGCGCCACCTCGACAAGCATCACCCCGAAACCGCAATCATCGACGTCAAGCCGGCGGGCTGAACCTCAAGCGAATGGATGCTTCCAAGAAAAAATGAGTTTCCGTTCTGTTGCCTCGGCCAGCGCTCCGACTCGGACGACAAACGTCCGCGCCGACTGCGCCTGGTTACAATTATTCTTTAGTTGAGGAAGGTTAGGACCCTGTTGCCCCAGTGCAGGGAAAAGCGCATTATCGGCGCGAATTGGGGGAGAAAGATCATGAAGGGTTTTGCTATTCTTGCTGGTGCGACCGCGTGCCTCTTGCTGCCGCTCACCGCGATCTCGGCTGGACCGACTGCTCTGAGCCAATCTTATCTCAACAAGAAGCTCGATCGTGTCTCTTTCACGGTAACGGGCACTTTTTCGGACGGTGTGACGCGCGACTTTGCTGTTGCTGGTGACTGGGACGGGGATGGCAAGATGGACGACGGCATTCTGAGCGTCAGCTGCTCAAACGGCAAGGCCGTCAGCGCCGTAGTGACTCCCCGAGACCCCTCGTCTGGGCTGGCGACAGGTAAGCGGCAATATCGGCCGATACCCATCAGAAAAAGGGTCGCAGCCTCCGACACCCAGATTAAGGGCAGTTGGGACCTTGCAACACTGAAGGGTGCGAAGATGAGCGGGGGCGCCTCAACGCCTACCCCATTGCCGATCGTTCTTGATCCGGGCCAGCCCGACCTGTGCCCTGCCTAAGGGTGAATTGAAGCGGTTTGCCGGTATTCGCACTGCGAAGTCGTCGCGCGAATGCAACGGCGCACGCTTCTCTAATCCCCCGAGATAACTGGTCGACCGACATCGCCCTGCCCAACCGTACGCCCTGCCATTTCCAGCATCCGTTCAAGGGGGACCCGCGCCTTGGTCATCACTTCGTCGCTAAGTTCGATCCGCGGCGTCAGGTCGCGCAACGCGACGTAGAGTTTCTCGAGCGTGTTGAGTGCCATGTACGGGCACATGTTGCAGTTGCAATTGCCGTCCCCGCCAGGCGCGCCGATGAAGGTCTTGTGCGGCGCGGCTTTCTCCATCTGGTGAATGATGTGCGGTTCGGTCGCGACGATAATCGTTTGCGCTGGCGATGTCAGCGCAAAGTCCAGGATCGCCTTGGTCGATCCGACAAGATCGGCATGGTCGACGATGTGCGGCGGGCATTCGGGATGCGCCGCGACCGGTGCGCCGGGATGAAGTGCCATGAGCTTGAGCAGCTCGGTTTCGCTGAACGCCTGGTGGACGATGCAAATCCCCGGCCATAATAGCATCTCGCGCCCGAACCGCCGATTGAGATAGCCCCCCAAGTGGCGGTCCGGTCCGAAGATGATCTTCTGGTCCTTCGGGATCTGCTCGATTATCGATTCTGCGGCGGACGAGGTGACGATAATGTCCGACAGCGCTTTCACTTCGGCCGAGCAGTTGATGTAGGTCAGCGCTATATGGTCCGGGTGGGCCGCCCGAAACGCCGCGAACTGGTCGGGCGGACATGAATCCTCAAGACTGCATCCGGCGTCCATGTCTGGCAAGATGACGGTCTTGTCGGGCGACAAGATCTTGGCAGTTTCGGCCATGAACCGCACCCCGCAGAACGCAATCACCGCGGCGTCGGTCGCCGCGGCCTTGCGCGACAAATCGAGACTGTCGCCGACGAAATCGGCCAGATCCTGGATCGCGGGCTTCTGGTAATAATGCGCCAAAATGACCGCATTGCGCTCTTTCTTGAGGCGCTGGATTTCGTCGATCAGGTCGAGGCCGTTGAGGCTGGTCGAAACGGCAGTCACTGCAAAACTCCACTCATCGTTGTGCCCGATGTTCGGCCAGTACTTCGGCAATCGAAGGGCTCACATCCCATTGCTCGCCTGCGCGCGCCCCGTCAAAGGGGAAGGCAACCTCGACGCGGACATCGCCCAGCCCCGCCGCGGCAAGTGGCGCCTCGATCAGCCGCTTGACCGCCGTTCTCGCGTTCGCGCGCGCGGCATCAAGATGGACCGGCTTCTTTGCCTCGGTTTTGGCGGCGTTCGTCGCCAGAGCGGCCGCGCGGCGATTGAGATTGTCATAGGCTTCGCGCGTTACGAACACTCCGGCCGTCGAGAGCGTACGGCGCCGCGTCTCGTCGATATTCGGCGTCGTTTGGGCGACATCGGGGATAGTCACGCGCAACGCGCGGCGCTTGGCGTCCCAGCGATAATCCCCGCTGTCGAGTTCGCTCAGGTCGAGCTGGTACCCGACCGAATAAGGAAGCGTTACTTTCTGCGCGGAGCGCAGGAACCGTACCATCCCCGGGTCCACGGTCGTGATATCGAGCGCCCCTTTGACTTCGCCGACATTAAGCTTCGTCTGTTTCTCGAACGTCGCGGAAAGGACTCGCGCCACGCCAAGGCTGGTCTGATATTCCTCCTGCCTCTGTTGCTCGCGCTGGTACAGAAACAGTCCGGCAAGCAAGGCAAGAGCAAGGACGAGCGCGAGGATCAATCCGCGATTCGGCGGGGCCTTCATGTCCTTGTCCATGTCTCATCCTCCCCCGCCTTAACCAATCCGCGCCGCACAAGGTCCAGCAAATGCGCGGTAACCGAGGCCCCGGCCGCTCCGACGAGCCGCGGGTCGAGCCCGGGGTAGGCTGAAGCGACAATCTCGCTCACCATGCGGTCTCCGGCGTCAAGCCGCTTCAATATCTGGCGCTCGCGCTGCATCCGGTGACCGATCATTCCGCGCAGCAATTGCTGCGGGTTTGTCACGGCCTCGCCGTGCGCGGGATAGAATATCCGGTCGTCGCGCTGCCGCAATTTGTCGAGGCTTGCCATATAGGCACCCATGTCGCCGTCGGGAGGGATAACGACGGTCGTCGACCACCCCATGACGTGGTCGCCGCTGAACAATGCGCCGCGATAGGCAAAGCACAAATGATTGCTGGTGTGGCCGGGGGTTGCGACCGCGCTCAGCAAATGCCCGTCGACCTCGATCGCCTCGCCGTCGCCCAGCACCCGGTCTGGGCGATATTCGAAATCGAAACTCGCGTCGCCGCGCGGACCAACGCTATCGATTGCAAGCGCGGCGCACCCCACAATCGGCGATCCGGTCGCGGCGGCAAGCGCCCGGCTTGCCGGGCTGTGATCGCGGTGGGTGTGGGTGCAGACGATCGCCACCACCCGTCGTGCGCCAATCGCGGTAATGATCGCTTCGACATGCTCGGGCAGGTCGGGCCCGGGATCGATCACCACGACCTCCTCGTCGCCGACGAGATAGGTCTGCGTCCCGGTAAAGGTATACGGCGAAGGATTATGCGCCAGCAGGCGGGCGATGCCGGGCTCGATCGGCTCCAATAGGGCGTAAAGCGCGTCCACGGACACCCTTTCGCATGACAAAGCCAGACCCGCAAACCTCACATTTGGCGAAGGAGCGCGGCGGTCCCGGCGTCGGCTGGGAGGAAGCTTTCAATCGCAATCTCCGACAGCGTCACTTCAACCGGCGTGCCGAAGACTGTCGTGGTCGACAAGAACGACAGGCGCCCCGCCGGGGTGTCAAGGATCAGCGGGATGACGATGTCCGATCCGGCCTCGGGGGGCAGGTTTGAAGCTGGGGCCGGAAAAGCGCGAAGATCCTCGATCATTGCTTCGAGAACTGCGTCGCCGCTGTGTTCCACCTGCCGCCGCAGCCGCTCGATCAGGTGGCGCTTCCATTGCGCCAGATTGACGATCCTGCGGCCCAGACCATCGGGATGGAGGCTGAGGCGGAGGACATTGACCGGCGGCTGGAGTATCTCGGAAGCGACCCCGTCGAGCAGCGCCCTTAGAGCAGCGTTGGAGGCAATCAGCGTCCAGTGACGATCGACCGCCAGCGACGGGAACGGCATCTGGCAATCGAGAATGCGCTGGACGGTTTCGCGCGCCGTTGCGAGGCTCGGGTCATCGAAGTTTCGTTCGGGATAGACCGCCGCGAAACCGGCTGCACGCAACAGCGCGTTGCGGTTGCGCAGCGGAAGGTCGAGGCAGTCGGCAAGCCGCGTCACCGTGGCGCGCGAGGGTTTCGATCGACCGGTTTCGATGAAGCTCAGGTGGCGACTGCTGACATCCGCTTCGTCCGCGAGCTCGAATTGCGAAATTCGACGCCGTTGGCGCCACTGGCGTAGCTGATCGCCGACCGTGTCCTGATGTCCATCCATAACGGCAGCGTAGCAGGAACGGGTTCGCGATTTCCATTACCCCGGAGGTAATCGACGAGCCTCCAACCGCCGACCATATCCAGTGCACGGCGATCCTGCCCCGACGAACGGAGAAAATATATGCAGCTGTCGAACTTTCTGCGGACCGTGCTGAAACTCGATGCCGCCTCGTGCTTGGCGATGGCCGCGATCCTGGTTCCGGCCGCAGGGTCGCTCCAAGCCCCACTCGGAATCGACTCAATTGTCCTTCAGGGCTCCGGCCTCGCCCTCCTCCCGCTTGGGCTGTTCATCCTGTGGCTGGGAACGCGCCGGGAGGCACCCGTACTCCTCGTTTGGGCGGTCATCATCGGTAATGTCGGCTGGACTTCCGCAAGTTTCATCGCGGCATCCGGACTGCCTGGGATTACACCCCTTGGCCAGTCACTCGTCGTAGGTCAGGCGGTGACGGTGCTGACGCTGGCCTTTTTCGAATGGCGCGGCCTGCGCTCGTCGGCGGCCGACCAGCCGGCGCACCGCTGAAGAGTCAAACTTCGACCAGCTCGCGCGGGACGTCGTTGACGATATTGGCGGCCCGCGCCGCCCCGCATTGCAGCGCGCGCGGATAAAGCTCGCCGAACAAGGCGTGCATGCTTTCGCGCCAACTGAATTGCTGGGCGTGGCGCCACGATGCCTCGCCCATGCCGCGCGGGTCGCCAGCCCACACCTCGGCGATATTGCGCGCCATTGCGTCGGCATCATCGACCGGGCCAATGCGGCCGATGTCGGGCGTCACCCGATCGACCATCGCGCCGCTCGCGACCCCGACAACGGGCAACCCAGAAGCCTGCGCCTCGATCACCGAGATGCCGAAGGTTTCGTTAGCCATGCCCGATGCGTATATGTCGGCACTGGCGAGCCATCGTGCCAGCAGCGCGCGATCGTTGAGGAAGCCAGGGAGGCTGGCGCGCTTGCCGGCCAGTTGCTCGGCCAGTGGCGCGCGCATTGGCCCGTCGCCGATCAGGACGAGATAGGCGCGCATATTCGGCGGCAGGCGCAGGAAGGCATCGGCGACGACCTGCGCGCGTTTCTCGCTGTCGAGCCGGCCGGCATAAATGATCAGCGGCTCGTCGTCGGCGAGTCCGATCGCCTCGCGCAACGCGGGACTGCGCTTTGCCGGGCTGAATTCGCCAAGCTCGACGCCAAGCGGAACGACATCCACTCGCCCCACGCCCAAGGCACGCAATTTGGCGGCGCCGCCATTCTCACTCATCGCGAAAACTGCGTCGAAATTGCGGTACAATTTGGCGGCATACGCATAGGAAATGCGCGTTGCACCGGCACCGATGGCCGGGCCAAACCACTTGCCGACCGCGCGATTGACATAGACCGTGGGAAAATCGGTGCAATAAGCCGCCACCAGCGCGGTTTCCGGGAAGTTTCGGCAATGGGCCACTGCCGCCCACGGCAGATTATAGGCATCCTGGCATTCGATCAAATTAGGCCGGTAGCGCGCCAAGGCTGCTCGAACCGCGCGATTTCGCAGCAGCAAACGATAGTTAGGGCTGCCAGGAACCTGCCGCGAGGCGACCATGACGGTGATCGCGCGGCCCTCTTCTTCGACAAAAGTCGAATCCCGCTCGCCCGGGATGATCAGCAAGTGACGGTGCGGGCTATGGTCCAGGATATGGCGGCGCTTGTGCCGGATATATGTGCCGACGCCGCCGCCCTTGGCCGACCAGCTCTGCGTCAGGTCGCAGAACAGCGTCTCTCCCGAGCCAGCGTCAAAGAAATCGTCACGCGCCACGCCTGCTCAACTCGTCGATCGCCTAATCGTGCCTTTGACGCGCAACGGCCGCTCTGGCCTTTTTTGTGTCGGAATTTTTGACGATCCGGCCAGCGCCAGAAATAGGAAGAAGAATAATTTCCTCACTTTCCCGGCCTTTTTTCTATTTGGCACGTCGATTGCATAATCAGCTTTGTCCACTTGGTTCCACAAACCAATCGAAGGGGCGGTGCAGCGGTTTCTGGTCCCGCGCACCGCCCCTTTTACTTTGTGGCGTTCAGGCCTCGATCAGCGACTTCAACTCGCCGCTTTCGAACATTTCCATCATGATGTCCGACCCGCCGACGAACTCGCCCTTCACATAGAGCTGGGGGATGGTCGGCCAGTCGGAATATTGCTTGATTCCTTGGCGGACCTCCTGGTCAGCCAACACGTCGACCGTTTCATAATTGGCCCCAAGATGCTCGAGGATCGCAATCGCGCGGCTCGAAAAGCCGCATTGCGGAAATAATGGCGTGCCCTTCATGAACAGGACAATGTCATTGCCGTTGACAAGCGCGTCGAGGCGCTCGCCGACCGCGCTTGCTGGCGTGTCGGTCGCTGGAACGTCGGTCACTCATGATCTCCCGTAGGTATTGCGGTTTCGAGCTGAAGCGCGTGGAGTTCGCCGCCCATGCGCCCGCCAAGGGCTGCATAGACCGCCTGATGCTGCCGAACCCGGCTCAGCCCAGCGAAGCTCGCCGATACGACGCGCGCGGCATAATGATCGCCGTCGCCGCGCAAATCCTTGATTGCGACCCGCGCATCGGGGATCGCCGCCACGATCAGCGCTTCAATCTCGGCTGCGGCCATTGCCATCAGCCGTGCGCTTCCATCAATTGGCGGCGAGCCTCGACCGCTTTATGGTCGAGCGTTGCGCGGATCTTGGCTTCGTCGATATCGACCTTTGCGCTGGTTAGATCGCCAAGCAATTTGCGGATCACGTCCTCATCGCCGGCTTCCTCGAAGTCCGCCTGGATGACTTCCTTGGCGTAAGCGTCGGATTCGGCCTGAGTCAGGCCCATCAGCCCGGCTGCCCATTCACCAAGCAGACGGTTGCGCCGCGCAAGGACCCGGAACTGCATCTCCTCGTCGCGCGCAAATTTGGTTTCGAAGGCGCGTTCGCGGTCGTCGAATTGGGTCATGTAACAGCATTCCTCAAACTAGGGCCTGCGCCAAGATAGGCGGTCACACCCTGCTAGGCAACGCGCGCCGTGCCCGGTCAGGGCGATTCCGGGGCAAGCCGCTCGATCCACTGTTTCGCCTGCCGAGGCTCGCCGACCGCGCTTGGCGCGACGGGACCGCGCGCATCGAAAAAGTCTCGATGAAGCGCGAATGGCTCGATCATCAGCTGCTCGCGCAGTCCGTCGATTGCATCGCCAAGGTCACGCAACTCCTCGATCACCGCGGCGAAAGCGGCGCGCTCCCGCTTGTCGGCGCGATGGTTGAACAGGCCGAGCTTGCCCGCCGCGGTGCGTTCGAGTGCGGCACCAAGCGTCGCGCGATACTCGGCCTCGAGATCGGCGCGGCGCTGGTCGAGCCTTTCCAGACGGTCGATCTTCGCCATCAATCGAGCGTCACCACGACCTTGCCGATCACGCTTCGCGCGGCGAGCGCGGCAATCGCCTCGCCGCCTCGCGCCAGCGGATAGGTGGCGCTTACCCGCGGCCCGATCCGTCCTTCGTCCCACAGCTTGAACAAGGTTGCGACATGGGCCGCATTAGCCG
The DNA here is from genome assembly GCA_030855555.1 of Pseudomonadota bacterium. GTDB lineage: Bacteria > Pseudomonadota > Alphaproteobacteria > Sphingomonadales > Sphingomonadaceae > Sphingomicrobium. Next base: position 15,041 of record JALYRC010000186.1, read on the forward strand.
CCGGATCGCGCGCCGCGAAAGCACCCCAGAACACACCGCGCACGTCGCAGCTTTTCAACAGCGTCAGATTGAGCGGCAGCTTGGGAATTCCAGCCGGGAAACCAACGACGAGATAGCGCCCACCCCAGGCAATCGAGCGAAGTGCTGGTTCGGCATAGTCGCCCCCGACGGGATCATAAATGACGTCCGCCCCGCTCCGTCCGACCGCACTTTTGAACTGTTCCGCGAGCGCTTTTTGCCCATCCTTGTCGAATGGTCCGCGCGGGTAGACGATCACGTCGTCGGCGCCCGCATCGCGTGCAGCCTGCGCTTTGTCCTCGCTCGACACGGCGGCAATGACCCGTGCCCCGCGGGCCTTGCCAAGCTCGATCGCGGCAAGCCCGACCCCGCCGGCCGCGCCAAGCACCAGCAACGTCTCGCCCTCGGCAAGATCGCCGCGGTCGTACAATGCGTGGATCGACGTCGCGTAGGTCAGCAGCAATGCGGCGCCGTCAACGAAGCTTCGGATATGGGGAAGTGCAATCGCACTGGCCGCCGGGATGACGACCTTCTCTGCAAGCCCGCCAAAGCCGGGCACTGCAATTACGCGGTCGCCGACCTTCCAGCCAATCACCCCGTCGCCGACCCCCTCGACCTCACCCGCAATCTCCCCGCCCGGTGCGAATGGCCGCGGCGGACGCATCTGATATTTGTCCTCGATGATCAGCACGTCGGGATAATTGATCGCTGCCGCACGCACCCGCACCAGCAATTCGCCAGGACCAGGGACCGGATCGGAGATTTCGTCGAGGCGGAGCGTGTCGGGCCCCCCAGGGGCGTGTGAGAGAAGAGCTTTCATATTGTCCTTGTACCGGCGCGAGGCCGTCGGTCTAGTCGCTCGAGCCTCGCAAGCGCCGCGGCCCCGCAATCATCGCCCAGACCGCTCGCGTTCGATCTCAAGGACCTGCCCCGCAGTGAGGCCGTCGAAAGCGACGCGCTCCGCGGCCGCCGGATCCCGATCGGCGTAGCGACGCGCCGGTACCGTCGCGATGGCTCTGTCGAAGTCCAGGCGCTGTGCGACCGGCAAATCCTGCCGGGCGGCCTTCGTGGTCCGGGCGAATGCCTCGGCCGAGGACCCGTCGATGCGGGTCGGCGCCTGCTCGGTGCACGCGCCGAGCATGACGCACAGCGCGGTGCCCGAAGCGAACAAGGCGTTAGCCCTCGTAATGCGCCGTCGTCTTGGATCGCACTTCGTCCTGCGTCACGCCCGGCGCCGTTTCGATCAGCCGGAATGGCGACGAGTGATCCGCCCGCTCGAACACCGCAAGGTCGGTCACGATCATGTCCACGCTATTCTTGCCGGTCAGCGGCAACGTGCAGGCCGGGATGAACTTGGGATCGCCGTTCTTGGACACATGCTCCATCACGACGATGATCCGCTTGACCCCAGCCACCAGGTCCATCGCCCCGCCCATCCCTTTGATCATCTTGCCCGGGATCATCCAGTTGGCGATGTCGCCGCCTTCGCTGACCTCCATTGCGCCAAGCACCGTCAGGTCGATATGCCCGCCGCGAATCATCGCAAAGCTGTCGCTGCTTGAGAAATAGGATGAGGAATCCAACTCGCTGATCGTCTGCTTGCCGGCGTTGATCAAATCGGCGTCCACCTCGTCGAGATAAGGAAATGGCCCGATCCCAAGCATACCATTTTCCGACTGCAGCGTGACCGTCATCCCCTCGGGAATATTGTTCGCCACAAGCGTCGGAATTCCGATCCCGAGATTGACATAATAGCCATCCTTGAGCTCACGCGCCGCGCGCGCTGCCATTTCATCACGAGTCCAGGCCATCAGGCGGTCAATCCTTTGGGAGACAAAGTTGGCCATGCGAGCCACGTGCCGACCGCATAAGCGATCCCTATGGCAAGGACGATCAGCGAAGACCACAGCATGAAGGCGATCGATAGATCGGATCGCCCCAACAGAGGCGGATAAAATATGATCAATCCGCGCGCCAGATAGACGGCGCTGATTGCGACCAGCGCGGTGCGCATCAGCGGCAGGCGGCGAATGACGCCGGCCCCGGCGAACGCGTACGCCGCCCAGACC
>JALYRC010000071.1 GCA_030855555.1 Pseudomonadota bacterium
ACCGATGTATCAACATATCATCGGCGAAGTGTGCGCTTTCTTAACTAAGGCCAAAAGACGGCGCAATGCCTTTTGTTCCGCTTCCCTACCGACTTTTGCGGCAAACGGTGACGCGCCCTACGGGGTCAGGCCACGAAAGGACGCGATTTCAACGCCAACGCCGCGCGCGTCCGCATAAACGTCCGGCTTGGTGCTTGAAACTTTAAGCGCGGAAATTCCGTGCAGCGCGCCAATTTCGTTGAAGATCGCGTGGACCAGCGTCTCCTGCAAGTTGTAGCGCCGGCTTGCCGCCAGCCTGCGCACCGCCTGCACGACCACATCATAATCCCACGCCCGCGCCGGATCGTCGTTGGCCGGCGGTGCGGGCGGGTCGATCCACAATTCGATGCTGATCAACAAGCGCTGCGGCGTGCCGATTTCGAAGTCGTGAAAACCAATGTCGGCCATGACTTCGATGCAGTCGACCAATATGCGCTGCTGGCGCACCTTGATCGCGGCCGGGACCATGCCGCTCAGTCCATCGTCGGTCATTCATCGGGCTCCAGAAATTGCCATCACTTCACGAACTGCACGTCGCGGCCCAGCGCCATGAAACGTTGCCCGCCATCGATCGTCAACGTCTGCCCGGTCATTGCCGGCTGGTCGATCAGGAAGCGCAACGCGCCAATGACATCATCGACCTCGACCCCGCGGCCAAGCGGATTAAGCGCATGAACCCGGGCGTAATCGGCCTCGTCCTGTGCGCCCGAGGGAAGCATTAGCGCCGGTGCGATTGCATTGACCCTGATGCCCTTTCCGGCCAGCGCCCGCGCCGCCATGTCGGTCAGGCCCGCTGCGGCATATTTGGACAAGGTGTAGCTTAGATAATCGGGGTTGGGCGCCGCCAGCTTCGCGTCGAGCACATTGACCACCAGCGCGCTCGCTCCGTCTGTGTGCTGCTTGGCAAGCGCATCGATCAGGAGCATCGGGGCACGCGCATTGACCGCCATATGTGCGTCAAACTCGCTCGCGCTCGCCTCGCCCAGCCCGTCATAGGTGAAGCGCGCGGCATTGTTGACGAGCAGGCCGACGCCCCCTGCCCCTAACCCTTCAAAAATCCTGTCCGCGCACTCCCCATCGGCAAGGTCAGCGACGACCTTTACCGCCCCATCGTGAACCGAGTCGCTGTCGTGATGAACATGCGCCACGACGCGCCAGCCATCGGCAAGCAGCGCACCAACGATGGCCGCACCGACACGCTTGCCCCCCCCGGTCACAATCGCAATTTTTTCGCTCATCGCCATTACGCAACGCAGTGACGAAGCAATCCCGCCGGCGCAAGGCTGGATTGCGTCACCGTGCCGGCAATGACAAAGGTGAAGCAATGCCTGAATCAAACCCCCCGATCGACCTTGCCGGCCAATCGCTCGACCAGCTTGCCGCGCGCATCGCCGATCGCTCGCACCCGCCCGTGGACTCCTGGAACCCGAGCAATTGCGGGACCAGCGAAATGCGCATCGCCCGCGACGGCACCTGGTATCACCAGGAGGTCCCCATCGGGCGCGAGGCAATGGTGCGCCTGTTTGCAACCGTCCTTCGCCGCGAGCCGGACGGCAGCCACGTGCTCGTCACCCCGGTCGAGAAACTTTCGATCATTGTCGAAGGCACTGCTTTTCAGGCGCTGACCATGACGATGGAAGGCACCGGCGAAGCGCGCCGCATCGCCTTCGCCCTCGACAGCGGCGACGCGGTCATCGCCGGTCCCGATCACCCGCTGACCGTCATCGACACGCCCGAGGGCCCATCGCCGCGCCTTGCGGTCCGTCATGGGCTCGAAGCCACCCTATCGCGCCCGCTTTATTACGAACTCGCCGACATCGCCTTGGCCGAAGGTCACGACCCCGCGGGCATCTGGTCGAACGGCGCCTTTTTCGCGCTTGCTCCGGCCAGTCGCGCCGCATGAGCCTGATCGAGCGACTCGCTGCCGGGCTCGCGCGCACCGGCCCCGCCGACCTGCTCGCCGGCGATGACGAACTTGCATCGACCGAGCCGGTGCGGGAGGCCGCAGTGCTTGTGGCGATTACCGATCGCCCTGAGCCCGGCCTCATCCTCACTCACCGAAGCCAGGCGCTGCGCGATCATGGCGGGCAAGTCGCCTTTCCCGGCGGCCGGCTCGACGAAGGCGAAGATGCGCGCTCAGCGGCCCTGCGGGAGGCTTGGGAGGAAATTGCGCTCGACCCGGCAAAGGTCCGCATCATCGGGCTCGCCGACCATTATCGCACCATGACCGGCTTTGGAGTCACGCCGGTCGTCGCGCTGATCCCGCCCGACCTGCCGTTCGTTCTCAACCCCGCCGAAGTCGATGGCTGGTTCGAGGCACCGCTCGACTTCGTCCTCGACCCGCATAATCATCAACATCGCCAGGCCTTCTACAAGGGCCGGGAGCGATCCTATTATGAGATCGCCTGGGAAGACCACCGCATCTGGGGGGCGACTGCGGCGATGCTCGTCAACCTGTCGCGGCGCGCGCGGTGAAGATCGACCCGCGCTACTGGCTCGATCGCCCCGGCGTCATACGTCTGCTCGAAGCGCTCGATGCCGAAAATGGCGGCGCCCGCTTCGTGGGCGGCGCAGTGCGCGATGCCTTGCTTGGCACTCTCCCCGACGATCTCGACCTTGCGACCCCGTTCACCCCCGACGAAGTCGTTCGCCGCCTCGAAGCCGCAGGCATCAAGGCGGTCCCCACCGGCATCGCCCACGGCACCGTTACGGCGATTTCCTCGGGCACAGTCGTCGAAGTGACCACTTTGCGCTGCGATGTCACCACCGACGGCCGCCGCGCCACGGTCGCTTTCACCGATAATTGGGCAGCCGACGCTGCGCGCCGCGACTTCACCATCAACGCGCTTTACGCCGATCCCCTGAGCGGTGAGATCATCGACCCGGTCGGCGGCGAAGCCGATATCCTTGCCCGCCGGGTCCGCTTTATCGGCGAGCCGCTGCAGCGCATTGCCGAAGACCATCTGCGGATCCTGCGCTTCTTCCGTTTCCACGCGCGCTTCGGCGTCGGCGTTCCCGACGCCGCCGCGCTCGATGCCTGCACCGCCCGAGCCAATGATTTGATGGCGCTCAGCCGCGAGCGGATCGCCGACGAATTGCTTAAGCTTCTTGCACTGCCCGACCCCTCGCCGACCCTCCGGCTGATGTCCGAACGCGGCATTCTCGCGCCGATCTTGCCCGAACTCGTGCCCGACCCGGCCGAACGGGTCGCTGCGCTTGCCGCCGCCGAGAGCGCGGCGGCAATATCGGCCGACCCGTTGCGCCGCTTCGCCGCCATGCTGCCGCGTGACCCGGCGCTTGCCGCAAAGGTCGCCGCCCGCCTCAAACTGAGCAAGAAAGCGCGCCAGCGCCTTGCCGAAGTGGCCGACCCGGACCTGGCAAACACTTCGCGCATCCTTGCATACCACCACAGTACGGGCATCGCCGTCGACCGCTTGCTCCTCGCTGGTCGCCCTCAGGACGCCGCCGACATTGCCGACTGGATCATTCCACGCCTCCCACTCACTGGCGGCGATCTCGTCGCACGGGGTGTAAAGCAGGGTCCGGACGTTGCCCGGCTGCTGCGCGAAGTGGAAAGAAAATGGGTCGCCGCCGGTTTTCCCGGCGGCGGCCTGTTCAACGCTTTGGTAGATGAAACGCTGGCCTAAGCCGCGTCTCGCCTGATCACATGGTCGTCAGTTCGGGAGCGGGCAAGCCGCTCTTCTTGTAGGTCGCGATCAGCTCGGCCTTGCGTGCAGCAAGCTCCTGGCCAAGCGCATCCATATCGACTCCGGCTTTTCGTGCTTGAGAGAACATGCCCTCGACCCGTTGTTCTTCTTCCTGGACGTGATGCTCGATCTGCTCGCCGAGCACCTTGACCTTGGCGTCGTAAAACTCGTCGCTCGGCCCGCCCGCCTCGATTTCGGCGATCAATATCTTGGCGCTGTCATGCTCGACATAGGCTTCCTTGAGCAAATCTTCCTCGACCTTGCCTTCGCACGCCGGATAGAAGATTTCTTCCTCGATCTTGGCGTGGACGGTCAATTCCATGCAAATCTGTTCGGCGATCGCCTTTTTCTTGCCGTCGCCGCTGGCTTTCTCGAATTTTTCGAACAAGTCTTCAACGATGCGGTGATCCGCCTTGAGCAGTGCAACGGCATCGAGGGTTTTGGATTCGGCCATGATGAACATTCCTTGTTTGAGGATATGCTCTGCCAACCGCCATTCGCCGGCTTCGTTCCTATCGCGAGTCACTCTCAACGACGGGCCATTCGAAGCCGCCGCCGGCTATTTTTTCTGCCGCGATTTCCAGAATGCCAGCGCGGCGTGGGGCTCGAGCGGCTTGGCGAAATAGAAACCCTGGCCACTCGCGCAGCCCAGCGCCGCCAGCGTCGTCGCAAGCTCGACCGTCTCGACGCCCTCGGCAGTCGTCGACATGCCAAGTGCATCGGCCAGGCTGAGCACGGCGCGGACGATGGCGATGCTGTCGGGGTCGCTCATCATTCCCGTGACGAAACTGCGGTCGATCTTGAGCGCGTCGATCGGCAGGCGCTGAAGGTAAGCAAGGCTCGAATAGCCAGTCCCGAAATCGTCCATCGCCACCGTCGTATCGAGGGCCTTAAGTGCTTCGAATACGCGGATCGCGCGCGCCGGATCTTGGACGATTGCGCTTTCGGTCAATTCCAGCGTCAGCCGATTGCCATTGAGGCCACTCGACCTCAGCGCGCTCGACACCACATCGGAAATTTCGTCGCGTGCCACCTGGATAGCGCTTAGATTGACCCCGACATAGAATGGCAGCGTTTCCCCTGCCTGGCGGTCCCAATCGGCAAGCGCGTTGGCGGCCTTGTCCATCGCCCACCGGCCAAGCGTCAGGATCAGTCCGCTTTCTTCCGCAACGGGGATGAATTCGACCGGCGAAATCTCGCCGCGGTCGGCGTGGGTCCAGCGGGCAAGCGCCTCGAAGCCTGATACTTCGCCGGTCCTCAGATTGACCAACGGCTGATAGAACAGGCTGAGCTCGTCCTTTTCCAGCGCGCGGCGCAATTCGGTCTCGATCGAGAAGCGCCGCCGCGCCGCGCTCGCCTCCTTCGGCTCATAGACCTGGGGCTTGCCTATGATCTTGGCCTGCTTGGCCGCGAACTGGGCGTGGCGGAACAATTCCTCGCTGTCCTGCCCGCTTTCCATCAGCGCCACACCGATTGCGCATTCGACGCGAATCTCGAGTTCGCTCAGCTTGAAGGGCGCGGTCATAACCGTCTGGATGCGATCGGCCGCGGCAAGCGCATCGTCGATCCCGCGGCCAAGCCCGACCAGAATGCCGAATTCATTGCCGCCGGTCCGGGCAAGCACGTCGCCAGTGCGCAGCGCGGAAATCAGCCGCCGCGCAAAGGTGATCAGCAGTTCGTCCCCGGCCAGGCTACCCATCGATTCGTTGATGCGACTGAAGCGGCGCATGTCGACCACCAGCACGGCATGGTTGTGACCGCGCTTCTCGCCCGGCAGCCCGCCGGCACTTTCGACCGCTTCGGTAAAGCTCAGCCGGTTGGGCAGGCCGGTCAGGCTGTCGCGCAGCATTTCGGCGCGAAGCGAGCGCTCGGCGCGAACCTCGACCGTGCGATCGATCAGGCACACCAGGCAACGCGGGCTGCCGCGGTCGGGATCACGCGCAAGCGGCGCCAGCTTCAATCGGAAATGGCGCGCGCCAATCCCGTTTCCGTCGCAAAATTCGAGCTCGCTCGACGCCGCGCCATCGGCCAGGAAAAGCGTCATCAATTGCGCGATCTGGAGGTGGACGCAGTTGCGGAAATCGCCGCTCATCATCGCCTCGTCGCCGGTCTGGGCAATGACCTCGTCGAACTGCTTGTTGCGCTGGATAAGCTTGAGGACGCCCTTCGACGTTACGCCGACGATCGCCGCGGCAAGCGGAAGCGCGGCCAGCAATGCAATGCCGTCCGCATCGGGATGCGGTTGCGACGTTCCATTCGCGGCCACATCGCGCACGCCTTGCGGCGTTACCGAGCGGATATTATCAGCCTGCATGAGCCCGCATTAACCGCCACAGGTTAATGCATCGTCACGCCAGAGCGCCGCTTCAGACGAATTTATTGTTTCGCGGGAAGCGCCGCGCGCAGTCATGCCGGGGGCATGACGAGCACGAAGCTCGGTTTTACGCGAACTTATTGTTTCGCGGAAAACCGTTCGGAGCAATCCGGCCGCTTGCGCCGCGGATCGCGCGCCACGGGGTGAGGTCGCTTTCGGTCCGCACCCGCCCGCTGTCCCCGCCCAATGGCCAGCTTATCCCGTCGCCGATCGCAAAGCTGATCGCATCGCTCAAGCCCCCGTCGCGGTAGCGCTGTAGTTGCACCCCCGACCCGCGCCCAAGCTCGGGCAACTCGTCCAGCCGGAACACCAGCATCTTGCGATTCTCGCCAATCACCGCGACCGCGTCAGCGCTTGCCGCCACCGCCCGCAGCAACGCGACCTTGGCCCCGCTGCGCAGATTGACCAATTGCTTGCCCTTGCGCGTCTCGGCAATCACCGCCTCGCCCGTGGTCACGAACCCGCGCCCGTCGCTCGACGCCACCAGCAGCCGCGTGTCCCCGCGCACCACCATCATCGCGATCACTTCGGCTTCGGCCTCGAGGTCGATCGTCAGGCGCAGCGGCTCGCCGAACCCGCGCCCGCCGGGCAACTTGTCCCCGCTCAGCGTATAGACCCGCCCATTGTCGGCCATGACCAGCAATTTGTCGGTTGTCTGCGCATGGAAGGCGAGGTGCGGCCCGTCCCCCTCGCGCCACTTCATCTCCGCCACTTCGCTCAGCGCGACATGCCCGCGCAGCCCCTTGATCCAGCCGCGCTGCGACAGGATCACCGTGATCGGTTCCTTCTCGATCATCTGGCTCCAGTCGAGCTCGCGCGCCGGCCCGCATTCCATGCACAGGGTCCGCCGCTCGTCCCCGGCATAAGCCACCCCCACCGCGGCCAGATCCTTCTTGAGCCGGTTCCTCTGCTTGACCGGGCTTTCGATCAGCGCGGCAAGCCCCTCGCGCTCCTTGGCCAGCGCGGCCCGCTCCTTGCCAATCTCAAACTCTTCGAGCCGCCGCAGCGAGCGCAGCCGCATGTTCAAGATCGCCTCCGCCTGCCGATCGCTCAATCCGAACTCGGCGATCATCACCACCTTCGGCTCATCCTCGGTGCGGATGATCTCGATCACCCGGTTGAGGTTCAAAAACGCGATCAGATAACCGTCGAGCAATTCCAGCCGGTCGTCGATCTTGCCGATCCGCGTGCTGCTCCGCCGCAGCATCACCAATATCTGATGCTCGAGCCACGCCAGCAGCGCCTGCTTCAGGCTCATCACCCCCGGCGTCCGGTTCTTGTCGAGCACGTTAAGATTAAGCGGGAAGCGCACTTCCAATTCGCTCATCCGGAACAGGCTCTCCGTCAGCAATTCGGGATCGACCGTCCGCGAGCGCGGCTCGAGCACGATCCGCACCTGGTCGTCGCTCTCGTCGCGCACATCGGCAAGAATCGGGAGTTTCTTGTCCCCGATCAGCCCCGCAATCGCTTCGATCAATTTTCCTTTTTGCACCCCATAAGGAATTTCCGAGACGAGCAGATGCCACCCCCCGCCCTTCTCGCGCTCGACCGAGATCTTGGCGCGAACCCGGAAACTTCCCCGCCCCGTCTTGTAAGCTTGGCCGATCGCCTCGCGCCCGTCGACCAGCACCCCCCCGGTGGGAAAGTCGGGCCCCTGGACGAAATCCATCAGGTCGCGGTCGTCCGCCCCCGGATTGTCGATTAGGTGCGCCGCCGCCTCGATCAGCTCGCCGACATTGTGCGGCGGG
>JALYRC010000072.1 GCA_030855555.1 Pseudomonadota bacterium
GGGCGTTCCTGCTCAAGAACGACGATGCGACCAAGGCGCTCGACCTTGCCTATGGCGACGTCGTCAAAGCGTTTGACGCCTTCATCGCGGCCCAGCCGGCGGATATGCCAATCATACTCGCGGGGCATAGCCAAGGCGCGCTTCACCTGTCGCGGCTGCTGATCGATCGCCGCGCCGCGATTAAGCACCGACTCGTCGCGGCCTATGTCGTTGGCTGGCCGCTATCGGTAAGCGCCGATCTCGCGCCGACGGGGCTGCCCCCGTGCAACGCCCCCGACCAGACGGGCTGCGTGCTGTCGTGGCAGAGCTTCGCCGAGCCCGCCAATACCTCGCTGGTCCTGGACAATTGGGTCGGATCGAAGTCGACCAACGGCATGTTGCGTGAGCGCAAGGACATGCTGTGCGTCAATCCGATCAGCGGCGCGCGCGACACTGCTGCCGCTCCCGGCGCCAATGCGGGAACGCTTGTCCCGACCGCGGACCTTGCCAGTGCGACGCTTGCAGTCGGGCAGGTTGGCGCGCGCTGCGAGGACGGGTTCCTGATGATCAGTGGCGCGATCCCGGCGCTTGGTCCTTACGTCCTGCCAGGCAATAATTATCACGTTTATGATTACGCCTTGTTCTGGGGATCGATCCGCGCCGATGTCGAGCGCCGGCTGAAGGCGTTCCGCGCGTGATCTACCTCGCTGCCGCCGATTTCGCAGCGGTTGCCAGCGCGCGGCTCGGCGGGCTCGACGTCGGCACCAAAACGATCGGGCTTGCGACATGCGACGCCACGTGGAGCTTCGCGACGCCTGCTGGGACGCTCTTGCGAACCAAATTCGCCGCCGATCTTGCAATGCTGAAGACTTTCATCGGGCAGCACGGGCTGTCGGGACTGGTGATCGGCCTGCCGCTAAACCTCGACGGCACCGATTCGCCGAGGACCCAGTCGGTGCGCGCATTCGCCCGCAACCTGCTGGTCCTCAACCTTCCGTTGCTGCTGTGGGACGAGCGTTGGTCGACGGTGGCGGTCGAACGGACGATGATCGAGGCCGACATGAGCCGCGCGAAGCGGGCAGGAAAGATCGATGCGCACGCCGCGGCGCACATCCTGCAAGGCGCGATCGACGCGCTATCGCACCTTCCCGGCGCCTAAGCCGGTTGCGGCATCGCCCCCGTCGGTGGCCGCGCCGCGGCCTTCCGGAACGCTGGCCGCTCGCCGTACGTCAGGTAGCGCCACAGCCATTCGACAGGCCCGAAGTGGAAGTGCCGAAGCCAGATCGGGCTGAGGAGGAACTGCGCGGCCCACACCGACACCACCACGAAATATAGCTGATGCCGCTGGAACTCCCCGAACCAGCCGAGCAACACGAAGATCACCAGCGCGATTACCGAATGGGTCAGATAATTGGTCAAGGCCATCCGACCGACCGCCGCCATCGACCGCCTCACGAACGGCAGTATCCCCGATCGCAGGAACAGGCACAACAACCCCAGATGGCCCATTGTCATTGTAAATCGGCTGAGGTCGTAGCTGACCGATGCCTCCGCATAGGACAGCTGAGAAAAGGCGTTGCCCATGATCCAGCGCGCTTCGAGTATGTTGATGGTTAAGCCAATCGCATAGCCCGCCAGGGTCATCGCGACATAGGTCCGTGTCCGCGCCTCGAGCGTCAGCACGCCCAGCCGGAACAGCGCCATGCCGATCATCATCATCCCGAAAATATCGAAGAAATAGCGATATAGATCATAGGATTGCGCGTGAACTATTCGCGGCGCTCGCGCTTCCAGCGATCTCCAATAAGAAACAGCGGTCGCTTTCCGCAATTTCTCGAATCGTTCGAGAGGCGCGCGCTCGGCCTTTTGAAATTCCTTGATCGCGTCCTTCTGCTCGGTGGTCCGAAGCGGTTCCGCGACCGCCGCGGCCGCCTCATATTTGCGATGCTCGTTTAAATCGTTTGAAACGTCGAGCGCGCTCCACGCCGCACCCAGTAGCAAGGCGCCGATGCCGAGTGTCAGCAACGTTTTCCCAGGAAGCTTCCGGAAAACATAAAGAAACAGCGCGGTGACGCCGTAATAATAGAGGATGTCCCCCGTCCACAGCAGGATCCAGCTGTTGACCAGGCCGAAACCGATCAGCCACAGGTTCCGGCGGAAAAAAACGTCCCCGCTGTCGGGTCGGCCGGAGGCTTCCATCCTGCTGCTCAGTAGGATCACTCCGGCTCCGAACAAGATCGAGAAGAGCGCGCGCTGAGTGCCTTCGAAGCCGATGTTAATAACCAGCCAGGTCCACAAATTGATCCCGGTAGCGCCGCCCGCGATGGTCGGATTATCGTAGGCGGAACCCAAGCCCATGCCAACGATGTTCATCATCAAAATGCCAAACAAGGCGCAACCACGGATGAAGTCGAGCGACTCCAACCGCTGCGACGTCGGTACCATCATCTGATCGGTCATCGGCGGCCCCCCCCCAACTGTTAACCAAGGTTTATCTACTTGTTAAATGACATGCGCAAGTGGCTGGCAAAGTCCGGGCCGCACGACTAGACCGCTCGCTCGTGGACCTGCTCAGCATCGATTCGCTCAGCGACGCCGATATTGCCTTCATCCTCGACGAGGGCGAGCGCTGGTTTGCCTATAATCGCCAGCCGCGGCGCAACGACCGCCGTCTCGACGGACTGACGATCGTCAATGCGTTCTTTGAAAATTCGACTCGGACCCTGCTCAGTTTCGAGATCGCGGCCAATCGGCTTGGGGCGCAGGTCGTGACAATGCAGGTCGAGCATAGCTCGATCAAGAAGGGCGAGACGCTTGAGGATACGGCCCGGACCCTTAATGCCATGCGGCCTGACGCGCTGGTTATCCGCCATGGCACAAGCGGTGCGCCGGCGGATGTCGCGGCGGTCATGGATTGCCCGGTGATCAATGCCGGGGACGGGACTGGAGAGCATCCGACCCAGGCGCTGTTAGACGCTGCAACAATCCGCGATCGCTTCGGGCGGATCGAGGGTCTGAAGGTCGCGATCTGCGGCGACATCAAGCACAGCCGCGTGGCGCGATCCAATGCCATTTTGCTGACCCGCCTTGGGGCCGAGCTGCGCTTTGCCGGTCCGCCATCGCTTTTGCCCGACGAGCTCGAAGGCGCCAGCGGCATCGACGAAGCAGTCGCCGGTGCCGACGTGGTGATGATGCTTCGCGTGCAGCGGGAGCGAATGGCAGAGAATCTTGGCGATGCGCCGGGCGAGTATCTGGCCCGCTTCGGCCTGACCGCCGAGCGCTTTGCGCGTGCCGCCGACGGAGCAGTGATCATGCACCCCGGCCCGATCAACCGCGGGGTCGAAATCGACGGCGATTTAGCGGATCATCCGACCTGCTCGCTGATCGTCAGGCAGGTCGAGATGGGGGTCGCGGTCCGCATGGCGTGCCTCGACCGGCTGACCGCCGGCCGCCGACTTTAGCGCAGCGCCAACCGCACCGGAGCGTCGTTGAAGGCGGCGCGGACGAAGCAGCTGGTTCCGGCACGCTTGAGCGCATTGCACAATTGGGCCGCTTCGCGGTCGCTCGCGAATCCCTTCACCGACAAGCGATAGAAAGTGCCCTTGCCGCTGTCGAAGCGGGCAGTGACCGGGGTGTAATTGCGAAGCGCGGCATGGCGGCCTGCTGCGCGATTCCATGCGCCGGTAACAAATTCGCGCTTGTCGAACGCGCCGAGCTGGACCACCGCGCGGCTATTCGATGCCCCGGAGCGAAGCGCCGCATTGCGACGAAGCTCGGGAAGCGATTGGGTCAGGCGAGCCGCGGCAGGCGACAATGCCGGGCGCGGGGCCTTTGCAGCGACCTTGCGCGGTGCGGCCGCAGCCGGCTTGGGACGGAGTGTCTCGGCGACGCGCTTTGGCTTCGGCTCCACTTCCGCGACCGGCATTGGCGGCATGGGCGGGGGGACGATCTCGGCATATTGCTCAAGCGGCTCGACGGGCGGTGCATAAGCGATGGGCGCAGGCTGCGGCGCGACGAAGGTGGGTGTCGGCTGCGGCACGGCAACGGCTGCCGCGCGAGTCGCATTGGCTGGCTTGGCAAGCGCAAGCCGCGTCGGCTGACCGGGATCAGCGACTGGCTGTACGCCGATAAAGGCGGCTACCTGGGCACTTGCCTGTCCCGGACGCGCCATTGCAAGCCATTCGGCCATGCGCCCCTCGACCAAGTCCGCGGCAAGATCTTGCGACGCGATGATCCGCGCCGATTGCCAATCGCCGCCAAGCGCATGGGCCAAAGCGAGGTTCTGGCGGGTGCGCGCATCGGCACCGCGTAAACGGGCGGCCGGCTCAAGTACCGCGATCGCATCGTTGGCACGACCGGCGATGGCGAGGGCAAGGCCAAGATCGGCTGGGTCGAGCAGGGATTGGGCTTCGCCAAGCATTGCGACGGCTTGATCGGTCTTGCCCTGGGCGATTTGCACCAAAGCATATTTAAGGACGACCTGCGGGTCCGGCGCGGCCAGCGTGAGCGCGTCATGGTAAGAGCGCTCCGCCGAAGCATAGCGCCCCGAAGCGAGGTAGATGTTGCCGAGCAAAGCCCGGAAGCTCGAATCGTTTGGCCGATGTTCGACGGCGGCTTCGCCAAGGCTGACCGCAGTTGCGAGATCATTGGTGGCAAGTGCCGCCTGCGCCCGCATCGCCAGACCGACTTTGGAAACATCGACGGTGGTCGATGCGCTCTTGGGTCCGGACAAGGAATTGGAACAGGCCGCAAGCACGCCAACCAGGCCGATCGCCGTAAGGGTACGTCCCCAGATTTGCCGTTTTGCCATGGTTCGAACTCCCTAAATTTTGCGTTCAGCGCTGCGCTTGTTTGGGCGGTGCGCGATCGGCCATCGAATCCAGTTCCGGTATCGAAGCAAGCAGGCTGTCGAGCGCTTCGGTCACCAATAGTTGAGCCGAGCGGCCGGTGACGGCGCAGGCCAGGCGCAGCTTGAGGTGACGCTGGGCATCGAGCCGCAGCGTGAACGCGGCCTTGGCCTTGCTTCCGGCTGCTGCGCGCGGCCGTGGTGCACTAACTGACGCAGCACGGACCTCGACGAATGCTGCCGGTGCGGGCGCAGGTGCCGGTGCGGGTGCAGCAAGCGGCGTGATAAAGGCGCGGGCTGGCTTGATCGCCAGCACCGGCGCGTCGAGAAGAAGCTCGTCGGAATCCTCCTCTTCCGCACTCACGGCAGCATCGGCCGACGGATCATAGAGTTCGGCGGTTTCGTCGATTTCCTCGTCGTCGCCCGATTGCTCGGTGTAGCCGGCAAAGCGATCAGCGATCTCCGCATGCTGGTCGTGGACCGGCGAAGGGATTGGCGAAAGGCCGGACGGCGTCAAAGCGGCAAGCGGGTTGCGCAGCGCGGGCTCGGACAATTGATCGCCGAACGCATCGTGGCGGTCGTCGCGCACTGCGGCGATTGCCGGCTTGGGCGCTTCGAAGCCCATGTCGTTCCAGCCGAGATCCTCAAGCCCGGCGCCAACCTGGCCGAAGCCCTGCGGACGCATTGCCGGACGAGCAGCGCCCTTGCGCGCAAGGAGCCCGGAGGAGAGGCTGGCAAATGCCTTGGGTTCACCCACGACGGACACTCCTTACTGGCCAGCAACGCGGCGGCCGAAGCCACCGACGGGACGCGGCGTGATCGGGGCAGCGGCTCCGGGGGCCGCAAATACGGTGCGGCGGAAATTCTTCTCGAGCCGGTCGGAGATATAATCCCACAGCTCGGTCACTTCGCGCGCCGAGCGGCCGTTGGGATCGACCTCCATCACCGTGCGGCCGTCGATCATCGAGGCCGCAAAATCGGTGCGGTGGTGAAGCGTGACGGGGGCGACGGTGCCGTGCTGCGAAAGCGCGACGGCGGCTTCATAGGTGATTTTCGCCTTGGGCGTCGCGCCGTTGACGACGAACAGCAAAGGCTTGCCGGCGCGGTCGCACAAATCGACGGTGGCGCCGACGGCGCGAAGATCGTGCGGGCTCGGGCGGGTCGGGATTACGATCAGTTCGGCCACCGCAATGACCGACTGGATCGCCATGGTAATTGCCGGCGGCGTGTCGATGACGGCGAGGCGAAAGCCCTGCTGACGAAGCACTTCTAGATCGGACGACAGTCGCGCCACGGTGGTCTGGGCAAATGCCGGCATATCGTCGGTACGTTCGTTCCACCAATCGGCAAGAGACCCTTGCGGATCAATATCGATTAGACAGACGGGGCCGGCACCAGCCAGCTGCGCCTGCACCGCAAGGTGGCCAGACAAGGTCGTTTTCCCCGACCCGCCCTTCTGCGATGCCATTGCAAGAACGCGCATTCTATTCCCCTCGCCCAAATTTGACGGCCATATGCGGGTCATGTGACGCCCAAGGCTCTAATTATTGGTTAATGTTGACCCGACCTTGTTGTGCGGCCCGCAGCTTGGCACAGTCGCCCCGATGGAGACGGGAGCATGAAGATGAGGGCAGCTATTGGTCTGGGCGCCGCGCTGATGCTCGCCGTCCCCGCTCCGGCGCAAAGCGTTCGTGCCGGGATCGAGGCGTGGCAGAAAGGCGACCATGCCACAGCGGTGGCAGTGTGGACGCCGCTTGCCGCGCGCGGCGATGCCGACGCCGCATTCAATCTTGGCCAAGCCTTTCGGCTGGGCAAGGGTGTCGCAATCGACCTCGGCCGTGCCTATCAATATCTTGAGCAAGCGGCCCGCAACGGACATGTCGACGCCGCGGCAACACTCGGCATCCTGATGTTCCAGAACGGCAATCGCACTGGCGCGATGCGCTGGATCAAGCTGGCGGCAGCAGGCGGCGAGCCGCGGTCGCTGCTTCTATATGGCGTGGCGCTTTATAATGGCGACGGGGTCGCGGCCGATCCGGTGTCGGCATATGCCTATGTCAGTCGCGCCGCGGCACAGGGAATGGCTGGCGCCAAGGATACGCTGACCGACATGGACGCGACCATGACGCGCGACCAGCGCGCCAAGGGAACTGCAATGGCACTGGCGATGGTCAAGGCGCGGCAAGGGCCGGTCCCGAAAGCGGTGGCGGTCGCGCCTGCGAAGACCGCCCGGCCCCTGCCCGCTCCAACGCCGGTCGCGCTCATGGCGCCATTCCCAGCTTCGGGCGATTGGCGAATCCAGCTTGGCGCGTTCGGACAGCGAAGCAGCGCCGAAGCTCTTTTCACAAAGCTGCGCGGCAAAGTAGCCGGGCGGCAGGCTTTTTATGTGCCTGCGGGCAAGGTGATTAGGCTTCAGATCGGGCCTTATGCCAGCCGGGCCGCAGCGGCTTCGGCTTGCGCGGGACTAAGCGGACAGGCCTGTTTCCCGGTCGCGGCGCGCTAGCCCAGCACCCATTCGTCACGCCCGATTCCCTGTACCCACAGCAAGGCGTCGAGGCCATGGTGGTCGAGCCGAGCGTCGGCGAGCGCGGCCAGAGCGGGCTTGGCGCGATAGGCAAGGCCAAGCCCCGCCGCTTCGATCATTGGGCCGTCATTGGCGCCGTCGCCGACCGCCATTACGGCATCAGCGGTTATGCCGAGTGAGTCCCGAGCCTCGATCAGCGCCTGTGCCTTAAAGGCGGAATCGACGATTCGGCCCGAGACGGTGCCGGTCAGCAGGCCCCCATGCGCGTCGAGCACATTGGCCTCGACCCGATCGAAGCCGAGCATTTCAGCGACCGGCTCGGCAAAAGCGGTAAATCCGCCCGAGACAAGCAGCGTCATTGCCCCGCGCGCGCGCATCGTGCGCACCAGCGTCGCTGCGCCCGGGCTCGGCCGAACCCTGTCGGCAAGGCAGCGGCCGATTGCACTTTGTTCGAGCCCGGCAAGCAAAGCCACGCGCTCCCGCAAGGCATCGGCAAAGTCGAGTTCGCCGCGCATGGCACGATCGGTAATTGCAGCGACTTGCGGCTTCAGACCGGCATAATCGGCAAGTTCGTCAATGCATTCCTGCCCGATCATGGTCGAATCCATGTCGGCGACGAGCAATTTTTTCTCGCGCGGCCCGGGGGGGTGGACGACGACATCAACCCCTTCCCACTTTTCATAAGCGGCGCGCATTTCTTCCGGCGAAGTGGCAGCGTGCAGATCCACGGCGCTACCGGGCTCGACCCAGACACTTAAGCGGGCGCCGCTCAGGCGATCGAGGGCAGCGCGAAGCAGCCTTTCGTCGAGCCGGTCGGCTGCTATCAGCGTCATCATGGTCACGAAGTCGCTCCCTCCCGTCGCACTCATCGCCGGTCCGACCGCGAGCGGCAAGTCGGCGGTTGCTCTGGCGCTGGCCGAAGCGCGCGATGGCGTGATCGTCAACGCCGACAGCGCACAACTGTATCGCGACCTGCCGATCCTCTCCGCCGCCCCCTCCCCCGGCGATCGGCAGCGCGCCGAGCATCGGCTTTACGGCGTACGGGATGGCGCTGATCCCTGCTCGGCCGCGGCGTGGGCCGATCTTGCGCGGAGGGAGATATCAGCAATTCACGCCGAAGGACGGCTGCCGATCCTGGTTGGCGGCACCGGACTATATTTGCGGACTTTGCTCGACGGGATTGCACCCGTGCCAGCGATCGACCCGGCGATCCGGGCCGAAGTGCGCGCGGCAAGCGTGGCGGATAATTTCGCCGCGCTGACACCGCTCGATCCTTTGGCCGCGGCAAGGCTTAATCCGGGCGATTCGACGCGGATTGCGCGGGCGCTCGAGGTGGTACGCTCGTCGGGCCGCACGCTTGCCGAGTGGCAGGAGAACCGGAGCGGCGGGATCGGCGACGCGATTGCCTTGGGCCCGCTGATCCTGCTGCCGCCGCGCGAATGGCTAGGCGAGCGCTGCGACCGGCGCTTTGGCGAGATGGTGGACCAGGGCGCGCTTGGCGAAGTCGAAGCCTTGCTGGCGCGCAAGCTTGACCCCGACCTGCCGGTCATGCGCGCAATCGGGGTGCGCGAGCTCGCTTCGCTGCTTGAGGGGACGGCGACCCGCGAGCAGGCTGTCGCTGCCGGGCAGATTGCGACACGGCAATATGCCAAGCGCCAATATACTTGGTTCGCGCGCCAGCCCCCGTCCGACTGGCCGCGCTGGACCGAAGCGCTTGACGACCCGGCGCGGGCGCTGGCGCTGTTCGAGGGGACGCGCTAGCCAGCCGATATGAACCTGCTCCGCGACGCCGACATCGACCAAGCCCCGCTGGCGGGGCAGAAAGTGGCCATCATTGGCTATGGCAATCAGGGGCGCGCCCAGGCGCTTAACCTGGCCGATAGCGGGATCGAGGTTGTGGTCGGGCTTCGTCCCAGCTCGCCGAGCGCAGCGCGCGCCGCCCAAGACGGCATTTCCAGCGCGTCCATCGATGATGCCGTGGCCAGCGCGCGGCTGGTCATGCTGCTTGCGCCGGACGAGACGCTCGGCCCGCTTTATCGTTCGATAGAGCCGCAGCTTGCCCGAGGCGCGGCGCTTGGCTTCAGCCATGGCTTCGCAATCCGCTTCCAGCAGATCGTCCCGCGCGCCGACCTCGATGTGATCATGGTTGCGCCCAAAGGCCCGGGCACAGCGCTTCGATCGCTCTATCTTGAGGGCAAGGGAATGGCCGCGCTTTACGCCGTCGCGCAGGACGCCAGCGGTGGTGCGGAAGCACTCGCGCTTGCTTATGGGCGGGCACTGGGATGCGGGCGCTGCGGCCTTATGGCGACGAGTTTTGCCGAGGAATGCGATGCCGATTTATTCAACGAAGCGGCAGTCGTGTGGGGGGCAGTACCCGAAATTCTCATCGCCGGTTACGATACTTTGGTCGAGGCCGGGATCAGCGAGGAAGTCGCCTATATGGAATGCGTCGGCGAGCTGAAACTGCTTGCCGAGCTGATCGAGGCGCGAGGTATCGCCGGGATGCGCCGGGCAATCAGCAATACTGCCGAACTGGGTGCCGTCACCGGCGGACCGCGAATCGTCGACGAACGCGTGCGAAGCGAAATGCGCGCGGTCCTGGCCGACATCCGCAGCGGTGAGTTTGCGGCAGGATTGTCGGGCGAAGCAGCGTCGAATTATCCAATACTTCGGGCGGAGCGCAGTCGATCGTCAGCTCTTCCGGTCGAGCAGGCGCGGGCAAGCCTGAAGCGATTGTTCGGCGATTAACCGATTGGTTCGCTCGGCTGCATCTGCCGCTCGCCCATTGATGCGCGCTCGGTATAGTTGCGCTGCAGCTTGCGATGCGCCTCCGCTGCCGCTGGGTCCTGCGCAGCTAACGCCAGTTCCGCTTCTTCGGCGGCGCGGCGCGCAAAATAGCCCTTATCCTCGATCGCCATCGCGCTTCTCCCCTGCGGTGAACCGGCAGCGTAACATATTATCTTTCGCCTGTCTCCGTGGGGTGCAAAGGTGATCGCGTGAGGTATAGCTGGAACGGGAAACCTCACGGAAGGAAGCGCTTGCTTATCCCTCGCTGCATATCGGTCCTGGCCGTGGGGGTGATCTGCCTCGCAATGTCAGCGCAAGTGGCGGCGGGCCAGCCCGTGTCGGTGAGGGCGCAACCAACTCCTCGTCCACCATCCAATATTCCGCCCCTTCCGCCAGCGTCGATCGACAACGCGCTGGCTATTGGCGGGCAGGATATAAAGGCGCGCAAGGACGAAACGCGGATGACCGTTGATGTCCGCGTAAACAGCCGTGGCCCTTATCGTTTCCTGGTCGACAGCGGCGCTGACAGTTCCGTCGTCGGCACGCGCATTGCTCGCGAACTGAACCTGCCGCCCGGCACGCCGGCGATCCTGAACAGCATGACGGCCAGAACGCGCGTCGATCGTGCATTGGTCGACGAGATCTCACTTGGCACGACCACCATTCGTAATCTCCAGCTTCCTGTCTTGCTCGAGCGCGACATGGGTAGTGACGGAATTATCGGAATCGACGCTCTGGTCGAGCAAAGGCTGATGCTCGATTTCGAGAAACGCCTCATCAAGGTCGAGGACGCGCGGCGGCCTGCGACCATGGTGCGGGGCGAAATCGTCGTCACGGCGCGGCGCCGCCGCGGACAGCTCATCCTGACCCAGGTCAGCGCAGCCGGACGCTCGTTGAAGGCGGTTATCGACACCGGTTCGGAAATTACGATTGGCAATCTCAAGCTGCGTGACGCGTTGATACGTGGCAATCGCGACAAGTTTGTCCCGATCGAGGCGACCGGCGTCACCGGGGTGAAGATCAAAATGCAATTGGCGCTCGTTGACGAGCTTCGGATCGGCAAGGTGACCCTGCGTAACGTGCCGATCGCGTTCGCCGACGCACCGCCATTCCAATTGTTCGGCCTTTCCGAGGAGCCCGCTTTGTTGCTTGGGACCGACTTGCTGGATACGTTTCGGCGCGTTTCGCTCGACTTTCGGGCGCGCAAGGTCCGCTTTCAACTGCGGCGCTGCGGGTCCAGCGGGGTAATGATCGGCACCTCGCCCGCTTCCTTTACACGGATATTGTCAGGTGATGACGGCGAAGTGTGTCGAAGATGAAGGAGGGCGATCAAGGGTCCGAAATGGAATAAGCTCCAAGGTTTCGTTGGCGATTTAACGCTATTCCGGCCGGGCTCGGGACAGCTCCCACTGCGCGAGCTGATAAGTAGAAGGCCCGCCATTTCTGGTCGATAGGCGGGCCTTCAATTTCCTCGATGCTACGATTGATACTTGTCTCTATTTTCTTCCGAACAAGCGTTCGATGTCGCCGTGGGCGAGTTTGACCCAGGTCGGGCGGCCGTGATTGCACTGGCCCGACCGGGGCGTGACTTCCATCTCGCGCAGCAAGGCATTCATTTCGGCAACCGACAAGATGCGCCCGGCACGCACCGATCCGTGGCAGGCGATGGTCGCGGCGACATGGTCGAGGCGGTCGCGCAGGGTCAGTGCCGTGCCTATTTCCGCCAGTTCGGCAGCGAGATCGCGAAGCAGGCCCGGCACGTCGGCCTTGCCGAGTGGCGCCGGAGTGGCACGGACCAGCATGGCGGTCGCTCCGAAGCGTTCGATTTCCAGCCCCAGCCCTGCCAACTCGGGAGCCGCTTCCTCAAGCCGATCGCAATCGGGCTCATCCATTTCGACCACGTCTGGGAGGAGCAAGGACTGGCGGGCGACGCTCGCGCCTTCGCCGGCGGCGGCGCGCATGCGTTCGAGCACGAGCCGCTCGTGCGCGGCATGCTGGTCGACGATGACGAGCCCGTCCTCGGCTTCGGCAACGATATAGGTCGCCGCGACCTGCCCGCGCGCGACACCGAGCGGGAATGCGGGCACGGGTGCAGTGGCGGGCTCGGCGCGGGCGGCGGGTGCGAAGTCGGAAGACGCCTCGCGAACGCCACCAGACGCCGCGCCGCCCTTTGAGGGATATGAGGGGCCATGACTCTGGAGGCTAAATTGACCGTCCACTGATGGACCCTGCCCCGGCCCCTCCCACAGACGGGAGGGCGGAGCCGAGGTCCAGGCCACCGGCGCGGCATATTGTTCCCGGGCCACGCTGCGATGGCCGGCCTCGTCGAGCGCAGCGCGAAGGCCACCGACGATCAGCCCGCGCACTGCGGCAGGATCGCGGAAGCGGACTTCGGTCTTGGCGGGATGGACGTTGATGTCCACTTCGCTGGATGGCACCTCGACGAACAGCGCCGCCACGGGGTGGCGATCGCGCGCCAGCAGGTCGCGATAGGCAGCGCGCAGCGAGCCGACGAGCAGGCGGTCCTTGACCGGTCGATCATTGACGAACAGGAATTGATGGTCGGCCATGCCGCGGTTGAAGGTCGGCAGGCTGACGACGCCGGTGAGGCGCAGCCCGTCGCGCAGGCAGTCGATGCCAAGCCCGTGGCGCTCGAGTTCGCGATCAAGCAAGGCGGCGACCCGCGTCGGTGCGTCGGACGGCTGCACCGAAAGCCCCCTTCGGCCGTCATGTTCGAGGCGGAAGCCAACGTCGGGGCGCGCCATTGCGAGCCGCCGCACGGCATCGAGGCAGGCACCATATTCGGCGCGCGGGCTGCGCAGGAACTTGCGCCGTGCAGGGACTTTGTCGAAGAGACCCGCGACGCGGATGCGCGTGCCCGGGGGCAAGGCGGCCGGACCCTCCCCGGCCTTGGCGCCATGGTCGCTCTCGATGCGCCAGCCGTCTTGCCCGGCGACGCGGCTGTCCAGCGTCAGCCGGGCAACGCTGGCGATCGAGGGCAAGGCCTCGCCGCGGAAGCCGAAACTGGTGACGTCTTCGATCCGATCGTCGGGCAATTTGGATGTGGCATGGCGTTCGAGAGCGAGATGCATCTCCGCCGGGGCCATCCCGCTGCCGTCGTCGCTGACTTCGATCAGGTCGAGCCCTCCCGCCGCAAGCCGGATGGTGACGTGGCGCGCGCCGGCGTCGAGGCTATTCTCGACCAGCTCCTTCAAGGCGCTTGCCGGACGCTCGACGACCTCGCCCGCGGCGATGCGATTGATGAGGTCTGAAGGGAGCCTTCTTATTGACATGTTAATGCTCCTAGCCCAATCCCGAGCTTCGTGCGAAGCGCTGAATTAACCACGGAATTCACGCTGCTTTCACAGAGGTTTGAATAAGGTTTAGTGAATCCGGCGGCGCGGGCGCCGGTCTTGTTTTCAGCCAAACGAAATAGACGGGGTTAAGCATGTTCTGGGCACGCTGGTTCAAATGGATGTCGCACGACATGGCAATCGACCTCGGTACGGCCAATACGTTGGTCTATGTGCGCGGCCGCGGGATCGTCCTCAACGAACCGTCGGTTGTTGCGATCGAGACGATCAACGGGGTCAAGAAGGTCAAGGCCGTCGGCAATGACGCCAAGTTGATGATGGGCAAGACCCCCGACCAGATCGAAGCGATCCGGCCCTTACGCGACGGAGTCATCGCCGACATCGATGTCGCCGAGCAGATGATCAAGCACTTCATCCACAAGGTCCATGGCGGCAAGATGCGCGCCTGGCGCTTCCCCGAGATCGTGATTTGCGTGCCAAGCGGATCGACGTCGGTCGAGCGCCGCGCGATCCGCGATGCCGCTTCCAACGCCGGCGCAAGCGCAGTCTATCTGATCGAGGAGCCGATGGCAGCAGCGATTGGTGCCGGAATGCCGGTCACCGAGCCGATTGGTTCGATGGTCGTCGATATCGGCGGCGGCACGACCGAAGTCGCGGTGCTCAGCCTGCGCGGGCTTGCCTACACTACTTCGGTTCGTGTCGGCGGCGACAAGATGGACGAAGCGATTTCATCCTATGTCCGGCGCAACCATAATCTGCTGATCGGTGAAGCGACTGCCGAACGGATCAAGCAGGAAGTCGGAATCGCCAAGCCGCCGGTCGACGGCATCGGCAAGACGGTCCACATCAAGGGCCGCGATCTCGTCAACGGCGTGCCCAAGGAAATATCGATCAACCAGGGTCAGATTGCCGAAGCGCTGTCCGAGCCGGTTGGAACGATTGTCGAAGGGGTCCGCATCGCCCTCGAAAATACCGCGCCCGAATTGGCCGCCGATATTTGCGATCAGGGCATCGTGCTGACCGGCGGTGGCGCCCTGCTCCAGGGGCTCGACGAGGTGCTGCGCGATGAAACCGGCCTTCCGGTGACCGTGGCCGAGGATCCGCTGACCTGCGTGGCGCTAGGCACTGGCCGCGCGCTCGAAGAAGAGCAGTTCCGCGGCGTCCTCCAGACGGCGTAGCTCAAATGATGGTGGCCTCGGCGGGAATACGCCCGGGCTGGTCTCGGCGTGCACAATATGGCTTGTTCTTCGGCTTCGTCGCAACCATCGCGGCGATCGTCATCGGACTGCTGATGCTCATATTGTCGCTCGCCGCGCCGCAAAGCTATGCCCTCGTGCGCGGGGCCGCGATCGACTTCGCCTCCCCTGCCACCAACGCGCTTAACGAAGTCGCGGACACCGCCACCGGTCTCGTCAGCGGCGCCGGCGACTATTGGAACGCCGCGCGGCAGAATGGCGAGCTCAAGCGGCAGCGCCGCGCGATGCTCCGGCGAATGGTCGAGGCAAAAGCGATCCAGCTCGAAAATCAGGAACTCAAGCGGGCTTTGGCGCTGCGCGAACGCGGGCGGCAGACGGTCGCGGCCGGGCGCGTGGTCGGTTCGTCCTTCACTTCGCCTCGGCGCTTCGCGATCCTCTCCGTTGGGAGCAGCGACGGCGTCCAGGTCGGAATGCCGGTGCGCGCCGCCGATGGCCTGATCGGGCGCGTGATCGACGCGGGATCGTTTGCAAGCCGCGTGCTGCTCGTCAGCGACCGCGCTAACATCGTCCCTGCCCGACTGGTGCGTGGCGGCTTGCCGGTGATCGCCACCGGTCGCGGCGACGGCACGATCGACGTCCGTCCGCTCGAAGTCGGGCGCAACCCGTTCCGCAAGAACGACATCATCGTCACCTCCGGGACTGGCGGGCTTTATCCGCCACTGTGGCCGATCGCGCGCATCGTCCGGCTAGATGACGACGGTGCAATCGCCTTGCCGCTGGCCGATCCCGGGCGGATCAGCTTCGCGCTTGTTGAGCCACCCTATGAGCCGGCCGCAATCGCCGAAGCGGCTCGGCCCGAGGAAGTGCGCTGATGGGACGTTCGGCGCTGGCCCCTTCCCGCGGTCCCAGCCTGACGCGCGGGCCAAAGCGGGCGGCCTTGTCCATCCCGGCGATCAGCGTCCTGCTAGCGACCGCCCTGTCCGTGCTTCCGATCATGTCGAACCATGGCTGGTGGCCCGATGTCGGCCTGTTGATGCTGATTGCCTGGCGCATGCTTCGTGCGGACGCATGGCCAGCCTGGCTTGCTGCACCGCTTGGGCTGGTCCACGACTTGCTGACCGGCGCACCGATCGGCCTTGCGGTTACCTTATGGCCAAGCTTCATGCTTGCTTTCGACGTCATCGACCGGCGAACGATGTGGCGCGATTATTGGACCGAATGGGTGCTGGCCGCGATCTTCGTCGCCTTGTTCATCGTCGCGCAGTGGCAAGTTGCGGCACTGGACGGGGCGTCGGTCCATTTCGCCAAGGTCGCGCCCGCAATCCTGGTGGGCATCGTCTGCTTCCCGATCGCAGCCTATCTAGTGGCTCGACTCGATCGCTGGAGGATGGGGAATTGAAGCCGGTCAATTACACCGGTGCGCACCAGTCGCTCACTTACTCGCGCCGGATGATGCTGGTCGGGGGGGCGCAGGTCGCGCTTGGCGTCGGGCTGATTACGCGGCTCGGCTATTTGTCGATCAGCCAGGGCGAACATTATAAGCTGCTTAGCGAGAGCAATCGCGTGCAGCTGATCATCGTCCCGCCTCGGCGAGGCTGGCTCGTCGATCGCCACAACCAGCCGATTGCGATCAACCGCAGCGATTTTCGCGTCGACATCATCCCCGAGCAACTCGAGCGGCCAACCGAGACGCTGCGCCTGCTTGCGCAATTGCTTCAACTTCCGACCGACGACATCGACCGCATCATCAAGGAATTGCGCTCGTCCAAGGGCTATCAGCCCGTGCAGGTCGCGGAAAATGTCGCTTACGAGCGCTATGCCGCTGTGACCGTGCGCCTGCCAGAATTGCCCGGAGTCCAGCCGACGCGCGGCTTCTCCCGTTTCTACCCGACCGGGCCGGCTGTGGGGCATCTTGTAGGCTATGTCGGTGCCGCATCTGCCAAGGAGTATGAGGAAGACAAGAACCCCCTTCTCGTCACACCGGGATTCAAGATCGGCAAGGAAGGGCTTGAAAAGACGCTTGAAAGCAAGCTGCGTGGCCAGCCCGGCGGACAGCGGGTCGAGCTTACCGCGCGCGGAAAGCTGGTGCGCGAGCTCGAACCCAAGCCCGACCGCTCGGGCGCGGCGGTGCAGCTGTCGATCGATGCCGGGCTGCAGGATTTCGCGGCGCGGCGCCTCGGCGAGGAATCGGGCAGCTGCACCGTCATCGACTGCATCACCGGTGACGTGCTGTGCATGGCGTCGATGCCCGCCTACGATCCAAACAGCTTCTCCGACGGGATCGGCCGAACCGAATGGAGCATGCTGGCGGACGATCCGCGGCGTCCGTTGGTCAACAAGACGTTATCGGCGCTCTACCCGCCCGGATCGACGATCAAGCCAATGGGCGCGCTGGCAATCCTCGCTGCAGGTATCGACCCTTCCCAGACGGTGCATTGTCCAGGCGGCTACCGGCTGGGCAATCGCTTCTTCCGCTGTCTTGGTCGCCACGGGTCGGTCAATATGCGCCGGGCGATCGCAAAGAGTTGCAACACCTATTTCTACGCAATGGGCCACCGCATTGGCTATGACGCGATCGCACCAATGGCCAAGCGACTTGGCCTGGGGCAGAAATTCGACCTGCCGGTCGTAAGCCAGAGCTTCGGGACCGTTCCCGACAGCGCCTGGAAGCTCAAGCGCTATGCCGACAATAAGAAACTCATCGAGCGCCCAGACTGGACGGCGTCGGACACGCTGAACGCCTCGATCGGCCAAGGCTATCTGATCGTCAATCCGCTCCAGCTTGCCGTTATGTCGGCGCGTATTGCGTCGGGCCGCAATGTCCAGCCGCGGCTGATCGGCCGCAGCGACAAGGCCGCGCCCATGCTCGGCATCCCGCAGGAGCATCTCGACGCCGTTCGCGGCGGGATGTGGGAAGTGGTCAATGGCGACGGCACCGCCGGAGCAAGCCGCATCATGCTTCCAGGGATTGAAATGGGCGGCAAGACCGGCACTGCCCAGGTGCGCAAGATTACCGGCGGCCAGCGCGGCCAATCTGGCGAATGGAAGTATCGCGACCACGGGCTGTTCGTCTGTTTCGCGCCGACCGCAAACCCGCGCTTCGCCTGCTCGGTGGTGATCGAGCATGGCCTTGGCGGAGCGCGCGCAGCAGCGCCGGTCGCAAAGGACGTGCTGACCTTTTTGTTCGACAAGGAAAAAGCCTACGCGAGTCTGGCGGCGCTTGAGACGACATGGGGCGGCACGCTTGCCGAACGCACGGCTCGGCGCCAGGCCGCGATCGAACAGACGGCCAAAGCCAATGCGGGGCTGCGCGGATGATTTCCTCGGCGATTATCCCCGAGCCGCTGG
>JALYRC010000014.1 GCA_030855555.1 Pseudomonadota bacterium
TTCATCTTCGGCTCGCTGACCCCGGTGATTGCCAAGGTGTTTCTTGCCGGGCTCGACCCAACCTCGGCGTTGATCGCCGCGCTTGCGCTATTCGCGGTCGGCTTCGCTTTTCGTCCGTTGGGCGCCATCATCTTTGGCGCCATGGGGGACCGCGTCGGCCGCAAGGCAACGTTCCTGGCAACCGTAAGCCTGATGGGCGGCGCCACCTTTGCCATTGGCCTGCTGCCATCCTATGCCACGGCCGGAATTATTGCTCCGATCTTGCTCATCTTCCTTCGGATTTGCCAAGGCACTGCACTTGGCGGAGAATATGGCGGAGCCGCAATCTACGTCGCCGAACATGCTGCCAACGACAAGCGCGGCGCTGCGACCGGGTGGATCCAATCGTCGGCTTCGTTTGGCTTGCTTGCCGCGCTGCTTGTCATCGTTGCAACCCGCTCTGCGCTTGGTGAGGAAGCCTTTGCCGACTGGGGCTGGCGCATTCCATTCCTGGCATCGGTGTTCTTGCTCGGAATCTCGCTGTGGATGCGGATCAAGCTTTCCGAAAGTCCGCAATTCGCCAAACTGCGTGAAGAGGGAAAGGTATCGAGCGCGCCTCTGACCGAAGCCTTCGCCCGCCGCGACAACCTCAAGCAGGTGCTGATCGCCTTCTTCGCGATCATGTGTGCCCAGGGTGCCGTCTGGTATTTCACTTTCTTCTATATGCAGGTGTTCCTTGAAAAGTCGCTTGGCCTTCCGGGGGCGACGAAGGACATGCTGCTAATCGCAATGACCGTGGTGTCGGCGCCGCTTTATGTCTTCTTTGGCTGGCTGAGCGACCGTGTCGGGCGAAAGCCCGTCATGCTTGGCGGGATGCTACTTGCGCTCGCGCTCTATTTCCCCGGCTCGCACATGATCGCCTCGGCTACCAACCCGGCGCTGGTCGAGGCGCAGCGCGCCAGTCCGGTAATGGTCGTCACCGACCCGGCGACCTGCTCAGCCCAATTCGATCCGACTGGCACCCGCCGCTTCGACACTGCGTGCGACATTGCCAAGAGCCTGCTCGTCGCACGCGGCATTTCTTATCGGGAGGCGACCTCGCCCGATGGTTCGACCTCAATCCGCGTTGGTGACAGCACTCTTGCGGTTGAGGACGGCAAGCAGATCGACGCGGCGGCTTTGAAGGCGCTCAAGGCCGCGACTGGCGAGCAACTCCAGCAGCAGCTCCTCGGCGCCGGCTTCCCGGCTACTGCCGATCCGCAAGCAGTCGATTACCCGACTCTTCTGCTTATTCTGTCCCTGTTCGTCGTCGCCGCGACCGCGCTCTACGGGCCTCAGGCTGCGGCATTGGTGGAGATGTTTCCGACCCGTATCCGATACACTGCCATGTCGTTGCCTTATCACATCGGCACCGGTTGGGTTGGTGGCTTCCTGCCCGTTACCAGCTTCGCCATCGTCGCGATCACCGGGGATATCTATGCTGGGCTTTGGTATGCGGTCGGCTTCACCGCATTGTCGGCAGTGGTGACGATATTGTTTCTCAAGGAGACGAAGGGCAAGCCGCTCGAAGAGTGTTGAGGGACGAGAACGCCGTTGTCGTTTCGTAGAAAATAGGCTTGCGCCCCCGCTACAAATGTAGCATCACTACAAATGTAGCGTGGAGGGCCGAATGCTAAACAAGTTGCCGCCGAGGGAGCGCCAGATTGTCGACCTGCTGTTCGAGCAGGGCGAGATGGCGGTGGCCGAATTGTGCGTGGCGCTTCCCGACCGCTTAAGCGGATCGGCAGTCCGCGCGATGCTCAAGCGGCTTGAGGACAAGGGCTATGTCCGCCGCGCGGAGTCGGATCGCGGCTTCCTTTTTTCGCCGACGATGAGCGATGCGGCGGCGAGCAAGACCGCGCTGTCGAGCGTGGTGAAAACCTTTTTCAACGGTTCGGCGGCGGGAGCAGCGACTGCGCTGCTTGGCATGTCGGACGCGCTCGACACGAACGAACTCGACGAGCTTGAAGCGATGATCGCACGCGCTCGCCAGGCCAAGGGGGAGGCATGATGGAAACGCTGATCGCGCTTGGCCTGAAATCGCTTTTAATCGCCGGAGTAACGCTTGCGCTGCTTTACCTTACCCGTCGCCGATCGGCTGCCGATCGTTCGTGGATCGCGCATCTCGGCCTTTTCGCGCTCGTCGCGTTGCCGATTGCAAGCCTGGCACTGCCAGCGCTGTCGATTGAAATTCCCGCAGCGCTGCAGCCCGTGACACCGGCCCCCTTGCCCGCAGCGATGCCCGCTGAGCTGGTCGACCCGCCTTTGGTCACCACCGCGCCCGCAGTCGTTGATCAGGCGACAGCAATCGACTGGACGCCTTACGCCTATGCGATTCCCACGATTGCGCTGCTTCTCGTTACCTTGATCGCCTTGTTGCGTCTGTTCGGGCTTCGCGGGAGAGCCCAGGTGCTGGTCGATCCCATTTGGCTAAGTGCGCTTGCCCATGCGCAGCGCCGAATGGGGTTCAAGAACGGCACTGCATTGCTCACCAGTTCCGAGCTCAGCTCACCGATCAGCTGGGGGCTGATGCGTCCGGTGATCCTGCTTAATGACGAAGCGCTGGCATCTGCGGGCGAAGCCGAGGCGATTATCGCTCATGAGCTGGCGCATGTGGCACGACTGGATTGGGCCAAGCTCATGCTTGCGAGAGTCGCAACTGCAATTTTCTGGTTCAATCCGCTTGCCTGGATGCTGGCGCGCGAAGCCCATCAGTTGCGCGAGGAGGCGGCCGACGACGCGGTGCTGGGGGCCAACATCGCCGATACCGACTATGCGCAATTGCTGGTCGGGGTCGCGCGCCATGAGTGCCGCGGATTATTGCTTGGCGCGCACGGCATTTCACCGGGCAAAGGCTCGCTTAAGCGCCGCGTCAGCCGAGTGCTCGACAGTAGCCTTGCACGTTCCTCGGGCGGAAGGTCGTGGGTCGCAGGCTTCGCGGCTGGGATGCTGGTGATGGCCGCTCCGCTCGCCGCCCTGACCTTCGCGCCTAAAGCGGAAGATCGCCTCAAGGACGAGGATGTCGCTCGCGCCGATCAGGCAACGGCGGCAGCCGCTGACGGATCGCTGAAATTCGCCGAAAGTCCGAGAGCTGCCGAGAACGCGGAGCTCGCTCCTGTCCTACCCTTCGCGGACAGGCCGAGCATCGCCGCAAGACCAGGCCTTGCCGAAAGCGTGATCACCAGCCCTGATGGGGCACGTGTCCAAACTCACAGCGATGGCAGGACCGTAGTGCGCGGTGCGGACGGTGCGACTGTCAGCACGCATGCCCATGATAAAAACGATCGGAGCAAGGTCGTCATTCGCGATGCCAATGGGTCCACACTCTCTTATTTGGACGGACGCAATGGGGTTGGGGTTAGCCCCGACTATCTCGCTCAAGTCCGGCGGGTCGCCCCGCACCTCGGCCGCATCGACCGCGAGGATGCCGTCGCCATGCGCGCGCTCGGGGTAACCCCGCGCTTCATCCAGGATATCGCCGCGGCGGGCTTCGCCAATCTTGATGAAGATGAGCTCATCGGAGCTCGGGCAATCGGCGTCGATGGACAATATATTCGATCGATGGCGGCTGCGGGCGTCCGTGGCTCGCTTGAAGATTATGTCGAGATGCGCGCGCTCGGGGTCAACACCCGTGATGCGGTCCGGGCACGGAGCCTTGGCGCTGGTGCGCTTACCGCCAAGAAACTGGTCAAGATCAAGACTGGCGAATGGCACAGCTACGGCAAGGCGCCAGTACGGCCGCACGTGCCCGAACCGCCTGAGCCACCCGACGATCATGGCGCGGACTCGCACGCCGGTGACTAGCCGTTTGCTGTCCGAACACTGAATTTCTGATCATTGCCGACGATTTCAGCGCCCTCAACGTGGCGCCTGGGGCCGGCTTGTCTGTCATCCTTCGAAGGAGAAGGCCGGTGAATCTCAAACACAGCGCGCACGCCGCCCGCCACGGAGTGATGCGTGACGTTCGCCGGCTGGCAGAGGCGGCGCTTCGTTTCGTCGAGCCGCCGTGGCTGCCCAGCACTTTGTGCGACATTCAAAATTCAATGTGGGACATCAAATGACCGAGCAACGTTTCCGCCACCTGATACTTCTCGCGTGTACCACGTTCATCGGTCCCACCGTAGCGTTCGCCCAGACGGCACCGGCCTCATCCGACCCCGCGGTAGCGCCGCCGCCAAAAGCCGCGCCCGCCGGCGACCGGCGCATCTACACTCCTGCCGACTTCGCGCGATTCTCGCCCAAGACCGCCTTCGACATGGTGGCCCAGCTCCCCGGTTTCACCATCCGCGGTGCCGACCAGGAGCGCGGCCTGGGCCAGGCGTCGGAAAACGTCCTGATCAATGGCGAGCGCAGCGCCAACAAATCGGGCGGCGCCATCGCCGAGCTTCAGAAGGTGTCCGCAACGAACGTTGAGCGGATTGAACTGGTGGAGGCAGCCCAGCTCGGTATCGCGGGCCTGTCCGGACAGGTCGCCAACGTCATCGTCAAAACGGCAAAGAAATCGAGCGGTCAGTTCGAATGGCGGCCCGAAGTGCGGGCGCATTACGCATCGCCCAACCTATTGCGCGGGCTGGTCAGCTATACCGGCAAGACCGGGCCGGTCGATTACACCCTCAGCCTTGAAAATCAGGCCGGTCGGGGCGCCTACGGCGGGCCGGCCAGCATTAGCGATCCGTCGGGCGTAATATTCGAACGGAGAACGATCGACCTCCATTCGGACTTCGATCAGCCGACGCTCACGGGGCGTTTCGGGATCGATGCGTGGGGTTCGTCGAAGGGCAATCTTAGCATCGCGTGGAAACCTTATTTCTTCGACTTTGAAAGCAAGGAGCGCCGCGAGCGCAGTGACGGCAACGATCGTGACCGTCTGACCACACAGACCCAGAAAGGCTACATCTTCGACCTTAACGGAGACTTCGACTTCGCGATGGGGCCCGGGCGGCTCAAGCTCATCGGGTTGCGCAAGTTCGAACATGAGCCGACGATCACCACCCAAATTACTGATTTTGACAGCGGCGCGTCCAACACCGGCGTCAAATTCGACCGCGATGTCCGCATCGGCGAGACCATTGGCCGCGTCGAGTATGGCTGGAAAATGGGTCGCGGCGATTGGCAGGTGTCGCTCGAGCGCGCTTACAACCGGCTTGAACAGGATGGTCGGCTGTTCGTGCTCGACAACGACGGTGAATTTGCTGAGCAGGACTTTCCCGAGGGCAAGGGCATCGTCGATGAACTGCGTTACGAAGGCCTGGTAACCTTCAGCCGGCCATTGACCGGCAAATTGGACCTGCAAGTGGTTGGCGGGGCCGAGCGATCGCGGCTCGACCGCGTCGATGGTGATTTGCCGCCGCGAACATTCGTTCGCCCCAAGGGGAGTCTGTCTTTGGGGTGGCGCCCCGCCAAGGGGTGGGACGCGAATTTGAAGCTGCGCCGCCGCGTCGGGCAGATCAGTTTCTACGATTTCCTTGCGCAACCGAACCTCCAGCAGGATCGCGAGAATGCCGGCAATCCCGACCTGGTCCCGCCGCAGAGCTGGGAGGTGGAAGGCGAAGTCGGACGCGATTTCGGGGCGTGGGGCAAGACCCGGCTCAAAGCCTATGCCCATCGCATCGACGACATCATCGTCATCATCCCGATCGGCCAAACCGGCGAAGCGATCGGCAATTTGCCGCGCGCGACCAAGCTGGGGATTGAGAGCAAGAGCACGATCCAGTTCGACCCGATCGGCTGGCGCGGCGCCAAGCTTGACGCCACGATCGGGTTCCAGAAGAGCCGCGTACGCGATCCGCTTACGGGAGAACAAAGACCGATCAGCGGCACTCGCGACCGTTGGGTCAATCTTTCGCTGCGGCACGACATTCCGGGCAGCAAGCTGGCCTGGGGTGCGTCCGCCAACCACGAACACGTCAACAAGACCTACTTCCTGACGGAAGTCGGGCGCGGCTGGGAAGGCCCTTGGTTCGCGAGCGTCTATGCCGAGCATAAAGATGTTTACGGGCTGACTGTGCGCGGCACCGTCGGCAACGTTCTCAATGCCCGCCACCGCTTCGACCGCGTGGTCTATAGCGGCTTCCGCGATGCCAATCCGGTGGCCTTCGTCGAACGCCATGACCAATTGATTGGCCCGATATTTAGCCTGTCGGTGCGCGGAAACTTTTAAGCGGAAGTGGTAAGTGCAGCTGCGGCGCGAGCGCGGGCCGTGACTGCGGCCATGTCGCGCTCTCCGGGTGGCAGAAGCCAGCTTCCGCCGACGCACAACACTGAAGGGTGCGCGAGCCACTCGGCGGCGGTTCCGGCGCGGATCCCGCCGGTCGGGCAGAAGCGGGCGTCCGCAAACGGACCGCTGAGCGCCTTGAGCGCGGCGAGGCCGCCATTGGCCTCAGCCGGGAAGAATTTGAACCGGTCGAGACCGTGCTGAATGCCGCGCATGATGTCGCTTGCCGTGGCAACGCCGGGGAGGAATGGGATGCCGCTCGCGATCGCCGCGTGGGCGAGCGGATCGGTGAGGCCCGGCGAGACAATGAACTGGGCACCGGCATCGATCGCCCTCTTGAGCATGGTCTCGTCGAGCACCGTGCCTGCACCGACCGCGGCGCCTTTCACTTGTGACATGGCCCGCATTGCGGCCAGGGCATTGGGCGTCCTGAGCGTGACCTCGATTACCGGCAGGCCCCCAGAGACCAGCGCTTCGGCAAGCGCGACGGGGTCGATTTCATCTTCGAGCACAAGCACCGGGATGACCGGAGCCAGGCGCATGATCTCGTCGATCGTCATGACGTGCTCTCCATCGCCGAAAGCATGACCGACCCGCCCTCCTCCGCCGTCGGGGCACCCTGGCGCATGAAGGCGAACAGTTCGCGCCCGGTGCCCTGCGGCGGCGGCGGCGTTGCGGCATGCTCGCGCGCGGCCAAATCCACGCCGACTGCCTCGAGGCTGCCCTTCGCCCCGCACAGCCGCACCACGTCGCCGTCGCGCAACTGGCCAAGCGGGCCGCCGCCAAAGGCTTCGGGCGAAACGTGGATTGCGGCGGGGACCTTGCCGCTGGCTCCCGACATTCGCCCGTCGGTCACCAAGGCGACCTTGAAACCCTTGTCCTGAAGCACGCCAAGCAGCGGGGTGAGCTTGTGAAGTTCCGGCATGCCGTTGGCGCGCGGGCCCTGGAATCGGACGACAACGACGACATCGCGGTCGAGTTCGCCAGCCTGGAACGCGCCCAGCACAGCGTCCTGATCGGAGAAAATCCGGCATGGCGCCTCGATCGTCCAGCGATCCTCGGCCACGGCGCTGGTCTTGAAGATAGCGCGCCCGAGGTTGCCGCTGACCAGCCGCATTCCGCCATCGTGAAGGAACGGATTGTCGAGGGGGCGAAGCATGTCGGGGTTGCGGCTCTCCGCGACTTCGTCCCAGGCGAGCGCTTCACCGTCGAGCCTCGGATTGCCTGCATAAGCCACAAAATCATCGGCTCCGGCGCTCAAGATGTCCGCGTGGATCAGCCCTGCCTCAAGCAGGGTGCGGGTGACGAAGGCTATCCCGCCGGCGTGGTGAAAGTCGTTCACGTCGCCCGAACCATTGGGATAAATTCGCGCCAGCATCGGGACGGCGGCGGACAGCGCGTCGAGGTCCGACCAGTCGATCAATATGCCAGCGGCGCGCGCGATTGCCGGAATGTGGATTGCGTGGTTGGTCGATCCGCCCGTTGCAAGCAGCCCAACCGCGGCATTGACGATGGCGCGCTCGTCAACGACGTGGCCAAGCGGGCGCGACTTGGTCGCGGCAAGGTGAGCGAGGCGATGCACCGCCGCCCGGGTGAGCGCGTGGCGCAGCGGGGTGCCGGGATTGATGAAGGCCGCGCCGGGGATGTGCAGCCCCATCATCTCCATCATCATCTGGTTCGAATTGGCCGTACCGTAAAAGGTGCAGGTGCCAGCGCCATGATAGGAAGCCGCTTCGGCGGCGAGCAATTCTTCCTTGCCAACTTTCCCTTCCGCGAACAATTGCCGGACGCGTTGCTTTTCCTTGTTGGCGAGGCCGGAAGGCATTGGTCCGGCGGGGATCAGAAGCGTCGGCAGATGGCCGAAGCGAAGCGCGCCCATCAGCAGCCCGGGAACGATCTTGTCGCATATGCCGAGCATCGCGACGGCTTCGAACATGCCGTGGCTGAGCGCGATTGCAGTCGACAGTGCGATCGTGTCGCGGCTGAACAGCGACAGATCCATTCCCGGCTGGCCCTGGGTAACGCCGTCGCACATCGCCGGCACGCCGCCCGCCACCTGCGCGGTCGCGCCGACCTCGCGGGCGAAAAGCTTTATCTGCTCGGGGTAGCGGCCATAGGGTTGGTGGGCCGAAAGCATGTCGTTGTAGGCGGTTACGATGCCGATGTTGGGCGCCCGCATGGCCCGGATCGTCGCCTTGTCCTCACCCGCTGCAGCAAAGCCATGCGCGAAATTGCCGCAGCTGAGCCGCGGCCGATCGATCCCGCGCTCCGCTTCCCGGGCCACCAGCGCAAGATAGCCCTGACGGCTGGGACGGGACCGCTCGATGATGCGGTCCGTGACGGCAGAGATGCGCGGGTCGAGCGTCACTATGGACGCCAGTGGATATCGATCGGCTGATCGCATTCGGCCAGCACGCGGCCCATTGGCAGTTTCGACGAGTGGCCATCCTCGATCGCCTGTTCCAGCAGGTCGCGCTTCTTTTGACCAGTGACGGTGATGATGATCGTCTTGGCGGCAAGGATTGAGGCGCGGGTCAAGGTTACGCGCGGCACCGGGGCCTCCGCGGGAAGCGGGTCGGGCATCACGCCGACCGCGCGTCGCGCCTTTGGCGCGTCAAGCGCGTCTTCAAGGTCGGGTCCAGCGAATATCGACGCAGTATGCCCGTCCTCACCCATTCCGAGCCACACGAGATCCGGCGGCCACGGCAAATCCTGAAGCCGCGCATCGGCCGAATTGCCCGCAAGGCGGTAATCGGGAATGTCCGCGGCGATCGGGAAAATACGCGCACCCGAGCGGATGAAATGACTGGCGATCATGCGGATATTGCTCAGCTCATTGTCCATCTTCACAAGCCGGTCATCGGTCGGAATGATGGTGACTTTCTTCCATGGCAGGCTCGCTTCGGCGAGCTGGGCGAAGATCGCTCCGGGGGTCGATCCGCCAGGAAGAGCGATCAGCGCGTTGCCGCGCGCGTCAATTGCGCTTTCGATGATGAAGCCGACATCACCGGCGACCGCCGACGCCATCTCCTCTTCGCTATCATAGTCCCAAAATTCGGCTTCAATCATGCCAATGTACTCCGTCTCTTTCAGTAAGCGCGATCGCGGCCGATGGGCCCCAGCTTCCCGCGCCATAGGTTTGCGGCGTTGCACCCGCTTCAGACCACGCTGCGCGAACGCCGTCGATCCACTGCCATTGCGCTTCGACCTCGTCGCGGCGCACGAACAAGGTTGGGTCGCCTTCGATCAGATCAAGAAGCAAGCGCTCGTAAGCGATCCTGCGACGCTTGTCGGCAAATGCATTGTCCATGTCGATATCGAGCGGAACTTCGCGCAGGCGCAGGCCATCGCGGTCAAGCCCCGGGGTCTTGGCCATCACCATCAGCCGGATATTCTCTTCGGGCTGGATCGCGATGATCAATTTGTTGGCGCTGGTGCGCGCACCGCGTGAGGCGAACATCGAATGGGGCACGCGATCGAA
This sequence comes from Pseudomonadota bacterium, assembly GCA_030855555.1. Lineage (GTDB taxonomy): Bacteria > Pseudomonadota > Alphaproteobacteria > Sphingomonadales > Sphingomonadaceae > Sphingomicrobium. The sequence goes on from JALYRC010000014.1 coordinate 9,714, forward strand.
CTGGATGAAAATCTCCGTCTTGCGCTCCGCCATGCGTTTGCCGGTGCGCAGATAGAATGGCACGCCTGCCCAGCGCCAATTATCGACGTAGGTCTTCAAGGCAACGAAGGTCTCGGTTTCTGAAGCGCTGCCCAACTCCTCGACGTAAGCAGGGACCGGCGCGCCATCGACGGCTCCATCGCGATACTGGCCGGTGACGACGTGGTCGCCGACGTCGTCGGGACCGATCGGGCGCAAGGAGCGAAGCACCTTGACCTTCTCATCGCGCACCGAAGTTGCATCGAACGTTGCCGGTGGCTCCATTGCGACAAGCGCAAGCAATTGCAGCATGTGGTTCTGGACCATGTCGCGAAGCGCACCGGTGCCATCGTAATATTCGCCGCGGCCCTCCAGGCCGACCGTCTCGGCGACGCTGATCTGGACGTGGTCGATATGGGCGCCCGTCCAAAGCGGCTCGAACAGCGAATTGCCGAACCTGAGCGCCAGGAGGTTCTGGACAGTTTCCTTGCCGAGATAATGGTCGATCCGGAAAGTCCGGTCCTCGGGAAAGGCGGCCGCAACGGCATCATTGATCTCGCGGCTTGAGGCGAGGTCGTTGCCAAGCGGCTTTTCGAGCGCGAGACGGACGCGCCCACCGCTAGAATTGGCGCCGGTCAGACCGGCGCCAACCAGCCCGTCGATCGTGGCCTTGAACAAGGACGGAGCGGTCGACAGGAAGATGGCGAGGCCCTGCGCGGGGTCGATCTTCTCCGCCAGCCTGGCAAACTCCGACGGCTGGGTCGCATCGAGCGGAACATAAGTGAAGCGCTCGACGAAGGCGTCGGCGACCGCCGGGTCGAAGAAAGCGCCCGGGACGTGCTTGGTTAGCGCCTCGATCGCGGACGCGCGGAAACTTCCATCGTTGAGCGCGCTTCGCGCCGTCGCCACGATCGCAAGGTCGGCTGGAAGCAGTCCCTCGGCATGAAGCCCGTAGAGCGACGGCAAAAGCATCCGCTGCGACAGGTCACCGGTGGCACCGAACAATAGCAGATGGGAGACTTTGTCGGCCTTCATTGCGTCCATCTAGGCGTGGCGCGAGCAGATGGCGAGCCACATCGCGCAGGTTCAGCGACGGTCGCGGCCATATTCTTCCTGCCGATAGCCGACGAAATCCGCCACCGGCCGACCGCGCTCGTCACGGCCGGGTTCGAAGCGGAACCGGGCAAGGGCAAGGCGGCAGGTCTCCGCATCGATCGCCGGCTCGCCGATGGAGCGGGCTATGCGGCATGACAATGGGACGCCGTCGGGGCCGACGCGAAGGATGATGAACACCGCGCCGCCGCGCGGCCAGCGGCGATAGATAGAGCGCGGATATTCGTTCGGGGTAAGCGGCGGCGTGACCAGCCTGGCGCGGGCTTCGCCACGCCCATTTCCGCCGCCGCCGGCGCCGCCGTCACCGCCGCCGCCAGCGCCTGAGCCCGATCCGCCGCTGCCCGTGCCGGTACCGCTGCCGCCAGCGCCTGTGCCAGGCCCGGGGACCGACGATGCGCCTTGGGTGGGGCCGGCACCAAGGGCTGGCGTGACCGCGGCGACGACCGGCGACGGTGCGGGGACGATGATACGCGGTTTAGGGGCGACGATTGGAGTAGCCTGGCTTTCGATATTGCGCGGCGAGGCAGCGCCTTCCTCACGTTTGGGCTTCGCCTGCTCCTTCTTGACGCGCTCCACCGGCGGTGGCGGCGGGGGCGGCGGTGGGGCGGGCGGCTCGGCGATTGAAATGTCGAAGATCGCCAGATCGGCCTGCCGCGCAAGCTCTGCGCCCGTGCCCGACAGGTGGAGCAGGCCATAGCCGATCCCGACGTGGATCAGTATTACCGCGGCGAGCGGTCCGGCGCGATCGCGCAGGCGGGTGGCGGGGCGGTACATTTAATCTCAACGCCGCCATAGCACGGGGGTTTCGTCGCGACAGCCTCGGCTAGGCTCCGGCATCGTCGAGGCTTGCCCGATTTGGCGGCACCGTCCCCCGCCCAGCATGTATGCGACGGTGCCGTCCAAGCAAGGCGTCAGGCCATCATGAAGCCGGCCTTGTTAACCTCCTTGGTGATGCGCTTGTCCATCGCCTCGTCAATTTGCGCGCGTAATTGCGGGAAGACCTCATTCTCTTCCATCGCCATATGCTGGGCGACGTTGGCGCGGAACTCGCTCACGACGTCGAGCCACTCGGGCGAGTCCTTGCGCATGTTGCCAAGGCGATGAAGGTAGGTCTTGACCTCGCCATGTTCCTTCTCGAGCAGCTCGGCCGTGCTCGCATCATTGTTCTCACGGAGGCTCGTGTAGACGACATGCTCTTCGGCATAGGCGTGCTTGTCGAGCGCGTGGCCAAGCTGAAGCAGGAGCAATGCGCGGCGCTTCGTCTGGTCGTCGTCGGTGTCGAGCATCTTGTCGAACAGCGCGAGCACCGCTTTATGCTCGGCGGCAAGGCTGTCGGCCCAGTTTCCGGCCGCCGCGCTGATGCCCTGGACCGCCGCCTTGCGACCAAGATTGGCAGCGACCGCGATGATCGCTCCGCCCAGGGCCGCGCCCGCAATTGCGCCGGCCGAGCCCCATTGGAAACTGCTTTCGCTGCTGGATTTGCTGGCGGAGCGCTCGCTCGGAGGTCGGTTGTCCGGCTTATTCGCGGTGGAACTCCGGGTGCGTGGCTTTACACTGCTCGTGCTTTGGGTGCGCGTCGCCATGTTCTCACTCCTTTAGTATGATCTGCAGGTTGTAACCGCTGGCACCCGCACGCCGTTCCACATATCGTCGTACATCCGGCTGCACGCGGCGCCGCGCCCGCTGCCGAAACCGCCATCCCATCGCGGGACGTCTCGGAACTGTAACGACAACCGCACTTTCCGGTCATTCGTCGCACCTAAGAGACGGGTCGTCCGAGGGGGAGGACGACGATTCTCTCCGCCTTGCGAATCCAGATCGATCGAAGCGGAGTAAATTAAATGTCTTACAACGGTTTCCGCGCAGCACTACTGGTGAGCGCCGCCAGCCTCGCGCTGGCCGGCTGCGGCGGTGCAAATGACGTGGCCTCGCCCGGCAATGGCGGGGTGATCATCAACAATCCGCCGCCCACGCCGACCCCGACGCCAACCCCTACCCCGGCGACGATTACCCCGGCCGGCGGCTGCCCGACGATTGCCGACCCGCAGGGCCTGGCCGATGCCGGGACAATCACCGGCCCGACCGGAACATGGCGCGTCTGCAATCTGCCGCGGACCATTCGCGCGAGCATCACTTTGCCGAAGGTCACCGGGCTGCTGTACCAAATTCCTGCCCGGGTCGACGTTGGCTGCGACGGCGGTTTCACTCGGCCGACCTCGGCCGCGCCCTTCACCAGCACCACCGCCAACTGCTCAACGCCGCTTACGAACGATACGAACGTCGTTCTTACCATCGAGCCTGGCGTGATCCTGTTCGGCGGCAGCGGCGCCTCCTGGCTCGCGGTCAATCGCGGAAATCAGATCAACGCGGTCGGGACCCAGACGCGTCCGATCGTCTTCACCAGCCGCGACAATGTTCTTGGTCTAAATAGCGACTCCTCGTCGGGCCAGTGGGGCGGTGTCGTGTTGCTCGGCCGCGCTCCGACGACCGATTGCAACATCGGATCGCTCGCCAGCAATAATTGTGAACGCGAAACCGAAGGCGCAACCGATCCGGCGCGCTATGGCGGGACGGACAATGCGTACAATGCGGGGCGCATCAGTTTTGCCCAGATCCGCTATTCGGGGTTCATCCTGTCGGGTAACTCGGAGCTCCAGTCGTTGACCACTGGCGGCGTGGGCACGGGCACGGTCCTTGACCACATCCAATCGCACAACAGCTCGGATGACGCGGCCGAATTCTTCGGTGGCTCCCCGCGAATGAAGTATTTCATCGCGGTTGGCGCCGAGGACGACAATCTCGACACCGACACGGGCGCAAAGGCGCGCTTCCAGCACGTCATCGCAATCCAGCGCCCGGGCATCGGCGATGCAATGATCGAGGCCGACAGCGACAACAGCAATGACGAGAACGTCCCGCGTCAGAATACCTATACCGCGAACTTCACCTTCAATTACCGCTCGATCGACGGCAATTCCGACGGTGCGGCAATCCTCCTTCGCGGCAAGACGGACTACACCATGCTTAACGGTGTCATGACGAGCCCGACCAACGAATGTCTGCGTATCAGCACTGCGGACACTGCCACCCGCGCGGCCAATCCAGCGATCGACGAGGCCGGGCCGCCAATCTTCCGTTCGGTGAACTTCGAGTGCAAGGGTGGCGCACCTTACCTTGCCGGCACCGGCGTGACCGTCGCGCAGGTTCAGGCGGCCTTCGGATCGGGCACGAACGGGAACCTCGACAGCTTCGTCAGTTCGCTGGTCAACCTGTACATCAATGGTCCCAACGAGACCGCGCGTCCGGCCGTCGATCCCAAGACGTTCTATGCGTTCTTCGACACCACCACTTATGTCGGCGCCGTACAGAATGCCGCCAATGACTGGACCCGTCAGTGGACGTGCAACAGCGGCACCGCGAGCTTCGGGACCGGCAACACCGGCGAGTGCCTGTCGCTTCCGACCTACTGATTTCCGGACCGACCATGACGGGTGGGTGCGCGGGTCGCATCCACCCCATTTCTGCATAAGGAACGTTTCATGTCCAAGCGGTGGCAGTTCGCTGCGCTTCTTCTTTCGTCAGCCATTGTTGCTCCGCACATGGCGCTTGCCCAGTCGGCTCCTTCAAGCCCTGCGCCGGCACCGCCGAGCAGCGTCGCGGTTGAGGAAGAAGCGGCTGCGGCGGATCCGGCCGCACCCGCCGACCCCGTTGCCGCTACCCCGGCCCAGCCCGACGTATCCGTGCCCGGCGGCGATGACGTGATCCTCGTCCGCGGTCGCCGCCGGAACGTCCAGCGCAGTTCAACCCAGGTCGTGAGCGTGCTGTCCTCCGAGGCGATCGCCAAGACTGGCGAGGGCGATATTGCCGGTTCGCTTCAGCGCGTGACCGGGCTTAGCGTCGTCGGCAATGGCTTCGTCTATGTGCGCGGGCTGGGAGACCGTTATTCGCTCGCCTTGCTCAACGGCTCGCCGCTGCCCAGCCCCGAACCACTCAAGCGCGTCGTTCCGCTCGTCCTGTTCCCGACCAACATCATTGCCTCCTCGCTCGTGCAGAAGAGCTATTCGGTCAATTTCCCGGGCGAATTCGGCGGCGGCGTGATCAATCTCACCACCAAATCGATCCCCGAAGAACCGTTTCTGACGATCGGCGCCAGCGCTGCCTACGACAGCGAGACGACGGGCAAACTGGGATATGTCTATCAAGGCGGCGATGACGACTGGACGGGCTTCGACAGCGGCGTTCGCGACATTCCGCCTGCACTTCAGGCCTATTTCGACGGCGACCGCCGGCTAAGTTCGGGGCTGGTCGATGACAAGGCGATCGCAAGCCAGCTGGTGAATTCTAGAAACAGCATTGTGCAGCGCGACAAGCGCATGCCGGCCAACTGGGGAGCTAATCTGACCGGCGGCACGTCGTTCGAACTGGGGTCAGATGCGACGCTCGGCGTGATTGCAACTGCCGGCATGACGACCCGCCATCGCACCCGCGACACGACACAGCAGACCGCCAATTCAGCCGACCTGTCGACGCTCGAGACAAATTTTCAGCGGGTCATCACCGACAGCCGTGTGGTGCTCAATAGCCTGCTCGGTTTCGGGCTTGAAGTCGGCGATCAGAAGCTGCGCTGGACCAATTTGTTCATTCGCGACACGCTGAAGCAGGCACGGCTTGGCGTCGGCACGCGCGAGACCACCTCATCGACCGCGACCTTGATGCAGCAGGATACGGCCTGGTTCGCCCGGCAATTGTTCAACACCCAGCTGGTCGGCGAGTTCAAGCCGATGAAAGACCTGACGGTTGAACTGCGCGGCGGCTATGCCAATTCGCAGCGCAAGGCGCCCGACGAATTCAGCTACGAATATTTCCGCAGCAACGATGCCAACGACCCGCTTGGCGATAGTTTCATCAATCGCCTCAACAATGGGCAGCAAGGCCGCGCTTCGGTCCAATATTCCAACCTTGACGAGAATTTGTGGTCGGGCGGAGTGGATCTAGGGTATCGTTTCTCGTCTGCGCTACGCGCAACGGTCGGTTACGCCTTCAGCGATACCAAGCGCCGGACCGAGGTCCGTAGCTTCTCCTTTGTCGCCCCGAGCGACTTCCCGATCGGTGTTGCAACGCTTCGCCCGGACCTGCTCCTGCAACCCGGTGTGATCAACGCTTTCAACATCGGGCTGATCGACATTAACGAAACCAACCCGATCTTCGATGCGACGCTGCGCACGCATGCCGGCTATGGCCAGCTCAATTTCCAAGTCACCGAAGATTTGGGAATTACGGGCGGCGTGCGGTACGAAACTGCGAGGCAGGATGTCGTGCCCGTCGACGTTTTTGCTGACGCCGATGCGTCGTCCGCTTCGACCCGGCTGAACAATGATTATTGGCTGCCAGCGATTGCGCTGACCTATCAGGTGACGCCGCAACTCCAGTTACGCGCCAGCGCCTCGAAGACGATTGCGCGGCCCCAGTTCCGCGAGTTGATTTTCCAGCCGTTCACCGATCCCGACAATAATCGCTTGTTCCGCGGCAATCCATTGCTCGTCGATAGCGAGCTCAAGAATGCCGAAGCGCGCGCCGAATATTACTTCCGCGGCGAGCAGCGCATCGCGGTCGCCGGCTTCTACAAGAAGATCAAGAATCCGATCGAGACCTACGCCAGCTTCAGCGACAATGCGGTCCTGTCGAGCTTCGTCAACGCTCCGCTGGCGACACTCTACGGGGTCGAGGTGGAAGCAGTGAAGTTCTTCAGGCTTGGCGACTTCCATGGCCCGCGCCGGCTCGTCCTGAGCGGCAATTACACCTTCACCAAATCGTCGCTCGACATCAAGGACGACGATGCGGCGGCGGTGTTCGGATCACCAAATAATTTCGCAACCGATTATTTCAGCGATGGCGATCCGCTGACCGGACAGTCCGATCATATCGTCAATCTGGAAATCGGGCTGGAGAATGAGAATAAAGTGTCGCAGCAGACGATCCTGGTGAATTTCGCCAGCGAACGCGTCACCAACCGCGGCGCCGCCAACCAGCCCGACATTATCGAACGCCCCGGGATCACGCTCGACTTCGTGGCGCGCGAAGGATTCACGATCGCAAAGCGCGACATTGAAGTGAAGTTCGAAGCCCGCAACCTGCTGCGCAAGCGCTACACCGAGCTTCAGGAATTTGACGGCAATAAGGTGTTCTACAACCGCTACCGCCTTGGAACGGTGTTCTCGCTCGGCGCGTCTATGAAGTTCTGACGATCGGGCGGGGTTTCAAGACCTGGCGCTTCACTGGCCCCGGCGATCCGGCGCTGACATCAGCTGGCAGTCGTCGTCCCCTATGGTCTATTTCCCCCCCGACGTTTCCCGGGACGCCTGCGCCCGCGTTAGAGGGAAAGGATCGCTGAGGTTGTCGGAGGCAGGGTGACGCCCCGCTATAAGCAATCACCGCGAAGCAGAAGTCAGTAAGTGGCCGTTAGCAGACCGTCTCCTTACGAGGACGGAAGCGCAGAACCGGCGTTCCTCCCTCGTCATGCCCGATGTCTGCTTTGACATTGCCGACTTTGAACTGCAGCCCGGGCAATCGCTTGGACCTACGGTCACGATTGATCGTTCGGTCACTCGCAGGGACCGGTGAACAGCAAGAGGGCAGCAATGGCGGGTGAGGCCTTTTTCAGCTTGGGTTCCGAACATGTTGCGATGGCAACTATGGGCGGGGCGATCATTCTAGCATTCTGGATTCCGCGATTCTTCTCGGGGCGCGAACCCGCTTCGTCAGCCCTGCTCATTGCCATTGGCATGCTCGCGTTCGGGTTCGTTCCCGGGATGCCGTCCGTGCCCGATCCCAGGACGTCACCAGCCCTTTGGGAGCGACTAAGCGAACTGGCGGTGATCGTGGCTCTATTCGGAACAGGCCTGAAGATCGATAATTTGACTAGCTACCGGCGCTGGCAGCCGACGCTTCGCATGCTTCTGGTTGCCATGCCGCTGACAATCCTGGCAGTCTCCCTCTTGGGTTATTGGCTCGCGGGAATGACCTTGGCCGGGGCAATTCTCCTCGGCGCGGTACTTGCACCCACCGATCCGGTGCTTGCCGGCGACGTGCAGGTTGGCGCCCCGACCGAAGGGGGCGAACATCCGGTGCGATTCACCCTCACAACGGAAGCCGGGCTGAACGACGGGCTGGCGTTCCCCTTCGTCTATCTGGGCCTGATCGTTGGCGCGGAGGGCTTTATCGTTGGCGACCTCGCCACCGAGTGGCTCGCAAGGGACGTGCTCTACAGGATCGTGGTCGGGATCGCGGGCGGCGCAGCGATTGGGACCTTATTTGGCCGGATCCTGTTCCACCTTCCACGCGGCAATGCCTTGGCGGAAACCGCTTCCGGAGTGCTCTCGCTAGCCCTTGTCCTGGTGACCTACGGCCTGACGGAACTGGCCGAGGGATATGGTTTCATCGCCGCTTTTGTCGCCGGCCTGGCAATCCGGCGCATCGAGCAGGAGCATCAATTTCACGGACGGCTTCACAGCTTTACCGAGGCAATCGAGCATGCTCTGACGGCGATCCTGCTCCTGTTCATCGGCGGGATCCTTCCGCTTTTATGGCGAGAACTGGACTGGCGGCATGCCGCCATCGCATTGAGCCTGATTTTTGTCATCCGACCCCTTGCCGGGTGGGTGAGCCTGCAAGGCACTGACTTGAGCGGGCGCTCGCGCTTTGTTGTCGCCGCTTATGGCGTCCGCGGGGTTGGCTCGATTTACTATTTGGGGTTTGCAACAGCTCATTTGGACTTCGTCAACGACGGTCAACTTTGGGCTACAATCGCGCTCACGATCCTGCTGTCGACGATCGTGCACGGCCTCACCGCCGGAGCGGCTGTCGAGCGCGCCGAGCAGGAAGGGCCGGCCTAGAGATCGGCCCTATTTCTGCGTATCCGCCCCTGTCGGCGAGTTCGATTGAACCGTTTGCCCGGATCTGCGCACCTATAACTGCGAACAGGCGGGGATTTGGCAGATGGGCCGTACCACGGCACGGATTATTGACGAATATCTGGTTGTTTCGGCCAAGGCCGGAGATCGGCTGGCGTTCGCGCAATTGGTTCGTCGTTGGCAGCGAAAGCTGGTCGCTCACGCCTGGCGGCTCACCGGTGATCATGAAAGCGCGCGCGATGCGGTTCAGGCGGCGTGGGTCGAGATCGTGCGCGGCCTCGATCGCCTGCAGGACGAGCGAGCCTTTCCCGCATGGGCATATCGGATCGTATCGCGAAGCTGCGCCAGGCAAATTGGCAGTGCGCAGCGGCGCCGGGAAATTACGACCGTGCTCGCACGCGAGCCTCTTGCTCAAGAAGTTGAAGAGTCTGGCGCGATCGATGCCAATCGCTTGCGCGCGGCGATCAAGGAACTTCCTCCAGAGCAACGGGCAGCCATTGCCCTGTACAGCTTTGAGGAACTTAGCGTCGCCGAAGTGGCAGTCGCTCTGAACGTACCGGTGGGCACGGTGAAGACCCGCCTCATGCATGCCCGGCGCAAGCTTCGCGCCGCCTTGGAAGGAGAATAGTGATGCGCAACCCTGAACAGACGATCGACGAGGCACTCGGCGCGGAGGAGCGGGAATTGCTTCGCGGCATCGGCGAGGAGCCCGGATACATCGAGCAGGCGGTCGGCATCTTCAGCGGGCGCCTGGGCTGGGTGAATGCCGTGCTGATGCTGGCCCAGGGCGCGGCCTTCATTGGTGGCGCGTGGGCAGCCTGGAACTTCTTCTCGGCTAACGATGTCTTGGCGGCCCTGCGCTGGGGGTTGCCGGCCGCAGTGCTGTTGCTGATGTCACTGACGATCAAAATGGCTCTCTGGCCGTCTATTCAGACCAATCGAGTGATGCGTGAACTAAAGCGGATTGAGCTTCAGATTGCGCGCGGCCCAACGGCGTAATGCGCCTGAGCCTTTCGACGCTCGTGCATGCTAAGCCGCGAGTCGGAAAAGGGAGAGTCAGATGGCATCGGCGACAAAGCGGTGGGAAACGCTCGAGGATCTTGACGATTGGCTTCGGATTCCGATGGCGGTGCTCAGCCTCATATGGCTGATGATCGTCATCGCGGAATTGGCATGGGGCGAGCGCGATCTCCTTGCGACATTCGGCCTGGTGATCTGGATCATCTTCCTGCTTGAGTTCGCCGTCCGCTTCCTGCTTGCTCCGGAAAAGCTGCCGTTCCTCAGTCGCAACTGGCTGACCGTCCTGGCGCTCGCACTACCCGCGCTACGTGTTTTCCGGGCGTTGCGATTCCTACGAGCAGCACGCGCATTGCGGGGCGTGCGGCTGGTGCGGATCGTCGGCACTGCCAATCGCAGCATGAAGGCGCTCCGCGCGGCGCTTCGACGGCGGCAGTTTGGTTATGTCGCTGGATTGACCATCCTGATCGTGTTGCTGGGGGCCGCCGGCATGCTCAGCTTCGAACCGGCGGATGAGGTAGCGGGAGGGTTCACCTCATACAGTCATGCGCTATGGTGGTCGGCGATGCTGGTGACCAGTATCGGATCGGATTTTTGGCCGGTTACGACCGAGGGGCGGATCCTCGCGCTTCTGCTTTCGGTCTATGGCCTTGCGGTATTCGGCTACATTACCGCCAGCTTTGCCAGCTTCTTCGTGGGGCGCGACGCGGAGCACCCTGACGCACCAGTTGCCGGCAGCTCGGACATTGAGCGGCTCGTAGCGGAGATCCGCGACCTGCGCTCGTGCGTCGCCCGCCTGGAACGTTGAAAGGCCGCAAGCTTCGAACGACGGGCGAGGCTTAGCTTCCTCCCCATTCAGCCAGAGTCGCGTCGCGGACGGGGTCGATGGCCACACGGTCAATGACGCTGGAGATGATGCAGAACGGGGGGCCATCAATTGCCGCGCATCGGATTACCCGCTCATCCGCCAGCGGCTTCAAGCGGCCGGACACCACCAGGCTCAAACCTTGGGTGGGAAGTTGATCGGGTACGATTTGGGAAACGGCCTCATAAGAATTCTTCGGCCGCTGCACGCGGGAATCGCTGCTCGTGAATAATTGGGCGAGGGCTATGGTCGGACCCTCGCTCATTGCCGCAAAGCCGGGATCTGGACAGCCATCAGCAAGCATCCAGGGGCGACGAAGCGTAAACCCCACCGCGCCTTCATAACTGCCGTCCGCCAATCCGCCGGCTTTCAAGATATTGTCATCAAGGTCGGACTTGATTCGCGCCCGGAGCACGCCCTTTGCAGCATCATGGGTCCAGCCCTTGCCGGCCGTGAGATCATCGGCGAACAGCCGAAGCGAATTGGTGGAGAGCCGGGCCTCGCCGGCGCACCACTCGGCAGCCTGGCGGCGTTTGCCACTGAGCGACCACTGCAGAGAGGCAAAGCGTGGACGGCGGCTGGCATTTTCGTGGCCGTGGTCACTGCCGCCTCGCTCAACCTCGCTCCGATCGCCGCATGCGCCTTCGCTGGGGCCGTACTGCTGATCGTGCTCCGCGTAATCACGGCCGACGAGGCTATCACGGCCTTAGGCCCGAGATATTGATGCTCATCGCCGGAATGGTCGTGCTCGGCATTGCGCTGGAAGAGACCGGCCTCGCCGACGTGGGCAGGGTGGCGGCTTGCTTCGAACTTGAGGCAAAGTCAGCGCCGGGCGATCGCGTCCGCCAATAGAGCAACCGACAGGGCGTAGGCGTTCGAGCAATTATACTCGAGGATAGCGCGGTAATTGTTCGTGAGCAGATAAGCCGTTGCGCCGGGCCCGTCGGGCTCGATCAGCCTCGCCATTTCAGCATCATGCAAGGGCCGCCCGATCATGGTTACACCAAGCTCGCGCCACTTGGCGACAGGGAGTTCCCGGCTGTGCCGGCGGAAAACTGCCGGGCAGCGACGTGCCTCTTCGGTCGGTCGGATTGCAGCCCGATCCAGCATGACGGGCACCCGTGCTGCGGTCCCCCATGGCACACCAGCTTTCCATCCGGCCTCCCGCAAGTAGTTGGAAATCGAAGCCAATGCGTCCGCTTCATTGCTCCAAATGTCGGCCTGACCATCGCCGTCGCCATCCGCGCGCCTGTTCAGGACCACCGAGGGCATGAATTGGGGGTAGCCTGTGGCGCCCGCGTAGCTGCCCTTAAGGCGATCACGCGGCACGCCGCTGTCGATCAATTTCAAGGCCGATACGAACTCTGTCGCGAACAACTCTCGCCGCCGGCCTTCGTACGCCAAAGACGAGAGCGCATCGAGCAGGTCGAAGTTGCCCGTTACCGCGCCATAACTAGTCTCCTTGCCGTAGATCGCCATCACGACCGCAGGATCGACGCCGTAAAGGTTGTACGCGCGCAGGAGATTTGGCCACTGCCGATAATATCGCGCTTGCCCCCGCGAAATAAGCGACGGGGTCACATGCTGGAGCAAATAGGGCGAGAGCGGCGCCGGGGCACTATTGCTCGCTGAGGGCACGGGCTTCTGAGCGCGGTCCAACTGCATCGCACGCTCGCTCAGCCGCAGCGTTGGAACATAGGCCTGGATAATTGCTTCGCTAACGCCGGCGCTACGGGCGCGCTGGACGAGATATGGCTTGAAAGCTTCGAAACCTGAGGCGGCGCTGACTTGACCGGCGCTAACGGGAACTGGCGTGAAAGGGCGAGGCGGAACGGCCGTGGGCTGAGCGGCCGGCGCCGCGGCAAGGCTGGCGCTTGGCGCAGCTACATTACCATTGGAGACCTGTGCGCCCGTTGGCGAAAAGGCCAGCGAAGCGAGCCCCGTTACCAGCCAGCCTGTAGTTGAGCGCAACTCTTATACTCCATCGTTAAGCGGCGAAGTCGCCTAGACTAGCTCACCCTTCGTGACTGCAGCCTGTCCAACGCCTTGGATCGATTTTTTAACTGCTGCCTGCAGGTCCAATGGCGGGCTTTTTACGATGGGTTGCCCCGTCACGCTTCGGTTGAAGCCTGGCGGGCTGCGGGTTCGCCGAAATGGAACTTGTCGATCAGGGTCATGACAGTCCCGTTACTCCCATATTCGACGTCGACTCCGACAATCTGGTCCGAACCGACTCCCACCTCCTTCAGATAGTCTCGAACGACTTCGGCTCGGCGAAGCGCGAGGCGTCTCTCCACGACTCCGCGGACGCTCGCCGATTCCGTGCGGAGCCGGATCGCCACATTTTCATTGGCCGTCAGCCACAGAGCCTGTCGCTCCAGACGAAACCTCGTTTTGGCCGTAAGCTCGGCCGATCCGGCCGCAAACGCCACGCGATCGCTGCCGGAAACTTCCAGAAAACTCGACTGCAACTCTTCTAGGGTCGCCTGATCGAGAATTTCGACCTTGGCCTTGGCGAGCGCGGACGCATTCGCGGTGTTTTCTGGCGGGCTGCAACTGACCAATACCCCAGCCAGCAGCGCGGCGAGGAACAACCGCGAACTGATCGGCATATTCGAAAAAGGGCGCGCGATTAATGACATCCTCGGATAGTATACCGCTCCGCTAAGGACCCGTTATTATGGTATTTTTACTGGCCACCGGTGGCACGTCGTGCTTTCAGCCATGCCCAATATGTATGCAGGAATAGTCACCAGGCCACTGACGCACCGCATCCTGCTTGGGCTGGGCATGATCGTGACGATCAGTGCAATTGCCTATTTCTCGAATCCCGCCATCGGCACGATCGCATCGACCCTTTCGCTGGTCATTGGCGTCCTGCTGGTCGGTGCGTCACAGGGCCTGGTTCCGGGACTGGTCGCAGCGACCACGGCTTTCCTGTTTTTCAATTTCTTCATGGCCGATCCCATCCTGACCCTGCGACTGGCCAATGGCGAGGATTTGGCGCCCCTTATCGCCTTCAATCTCACCGCTCTCATCGCCGGCATTCTTGCTGGAAAACTTCGCGACAGGGCTGATGCTGCCGAACGCGCGACTGCCTGGTCGCAATTGCTTATCGAGGCGGGCAACGAGGTCCAGGCATTGATCAGCCCGATCGAAGTCGACGAGCGCTTGCGCGAAATGGCGAGCCGGCGCCTTGGGCTGGTGGTGGAATTCGTCTTGCCGGAACCAACCGGCAATTTATCAGCGGACGCGTCGGCCGAAGCGAGGATAGTATGGTCTTCGCGCGGGGCGGAGCGCTCTCCCCAATCGACATCGCTGATCATGGAGGGAGTCGCCGGCCCGATGGGGGTCCTCACTGCGACCGGCGACTGGCGGCGGTTCGATGACTTCCTGCCTTCATTTGCCACGCTGGCGGCGGTGGCGCTCGAGAGAAGCATCCTGTCGGAGCGCGTCGGGGAAGTCCGTGCGCTCGAGCGGTCGGAGCAGATCAAGTCAGCCTTGCTGTCGTCCGTCAGTCATGACTTCCGCACTCCCATCGCCGCGATCAGCGCGTCGGCAAGCAGTTTGATCGAGTTCGAGCATCAGATCGGCCCGGACCAAAAGGCGTTGTTCCTCACAACCATCCTTTCGGAATGCACGCGCCTCGACAATTATGCGTCCAACCTCCTCGAACTCAGCAAGCTCGAGGGCGACCAAACGCGGCGGATGCAAGTGCTCGTCGTAAATGACGTCGTGTGTTCGGTCCTCTCAATGCCCTATATCCGCAATGCCGACCGGCTCATTCACTTAGCCATTCGAGCCGATCTGCTCGTCGAGACCAACACCACCCTGTTTGAGCTTACGCTGCTCAATATCCTCAGCAACGCCATCAACTTCAGTGAACCGGGAAGCCGCATCGAGGTCGAGGCCCGGGATGTGCGGGGTACGGTCGAACTTAGCGTTCGTGATGAAGGGCATGGCCTGAGTCAGGATGAATTGCCGCACATCTTCGAAAAATTTTACCGCGGCGCCCGAGCGCATCGCCGATCAACCGGCAGCGGCCTTGGGCTGGCGATCGCCAAAGGGTTCGTTGTTGCGTCCGGCGGGTCGATACACGCATCGGTGCCCGGGATCGGCGCGCGAGGGCTGACTATCACCATGCGTCTACCAGCGGTGGCCCCCGACGTGACCCATGCCTGATCAGGCCTGGCGGATCCTCCTGGTGGACGATGAGCCGGCGCTGATCGCCGTACTCGAGCCCGCCCTTAGTGCTGCAGGCTACGTTGTCAGTCTCGCCGCCGACGGGGCCGCGACGCTGCGCCAATTGGAAGAAGCCGAGCCCCAGCTGATTTTGCTCGATTTGGGCCTGCCGGATATCGACGGCAAGGACGTCATCGAGCTGATCCGCCAGCGTTCGGCCGTGCCGATCATTGTTGTTTCTGCCCGCCATCAGGAGAATGAAAAAGTGGCAGCGCTGGACCAGGGAGCCGACGACTATGTGAACAAGCCCTTCGAAATCGGCGAGCTAATGGCCCGCATCAGGGTCGCCTTGCGCCGGTCGGAAGCGACGCGATCAGTGCCCCTGGAGGTGGTCGCGGGTGGCCTCAAGATTGAACTGGCAACCAAACGGGTCTCGCTGGAAGGCGAGAAAGTGAGCCTGAGCCCGAAGGAATGGAAGCTACTCCAGGAATTGTCCCTGTCCGCAGGGCAGGTCGTATCGCACCAACGGCTCTTGGCCGCGGGATGGTCGAGCCGGGTCACGGACCACCAATATCTGAGAATTTACATCAGCCTTCTTCGCCAGAAGCTCGAGGCGGATGCCAGCCGCCCCGTCCACCTACTGACGGAGCCCGGGATCGGATATCGGCTGGCGGCACCCGCCGGCTTTGAAGTCGAGGTGCGGTTTGCCTGAACTTCCTCAGCTACCGACCAGTTCTCGGTTTCAGCGATTGAACGCCGCGAGCTGTCCGGCAATTACGCCGCGGTTCAGCTTGGGACTGCTTCAAAGATGATCAGGCGACGCCACAAGGGAATTGGAAATTGATTGCGCACTGTTTGAAAGGGGCCGTCACCGCCGTCACCCTCGCCTTTGCTCTCAGCTCACCAGGTGCGGCAGCGCCTTCCCGTGCCGTTCAGCCCGGCCTCGACATGATCCAGATTGACGAGGGGGAAATGCCGCAGGAGCCGGAACAGGCGGAAGACGCAGTTCAGCATGAAGATGTCAGCTGGAGCGGCGCGCCTGTCGACCTGCTCAAGCCAATTCACCACATTTACACCGATCTTCGCCGCCAGCTGGTGCGGTACCAGCGACGGTGGAGTTCGCTGCCGCAAATTCGCATTCCGGAGCAAGGCCGCGAACTGCAGGCTGGTGCAAGCAACAGGCGCGTGTCGGCGCTTCGCCAGAGGCTCGGGCTTGGCGAGGGATCGTTCGACTCCGAATTGCAACAGCACGTCGGCGCCTTCCAGGCTGCTCACGGCCTTTCTGCGACCGGCAAGGCCGACGAGGACACACTCGCTGCGCTGAACCGCGGAGCCGCATATTATGAGCGTCGGCTGCTCCTGAACATGGAGCGGGCGAGGCGATTGCCCGCGCCCGGGACTGCGCAGAAGTACGTCTTGGTCGATGCGGGGTCAGCGCGGCTGTGGATGTATGAGAACGGACAGCCGGTGGACAGCATGAAGGTCATCGTCGGTAAGTCGGCGTCCGCTACACCAATGATGGCTGCGCTGATGCGCTTTGCAAGCGTGAACCCTTATTGGAATGTCCCGCCCGACCTGGTTGCGGAGCTGATCGCGCCGAGGGTAGTGAGCGACGGCGTAACCTATTTGGCCGAGCGCCGATACGAAGTGCTTGATGGGTGGGGCAATGACGCCAAGGTCATCAATGCGGAAACGGTGGACTGGCCTGCCGTAGCCAAGGGGCACCTTGAGTTGCGCGTCAGGCAATTGCCCGGCGGTGCGAACTCCATGGGCGCCATCAAGTTCATGATGCCGAACGAATATGGCATCTATCTTCATGACACCCCCAACAAGGCCCTGTTCGCCGCAGACAACCGCTGGGTCAGTAATGGATGCGTCCGGCTGGAGGATGCAGAGCGGCTAGCGCGATGGGTGTTCGGCGCCATGCCTCGCGTGCCAGATTCCAAATGGGAAGAACATGTGCCACTGCAACAAGCCATTCCTGTTTACGTGACCTATCTCACGGTTGGTGCAACGCCGGACGGTCCGACATTCCGGCCCGACCCCTACAGCCGCGACAAGCTGGTTCTGGAGCGATTTGCCCATGCCGGAGACGGTATGACCGACGCGAATCCGCATCTGCAAATCGATCTTTCCAACCTCCTACAGCCGGTCGGCGAGGAAGCCGTGGCGGCGAAGCCCGTAACAACTGCCGTTACGAGCGTTCTGAAAAGCCCCCAGTCACCTCTCCTTTCCCGCGCCAAATCGGCAACCCCTAAAGACGGGATTCGGAAAATGGCATCTTCCGCGCCGGAGCCATTGAGCCCGCTTCCTGCTTCTTCCTCGAAGATGCCGCTTGTATCTCACGCGAAAGCAAACTCCCGTTCCAAGATTGCAGTTTCAAGAGACAAAGCCTCTAAATTGGGCAAGGCTTCAAACTCCGGCCAAACTCATCGAACCAAGGTTGGTGAGCGATCGCAAATCAATGCTGTCCGGGCCGACAGATCGGTGAAAACATCTAAGCAAGGTTTGGTCGCAAGCGCTTCACGAAAATGCGCGCTCCGGAAGTCGCCGGACGGTGCCCGTTCCAAGCCCGGAACGGGTTGTATCAGCCTCCAAAACCGCGTCAAAAAGTGAGTCTCTCGGCCCCCGCCGCCAAGGCTCCGCAACATTCTCCCCTCGGAACGGCCCAACCGCCCAACCGCCAAATTAGTTGGCAAAAGAAAGGAAGTGCACAATGCGTGGAAAGAATAACGAGACTCCCTTGTCCCGCCGTTCGGTTCTAGGCCGTGCGGCCGTAGGCGCAGCCGCTTCCGCGGCGGGCATGCTCGGTAGCAACGCCCTTGCGGCACCGGCTCTGGGTCCATCTCAAGCTGCACCGCCAACCCTGACCCCCGAACAGGTTCTTTCACAGCTTAAGCAGGGCAACGCAGCATTCCTGCAGGGCCGGCCCATTGCGGGTGACATCCGAGGTCGCCGGCGCCTCGAGATTGCTCGAGCGCAGTATCCGATAGCGGTGCTGGTGTCGTGTTCGGACAGCCGCGTACCTCCAGAAGTGTTGTTCGGAAAAGGTCTGGGAGAACTCTTCATCATTCGCAACGCCGGGAATACCATCGATACAGCCGCAATGGGCAGTCTCGAATATGCGGTCGCCGAGCTGAATGTGCCCCTTGTGGTAGTGATGGGCCACGAGCGTTGTGGAGCGGTTGCAGCAGCCGTCGCCGTGGTTGAAAAAGGTGCTACGTTCCCAGGCAGCATTGGACGGATGGTCGAACCTATCGTCCCAGCGGTTCTTGACGCTCGGCGCCAGGGCGCCGGCGATCTTCTGGACGCGTCGGTTCGCAACAACGTCAGCCGCACGGTGGGGCGGTTGAGGGACTTCTCTGAGCCCATGATCCTTGAACGGATCAGGAGCGGCAGGTTGAGAGTGGTCGGTGCGCGGTACGATCTTGATGATGGTCGCGTCGACTTCTTTGACGAGGGGCCCATCCGGAAACGCAGTTAAGTCAGGCGCTTCATCATGGTCCGGGTTGCACGCTCGCAACCGCGGCACACTTGGTCATGGGAAAACACGCACGCGACACCTTTAGGCATAGCAACATCACAACCTCGTCCAACGACTGCAATCGGCGCATGGCAGCCACGGCTGAAGCTGGCCACCAGCGGACGGCCTGCTTCATAGTCGCAATGGGACGAAACAGACGTGAACCCCCTGCTTGATCTAATGGGCATCGCATGCGCGGATTGAAACGGGATCTCCCGGGCTCAACGGCCGAGTAACAGAAGGGGGCGCCGCCCCCTTGGCGGAGGCTAGCGCTCGCTCTCGTCCTTCGCAACGGCTCAGCCGCAATTGTGGCTTCGCCAGAAACGGCATTACGGGTAACGGCCGCGAGCAAGTGCAGCAATACAGCCTAATATAGGACTCGGCTTCCAACCGGCGGAAGCATGACGAGCATGACGATGAACCCTTCCCGTGGACCAACAATACGATCTGACCCAGCATCAACAGCGTCAGCCCAGAAAGCACCCATGCGGCGGAGGAACTCCAAAGCGACACCAGCAGGTGAACCGCCATCAGTTCCAGGAGGGCGAGCACGAAGAAGCCAAGGTCGGCAGTTCATAGCGATACCGGGTGAAACGTACCTCCACCAGAACATCCAATCTCGGTCGAGCCGACCGCACGCCTGCAGAATTCTCGAGCAACAGATTTGCACGATTGTCTGAGTGTCGGCAAACGACGGACGGGATCTTGGCTGCAGATCGGGTAGCGTAGGCTCAGGCTGATGCGGCGGCTGTACGCAGCCGGTCCGCTACCCGGGGCAGAGGCAGACGCTCGCAGCCGCAGCACGATGGCCGCGATCGGTCGATAGCGGACTGTCCGCTCGTCTGGGCGGTGCTGGCTTAAGGGACGTGACAATAAGCGGCCGTTTTCAGGTACGCTGCCGTTTCATTCGCGAGAAGAGCTCGGCTAGCCCGGGTTTCTGACCCTGAGCCAATAGGCTCACCCGGAACAGGCGCCCCAAAAGCATCAGCTCGACGGCGACGAACGCGGCCAGGAGCAGTCCCGCGCCCATTACTTCCCACGTCGGGATTCCTGTTCCAAGGCGCGCCAGAACAGCGAACGGTGTCCAGATCGGGATCCAGGTAAGGATTGTAACCCCCAGCCCTCGACCACCCTCCATGATACCCTGCATCAGTACAGTGATCGGCAGGATGATCGCCAGGATGATCGGCATCAGGTAGCCCTGCGCATCGTTCATTGAGTCGCTGATCGCGCCCACGGCGAGGAAGAATACAGAGATGGCGACGTAACCGACGACGAAAAAATAGATCATCGCCGCAATCGTGCTCGGCGAGGTTAGCGGGGCGAGCGCAGGCCGGATCATATCCGCGATAGCCCCTTGGGTCGCGTAGGCGGCAAGAACGCCACAGCCAATCCAGACAGCAATCATCGTCAAGCCGACGCCGACGGTGCCAAGCAGCTTGCCATACATCAACTCTTCGGGGCTGACCGCAGCAAGCACCGTCTCAAGTAGTTTGTTCGAGCGCTCCTCGATCGTTCCCTGGAGCATCCAGCTTCCGGACAGCATCAATGCCATCATGAGCAGGTATGACGCCGCCAGTGGCAGGATGGAGCGGACGAGCAATGCTTCCTTGGTGCCACCGCCCGGAGGAGGTTGGGAGACAAGGAGCGAGGGTGTGACGGTCGAGGCCGCCGCCGCAACGTCAGGCGCAACGCCCCGCTCGACCAGCAGGGTTTGTCGAAGGGAGCGGGTCAGGACCTCCTGAACCGTGTTGACGAATCCCGCACTCGGCCTTCCGCCGGTCCAGAGCCGCACCACGCCCGTCCTTGCGAAGTCGCGTGGGACTAATACCAGATAATCGATCGGCTTCACGTTCTTGTCGGCCGGACGAATCAGTGCTTGGACCTTCGCCTCCAACTGCGGTCGTTGCATGCGGCTAAGCTCGCCCGACGCCGGCACCAGCTCATATAGCGGGTCCGGGCCTTCGAATTCGGGCGTGCCCCTCGGCAGCCCGGGACGAAGCTGGTTAAGCGCTGCCGTCAAGCCGCCTTCCGCAGTGAAGCGTGCGACTTCCGCATCGCTATACCAGCGATCATGCTGCGCCCAGAGAGAAGCGGGGTTGGATCGCAGCTTGTGCTTCTGCACGTAACGCGACAGTTCGTTCAACCCGCGGCGCTGCTCGTCGAGATTCAGTTGTTTCTCGAGAATAGCCGCGCTGGCACCGTCGCCTTGGTCAACGACCATGACCCGGTCTGCCTTGTCCTCGTTCATGAAGCGCTGCGCCAAGGGCGCAATGGCAAATGCAAAGGGCAGGATCAGCAGCGTGAGCCAGAAGCTCCGCATGCGCGTGATCTGGCGATACTCGCGCTTTGCCACAAGGATGATGTTTTTCACGACTGCGTCTCCTGGGGTCCCACCATGTGCAGGAATACGTCGTGGAGGCTCGGGCGCCGTTCCTCGAACCGCCGCAATGGAAAGCCATTGGCAGAGCAATGTTCGAGCACTTCGCCCGGCTCGACCCCGGGCCGAAGGGTCACCGCCCACTCGCGCCAGCCTGCACCAAGGTCGGCCCCGCCATCCGACTTGTCGATGCCCGGGAGACCCTCAAGCGTGGCTCGAGCCACGACCGAAAGCCGCGCTGGCAGAAGCGACCGCGCCTCGTCGAGCGTGCCTTCAAAGCGCTTGCGCCCCTTGGCCAGCAGCAGCAGCCGGTCGCAGAGCCGCTCGGCATGCTGCATGACGTGGGTTGAGAAGACGACCGTAGCGCCCTTAGCGGAGGCCCGCCTGATCTCGTCCTCGAGAAGGCCCTGATTCACGGGGTCGAGACCGGAAAAGGGCTCGTCGAGGATCAACAGGCGCGGACTGTTCACGACCGCCGTCGCAAGCTGTACCTTCTGCGCCATGCCTTTCGACAGCTTGTCCATGGTTGATCGGGCATGGGGCGCGAGGCCGAAGCGTTCGAGCAGGGCCAAGCCTTCGGCCTTCGCAGCGGCTGCGGTCATGCCTTTCAGCTGGCCGAAGTAGATGATAGTGTCGAGCGCCGACATGCTGCGGTATAGGCCACGTTCCTCGGGGAGAAAGCCGAGAGCGGGCGCATTCTCCCGTCCCGGTGGGCGACCGAGCACCGAGATGGTGCCCTGCGTCGGCCGAATGATGTCCAGCACCATCCGGAGCGACGTCGTCTTCCCGGCGCCATTGCCGCCCAGGAAGCCAAACACCTCACCCTCGCGCACAGCGAAGCTAAGCCCGTCGACAGCGGCAACATCCCCGAAGCGCTTGACTACGTTGTCCAGCGCCAGTGCAATCCCCGGTTTCAAGTAAATTCCCCTGCAAGTTCGTCATCTTCAAGCCGGACAATGAGGTCCGGTCAATAGATTGAGGGGTTTGCGCACGCTCTCGCCGAACCACAGAGCGTGACTCCGGTTAGGCGAGCTAGGGAAATTAAACCCGCTAATGTCCACTATGGGCGAAAAGCAGACATTGCCGGCGGTTGTCTATGTGGCCAAGAGCCGTGGGTTATGAATCTACCGCCAAAGCGTTCGCATACACACGATCTGGCTACCTGCATTTTACGGAGAGGAAGCTCTCACCTACGTCGCAGGCGGTCGGGGTGGCACGAGCCGGGACTTGCCAGCGTTCCTTCAGCTTCTGCGACCGAACTCTTTGATCCTCGAACTCGGATGCGGAGGGGGACTGGATGCAAAGGCAAATGCTGGAGCAGGGCTTTCGGGTCGATCCCACTGATGGCATCCCAGAAATTGCACGAAAAGGCACAAGAACGGATTGAGCGCCCAGTCCGTGTCAGCACATAGTTGGAAGGCCGATTGCCAATCAGGCGCTAGAATGTGCCAACGCCCAGCCCGAACTTTGGCGCTAGGAGGGCCTCGTTGGATAGCATAGGCACGCGCGATAACTCTCGAGTTTCGGCGAAAAGCGGCTGTGACTACGCGTCGCAGTTAGACATACATTTAATCTTTTCAATAGGTTATTAGCTGGCGGAGAGGGTGGGATTCGAACCCACGGTACCGTTGCCGGCACGCCGCATTTCGAGTGCGGTGCTTTCGACCACTCAGCCACCTCTCCGCGAGACGAGATGGCATTGGCCGGGGCCAATCCATCGCTGGGTCGGCGCGGCGTCTAGCAGCCGTTGGAAAAGTTGCAAAGCCCGATGTGCAATCGGTCGCACTGCGCTACGCCGGGTCATGATCAAGGCAATCGTCATCGGCGCAAGCGGCGGAATCGGAAGCGCGATTGCCGAGGCGATCGAAGCGCGCCGCGGCGAGGTCATTCGCCTGTCGCGCCACTCGGAACCGCCGCTCGACCTTTGTGACGATACCTCGATCGAGGGCGCCGCGAAGCTGCTGTCCGAACGCGGACCGTTCGACCTCCTTATCATTGCGACAGGTCTGCTCCACGGTCCTGGCGTGGCGCCCGAGAAGAGCCTTCGCGACATTGAGGGCGCACCGTTCGATCGCCTGTTTCGAGTCAATGCGACCGGTCCTGCCCTTGTCCTTCGCCATTTTGTCCCACTGATCAGGCGAGACTCGCGGAGCGTCATTGCCGCCTTGTCGGCGCGGGTCGGGTCGATCGGCGACAATCGCATCGGTGGCTGGGTCGGCTATCGGGCGGCCAAGGCGGCGCTAAACCAGATCATCCGTACGATTGCGATCGAGCTGAAGCGCACGCATCCCGCGGCAGTAATCGTCGGCCTTCATCCCGGGACGGTCGACACTAATCTGTCGGCGCCGTTTCAGCGCAATGTCGCAAGCGATAGACTATTTGCTCCCGCCCAGGCAGCCGCGCTGCTGCTTGACGTGATCGAGCGCCTCACGCCTGATGACAGCGGCCACTGCCTCGACTGGGCCGGCGAACGCATTGCGCCCTGAGCGGCCTGCGCGCGAGATAGCGCAATGCGGCTTGTCAGGACGGCCCGCCTTATTACATGACAAGGCATGACCGGCCGTTCACCAATCATATCCACGCTTCCGTCCGCCCGTTACGGGATTGGCGACGTCGTTCGACACCGCCTGCTCGACTTCCGGGGCGTGATCTTCGACGTCGATCCCGAATTCGCCAATAGCGACGAATGGTATGAGGCGATCCCCGAGCATATGCGCCCGGCCAAGGACCAGCCGTTCTACCACCTGCTCGCCGAAAATGCCCAGTCGAGCTACATCGCCTATGTCAGCCAGCAGAATCTGGTCGCCGACGAGGATGGCGACCCGATCGACCATCCAGCGATCGGGACATTATTCGAACCGTTCGACGGCGAGCGCTATCCGCTCAAGCCCCAACACCGCCATTAGCCTTTTGCGGGCGACGCGAACGCCGCCCGTTTGACCATGGCTAGAAATTCAGCGCGACGCGGCCGTACAAATAGCGCCCGTTGAAGCCGAACGGCGAAAAGCTGCTGAACGGCAACGCGTAATTGGTGTCGGGGAAGTTGCGAGCCAGGCCCGTGACCGGATCGACCCCGCGTCCGCGCGGCACATTGTCGGGATAGATATCGAAGATGTTGTTGCCACCAAGAGCAATGGTGAGCCGATCGCCGGCGGGCTTCACCCGCACTTCGAGATCGGAGATCGTCTTGGCCGACAGCGGGACGTCGAGGAACGGGTCCGAACCTGCCGACAGCACCTTGCCGTAGCGCGTGGCCCGAGCTGTCACGCCGAGCCAATCGCGGTCATAATCGACCGAGAAATTGAGCTTGCTGCGCGGTTGCCCCTTGACCAGTCGAAGCGATTCCGAACGCCCGAACAGGACAAGGTTCGGAACCGTCGATAACGCCCCGGGGACGGCTGCATTGCGCGTGATCTTGGTCTTGTTGCGGTTGATGCCCGCGGTCAGGTTGAGGCGCCCGAGATTGCCCAGCGGCACGCGGTAGGTGGTGACAAGGTCGAGCCCGCGGGTGCGAGTGTCGATGCCGTTGATGAAGAAGCGCGCGGCGGTAACCGTCGGGAAGCCCGCGGCGTTGAGGATTTGCGCAATGGCGAACCCCGGGTTGCTCCCGCTCGGAGCCCCCGCGGTGCGCGTCGCCTGGAGGTTGTCGGTGACGAGGACGCGATCCTTCAGATCGACCTGGTAGACGTCGAGCGTCACGTTGAGGCGGCGGATCTTGCTGAACACCAAACCGGCGGAATAGTTCTTGGACCGTTCGGCATCGAGCGGGCTCGCGCCAAGCGCCTGAGCGACCGGATTGTCGACCGGCAAGGTAACCGAGTCGAGCAGGATGCCGTTGACGTTGTTGGTCGCCTGCGCAGCGTAAAATTGCTGCTGGAGCGAGGGCGCGCGGAACCCAGTCGATGCCGAGGCCCGAAGCGCGATACCCTCGATCGGCTCGAACCGCGCCGCCGCTTTCCAGTTGATGTCCGAACCGAAGTCCGAATAATCCTCGTAGCGAAGCGCGAGCTGGACGTTGAACTGGTCGCTGATGTCGCTGTCGATCTCGGCATAGACCGACTTGTTGTTGCGCTTATGCTCCTCGTCGACGCGCTGCCCGCCGATCAATGGCTGAAAGCCCGGGAACACCTGCGCGCCCGGAGCCCCGCCAAACGGGCCGTTGGCAAAACTGCCCGGCTCACCGGGGCGGATGTCAAAGGCTTCGCGGCGATATTCGGCGCCAATCGCGAGGGTCGTCTTGGCGCTAAAGCCAAGCGCGAGGTCGCGGCTGACATCGACGTTGAACAGGCTTTGCCCATATTGCAGCCCGCCCGAATCAAATTCGGTCGGGGAAGTCGGGCCAAGCGAGCGGTTGAGGGTGTTCGTGATCCGGAAATCGACCCGGTCGTTGCCATATTGGCCCGAAACGTCATAGCGCCAGCCCGCGATCGCACCGCGCACCCCGATGGTTCCCGCATAATCATCGGAGTCAGTGTTGATCAGCGGCAGGAAGCCGTTGGGATAGATTGCCGGGGTATTGCGGGCATCAAGTGCGCGGCGGTAGAATCCGGCGCTCTCGCCCTGGCGGTCGTTGTAGGTGGCGAAACCATAGACTTCGGTCTCTCCGCCGCCGAACGGAAGCGAAGCGTTGAGGAAAACCTTGGTGTCGCGGGTCTGAGGATCACCGTAGCGATGACTGAACCGGTCAAAGGTCAGCTCACGAGGATCAAGCCTCCCGGCGATCAGATTAAATTGCCGCCGCTGGTCCGCGCCCGTGCGATTGGTGTCCTCCCGGTCCTGGAATTCGGCGGCGAGGTTGATCTGCCCGGCAGCGCCGATCGGCACCGCGATTACACCGGCGATGGTCGCGGTCTGGCCGTCGCTCCGCCGGCGATCCTTCCCGGTATAGTTAAGCGCTAGGGTCCCGTCAGGCGACAACACCGGGGTGTTCCCCGCGCCGACCTGAACCGAATCATAGGTTTCGACATTCTGGACGTCGGTATAAAATCTGCCCAACGTGAAGGTTGCTTTGCCGCCATTGCGTGCCTTGCGCAGCTGGAAGTTGATCACTCCCGCGATTGCGTCGGAGCCATATTGGGCCGCCGCGCCGTCACGGAGCACTTCGACCCGCTCCAAGGCGATGCTCGGGATGTTGTTGATGTCGACGGCCGATGAGCCACGCCCGACCGAGCCGTTGATGTTCAGCAAAGCCGACGAATGCCGGCGCTTGCCGTTGATCAGTACAAGCGTCTGATCGGGGCTAAGCCCGCGAAGCGTTGCAGGCCGGATAACGTCGGTGCCATCGGCAATCGACGGTTGCGGAAAGTTGAAGCTGGGCACTTCCTGCGTCAGCGCGCGGTTGACCTCGGTGAAGCCGGTGGTGGTGAGGCTTTCGGCCGAAATCACGTCGACCGGAACCGGGCTATCGGCAACGGTGCGGTCGGTTCGCCGAGTGCCAGTGACGACGATTGTAGACTCACTATCGGGGATGGCTACCTCGGTCGCGGGCACGGCGGCCTGGTTCTGCTGGGCCCCTGCAGGAGCGGCAATGGCCAGGGACGATAGCCCCGCCATGAGGATGGTTCGATTAAGATTGGCCATGTCCAGTTCCCCCAAAGTGCTTATTGGCGCGCTTGCACGCATCGTTCGGATTGCTGCCTGAAGAAAAAGGCTGATACGGATCGACTTGCAACGCCAGCTGCATATCCAAGCCACGAATCCCACACGTTGTTGCTGCGATACAACAATGCTTGCGGCCGAGTCAGCGGTTGACAGAATCACGACCACGCCATAGGCGGCTCGCTTCTCGCGCGTCGGCTGTGCCACGCAGGGCCGATTGGCGCGCGGTCAAACCGTTACGGAAGAGATCAACCCATGTTCGCAATCGTGCGCACGGGCGGCAAGCAGTATCGCGTTGCCCCCGGAGACAAGATCGTCGTCG
Organism: Pseudomonadota bacterium; assembly: GCA_030855555.1. Lineage (GTDB taxonomy): Bacteria > Pseudomonadota > Alphaproteobacteria > Sphingomonadales > Sphingomonadaceae > Sphingomicrobium. Next base: position 36,642 of record JALYRC010000014.1, read on the forward strand.
AGAAGCTGGCCGGCGAGGCTGGCGACAGCGTCGATATCACCGATGTCCTGCTGGCCGGCGAAGGCTCGAACCTGCTATCGACGGCCGGCCTCATCGTCGGTGCCGAGATCGTCGCCCAGGCGAAGGCCGATAAGGTCACCGTCTTCAAGAAGCGCCGCCGCCACAATTATCGCCGCAAAGCGGGCCATCGTCAGCAGCTAACGATTCTCAAGATCGTTTCGATTGGCGACAAGAAGGCTGACAAGAAGGCTCCCGCCAAGGAAGCTGCTCCGGCGAAGGCGGAAGCTGCTCCCGCGACCGCCGATAAGGCTCCGGCCAAGGCTGAAAAGACTGTCGCATCGCCCAAGCCTGCTGCTAAAGCAGAAAAGCCCGCCAAGCCTGTCCCCAGCAAAGCCGAGGGGGCGTCGACAAAAGATGCTGCACCTGCTAAGGCCGAGCCCAAGAAAGCTGCCCCGAAGGCCGCTGCCAAGACCGAGAAGAAGTAGATATGGCACATAAGAAAGCAGGCGGCTCGTCGCGCAATGGTCGCGATTCGGAAGCCAAGCGCCTTGGCGTCAAGAAGTTCGGCGGCGAGCAGGTCATTGCCGGCAACATTATCATCCGTCAGCGCGGCACCCGGGTCTATCCGGGCGCTGGCGTTGGCTGTGGCAAGGATCACACCTTGTTTGCGCTTACCGATGGCCGCGTGGCGTTTCGCGGCGGCCGTCAAGGACGCAAATTCGTACACGTCGAGGCATGTATGCCGGAGGTGGCGGAATAATCGGGATCGGTCGTTAAAGGGCCGCTCCCGCAAGGGGGCAGCCCGGACGGTCCAAAGGATCGAAAAGGGAGAAGGGGCAGCCCCCTTTCTCCCTTTTTTTGTGCCCGAGCGTAATGGGGCCGTCCTTTTCTTCTCCCCAAACTGCAACCCGGGCGTCCTAGCGGCGCGGCAGGAGAAGAAACATGTTCGCCCGTACGACAAGATTGTTGCTGAGACCCGGCTGGGCCGAGGATGCGCCAGCGCTGGCGCGCGCCATTGCCGACGAAGCGATCGTTCGCAATCTGTCGACGGCGCCCTGGCCGTACGGCGTGGCCGAAGCCGAGGCATTCCTCGCTACGCCGCGCGATCCGGTACTGCCGAGCTTCCTCATCACCGAGCGCACGAACGCAGCACCGCGGCTGATCGGCGCCTGCGGCCTCGCCCGGCGGCCGTCCGGCGCAATCGAACTTGGCTATTGGATCGGGCGGTCGCACTGGAACCGCGGCCTCGCAACCGAAGCCGGACACGCGCTGATCGACATTGCGCGCACGCTCAAGCTGCCCCAGCTTGAAGCGTCGCACTTCGTCGACAATCCCGCATCGGGGCGCGTCCTTGAGAAATTGGGTTTCGCCGCCACCGGGCTTTCGGCCGAACGGTTCAGCTGCGCGCGCAATGGCGACGCAACCACCCGGCTATTCCGGTTGGTATTGGCTAGCGAGACTGAGGCCTTGGCGGCTTGATTCAATCCTCCCTCGCTGATCGGCGGGGGAGGATCCCGGCTCAGCCTGCGCTTCGGACCTTGCGCGTCGGTTCCGCGGCGATGAAGGCACCGCTCGTTTCGAAGTTCGCGATCAGCGCGCGATCGTCCTCGTTCCACGGATGAAAGCCGGGAATGAAGAACTTCAACCACGCCGCGAAGATCTTGCGGAACATGCCCGGGTTGATCCAGGCGTACCACAGTATCCCGGCGACTGCCTTGGGTCCCGTGATCCCGTCCTGGCGCAGCAACTCAAGCGCGCCGGCGGTCCGATCAACGATGAAGTTGCGGGTGAGGAACAGCATCACCTTGGCCTTGACCCTCCACCTTTTGCCGCGCGGCCAATCCTTGGTCGCATGAAGCCAGGTGTCATAGGCAACGCCCTTATGTTCGATTTCCTCGGCCGCGTGCCACCGCCACAGTGCGACGGTCGCCGGGTCCCCGCCGTTCAGATGGCGCGGGTCGGCGAGCAGTTCGTGAGCAAGAATGGCGGTGAAGTGCTCGAGCGCCATGGTCGCAGCAAGGCTGCCAATCGGCGGCTTCGACTTGATTATGTCGAGCCGCTTGAAAACCTGGGCCTCGAGCTTCGACAGATCGTAGCCGGCATCGGCCGCGCGGCCGTTGATGGCGAGATGCTCGCGGCTGTGGATCACCTCCTGCGTGGTGAAGGCCTTGATCTCACCGGCTAGGCGCTCGGCAACTCCGTGGCGATGCTGGCGAACACTCTCGACAAAGAATGCCTCGCCCTCGGGAAAGGTCGCCGACAAGGCGTTATAGAGCGCGCTCGCATAAGGATTATTGCCATGCCACCAGCGCGGCGTGGTTTCGTCCCGCCCGAAGCGACGGTCGCGCGGCGTGATGATCAGGTCTAACGGGGTTACGCTTGCGGCGGCCATGGTTAGTCTCCAAGGAATGCACCAGGGAAATGGACTTAACTGACATCAATGTCAATAACTTTGCAACCGCGCCGGCGCCACTCGCCCGAGCATAGCCGTGCCGCCGCGCTCGAAGCAGCGCGCACGCTGTTGATCGAATCGGGACCCCTTGCGGTTACCCTGAAGGCCGTCGCCGGTCGCATTGGCCGCACCCATGCCAATTTGCTTCACCACTTCGGTTCCGCCGCAGGACTACAGTCGGCGCTTGCCGGGATGATTTCCGATCGGGTCACCGGCAGCATCGCCGAAGCGGTCGAGCGCGCCCGCCAGGGCGAAAGCGATGCGCGTGAAATTATCGATTTGACGTTCGACGCCTTCGACCGCGAGGGTGCCGGCGCGCTTGCGGCGTGGATGATCCTGTCGGGCAACCGCGACGCCCTTGACCCGATCCTCGAAGCGCTTCGCGGCATGGTGCGGCAATTGAGCCGCGACCATGAAGATCACCATGTGCCCGAAAGCACCCTGTGGCTGGTGTTGGCCGCGCTTGGCGATTCCCTGCTTGGCGAAGCAATCGCAAGCGCACTTGGACTGCCGCGCGACTCCGCCCGCAAGATCGCCGCTTCGATGCTTCGGAGCGAGATTGAGGCACGCCATCCGCCTCGCTTATCCAAATGATGGCGGTGCCCGGCTGTCAGCGGCGGTTAAGGCGGACCTCGGCATAGCTGTCGCTTGAAACCGTGACTCTCCAATGCGATAGACGCTTCGAAGGGAATATATTTTCATGCTGCGTCGTCTACTTCTTGCATCCTTGCTGCTCGCGCCGTTGCCGGCCGCGGCCCAGCTTTCCACTCCCGCACTTGCGGCGTCCTTGTCGGCGGATGCGGCGCTTGGCCGCTTTTACGCCACCCCGCGAGCGCCCTTGTGGATGCAAGGGGCAAGCCTTTCGCCGGCTGGTAGACAGATCCTCGAGCGCCTGCGCACTGCGCGCCACGAGGGCTATGCCGAGGCACCAGCGCTTGTTTCGCGGATCGATGCACTGCTTGCCACGCCGGGCACGCCGTCGCTGGCGATCGATCGCTTATTGTCCAAGGGCCTGATCGATCTGGTCGGCACGCTTCATGGCCCGACCCCGGGCGCACAATATTTTCATACCGAAACCAAGCCCGTTCGGGAGCTTCCCGACCGCACCTTGTTCCTCGCCTCCAGGGCCGCCGACCCTGCCGCGCATGTCATGAATGTACTGCGCAAGTCGCGTTTCTATGAGGATTTGCGCATCGCCATGCTTGCCGAGGCGAGCGCGAATGGCGGTCAGGTCGACCCGCGTCTCGCCGCGAATCTACAACGCGCCCGGCTGCTGCCGGCATCGGGTCGCTATTTGTTCGTCAATCCGGCGAGCGCGCAGTTGATGCTGGTCGAAAATGGCCAGGTTGCCGATCGCATGCGGGTCGTCGTCGGCACGCCGCTAACGCCAACCCATTCGATGGCGAGCAAGATTTATTTCGTCACGCTCAACCCCTATTGGAACGTCGCTGAGGATCTCGTGAAAAAGATCGTCGCCCCGCGCGTCGTCAGTCAGGGTCTCGGCTATCTCAAGAAGTCGAACTATGAAGCGGTAGACAAATATGGCGAGGGTGCAACGATCATCCCGGCAACGAGTATCGACTGGAAGGCCGTGCTTGCCGGCACCGAGCAGGTCAAGATGCGCCAAAAGCCGGGCAAGCTCAACTCGATGGGAATGATGAAGGTCCCGTTTGCCAACGAATATGGCATTTTCCTCCACGACACTGCGAACAAGCCGCAATTCGGTCAGTCCGCACGCGCCAACAGCAATGGCTGCATCCGGCTTGAGGATGCGCCGAAACTGGCGCGCTGGCTATTCGGCGAAAATCCCCCGGTTGCCTCTGGCGCCGTGCCCGACGAAAGCGCCCGTCTGCCCACCCCAATGTCGCTTTACGTCGCTTATCTGACTGCCGAGCCGACCGGATTGGGCGTGCAATATGCGAAAGACGTCTATTCGCTCGACCCGGCCGTAACCGGGGTAGCGGCGACGGCAGCAGCCACCAGCCTGTAACGACCCAGGAAGCTCACTGGCGAGTCACGGGCGGAAGGCAACTGCGTTTCCTTCGCCGTGGGGTCGTTCCCGCTGAACGGTGCTCGCGGCGATTACTCGTTTCGGCTTTCCACCATTGCGGACATTGGGCTTTCGCGCGCATCACCTTTGGCTGCTATCCACCCAAAAGAATCTTCACTGTCCTACACGAACCTAATCGGTTACTCCGAGTCGTATGAGCGAACCCGATCATGGCGGCATGCCCGCCGCTGCCGCACCCATCGTCTTGTCTTACGGCCGTCACGCGCCCGACGATCCGCCGCCGCTTGTCCCTTCGTCAAGCCTCGACACGGTCGAATCCGAAACCCGCCATTACCGCCACGATGGCTGGACTCCTGCCGCGCGCGCCTCATTCCTCGACATGCTTGCCAAGAGCGGCGTGGTCACCGACGCTTGCCGCGAGGTTCAGCGAAGCAGCCAGGCGGCCTATGCCTTGCGCAACCGCGACCGCTTGTTCGCCGCCGGCTGGGACGCGGCCTTGTCGATGGCGCGCACGCGACTTGCCGACGAACTGTTCCACCGCGCGGTCAACGGCAATGTAGATCAGATTTGGAAGGATGGCGCAGTCGTCGCTGAGCGCCACCGTCACGACAACCGGCTGTCGATTGCGGTCCTCAACCGGCTCGACTCGCGCTGCGACCGCGACGAGCGCAATGGCGCGCCGACGCTGCGGCTGGTCGAACGCTGGGACAGCTATCTCGCCGCGCTTGCCGAAGATCGTATCGCTGACGTCGAAGCTTTGCTTGCGCCGCCGGAACTGGCCGCCCCCGCCCCTTCAGTCGCCTCTTTTGGACAGGGAAATGATTCGATGTTGATCCATCAACTTCATCAACTTCGCGCCGGCCGCGCGCTCGACGAGGAAGGCGATATTGGCGATAGCGAGTCCCAGGACGAGGACCGCGTGTGGATCGAATATCACAGCTGGCGCACCAACTTCCCGCCGCCCGACGACTTCATCGGCGACGAGAATGGCGATTATGGCGAAGAGGATTACAACCGCCAGTGCACACCGGAGGAACGGGCGTTGCTCGACCGCCGCTATCCCGACGCTTTCATCGACGAGCGCGCCTGCTCGCTTGAAGCCGATGCGGCAAAGCGCGACAACTGGTTCGCAGAGCTTGCCGCGGAGCCAAGCGAAAGCGACCCTGACCCTGACCAGGGTGAGGATGGCGATGGCGAGGCGACCTGAGAATCCACTTTATTAAGAATTCTTGGCCATAATCAGGGCATGGCTACTATCGCAATTGTAACGGCTGATGCCGATCGCAAAACCAGGGCTCGCTTTGTTCTAACGGTGTTCGCTGGGTCGTTTCTTCTCTTCCTCGTCCAGCCGATGGTTGCCCGAATGGCGCTGCCACGCCTTGGTGGTGCGCCTGCCGTGTGGAACTCGGCCATGTTGGTCTACCAGGCATTGCTGCTTGCCGGCTATGCTTATGCCCATTGGCTTGGCCGCTTGGCGCCGCGGCGCCAAGCGCTCGTCCACCTGTCGTTGTTCGGGCTAGCCGCCCTGACCCTTCCGATCTCGCTGATTGCTGGCGCCCCTGGTCCCAACGCCAATATTTTCCTGTGGGTTCCGTGGCTGTTGCTCGTCAGCGTGGGCCCACTATTTCTGGTCATTTCGGCGCAGGCTCCCCTAATCCAGCGTTGGTTCGCACTGGCGGGTGGCGGCGATCCATACCCACTTTACGCAGCATCCAATCTCGGCAGCTTTCTCGGCCTGATCACTTACCCCTTAGTGCTGGAACCGCTGCTTACTGTTGCGGAGCAGAGCACGGCGTGGAGCATCGGTTATGGGGCGTTGGCCTTGCTTGTTGCGGGCTGTGCGCTGTTCCTTCCGCCCGGGGCTGCCATTGCGTCGATGGCGACGACCGTACCCAAGCCGACGTATCGAAGAATCATGCGCTGGATAGGCATATCGGCCATTCCCTCCGGCTTGATGCTCTCCACCACGCTGCACGTGACCACCGATGTCGTGGCAATGCCGTTGTTGTGGGTGCTGCCGCTCGGGCTATACCTTCTGAGCTTTTCCGTCGCATTCGCTACCCGGCGCGGACCTGCGGACACGATCATCCGGACAGCGCCATACGCGCTGCTCATCGTCGGCTGTACCGTTTTCGCCGGCAATCCGCATTTTCCCTTGGCCATTGCTGCGGTCGCGCTTGGCGGCATGTTCGTCGTCGCGGTCGCCCTCCATTCCATGCTGTTTGACGGGCGCCCTGATCCAGCCCACCTGACCATTTTCTACTTGGCGACTTCGATCGGCGGGGTGCTGGGCGGATTGTTCTGCGCCCTTATTGCGCCGCTCAGCTTTGATTGGACCTACGAATATCCGCTGCTGCTCATTGCCGCTGCCGCGGTGATCGCTCCAGTTAATCCCTTTGCTCGCTTGAATGCGCTGTGGGACGGTAGCGAGCGTGCGCGCCGGTTAACGGGCTGGTTGATCGTCGCCGCGCTGATTATCAGCATTGTTGGCAAGGGAGCTTCCGGCTCTCCCATGAGCGATGCCATCGGCCTGACAAGCTTGGCAGGACTCCTCTGCTTGAGCATCGTTGCCATCGGCAATCGCGCCTTGTTCGCCGTCCTGGCTGCGGTCCTGATGCTGACCTTTGGCGGATGGGACAAGATCGACCTGTCCCGCTCCGGCAAAATGACGCGCAGCTTCTTCGGCGTCAACAGGGTGGAACTGGTCGATGGCAAGGCCCGTCTTCTGGTTCACGGCACCACCGTCCACGGAGTCCAGAACCTCGGCTCGCCGGCCCTTGAGCGAATGACGACAAGCTATTACGCGCCGCGTTCAGGTGTCGGCCTTGCAATGGCAGCGGTACCGTCGATCTTCCCGACTGCCCGCGTGGGGGTTGTGGGCCTAGGCGCCGGCACGCTGAGCTGCGCTTCCTCCCCAAATCAGTCTTGGCGCTTTTACGAGATCGATTCAGAAGTCGCCGAAATCGCACGCAAGGACTTCAGCTACCTTGCCCGTTGCCAGCCTAAGGCGCCGATTCTCATAGGAGATGCTCGCCTGACTCTGGAACGGGAGCCTCGCGGCAGTGCTGACGTGCTCGTAATCGATGCGTTTTCCTCTGACGCGATACCCATGCACCTGCTGACGCTGGAAGCGTTCGATATTTACCGTGACCACCTCAGTCCGCAGGGCCTGCTGATGGTTCACATATCTAACCGCTATCTCGACTTGCGTCCTGTTTTGGCGGCGGCGGCAGCGCACGGCTGGACGGCCCGCCTGCGGCACTACCGGCCGACCGAGGAGGAGAAGAAACTTCGCGCCTCCGGGTCGATGTGGGTGGCCTTATCCGCGTCTTCCGAAACAATTGCCAAAGTCGAGCGATCAAGTGGGAATGAGAGTTGGCTGCCCCTGTCCAAGAGCGATAGCGGTGCCTGGACTGATGATCACGCAAGCGTCCTTCCACTGATCATTTGGGACCAGCGTCCCGGCGTCCAACCTCCCGTGAAGCCGATAAGGCCAAGCGCCACTCCGGCGTCGCCGGGGGAGTAAGCGAAAACGACCTACCTCGCCGACGGCCTAAGCTTGATTCCCTAGGACACTGCACTTTATTGACAAAAGGCGCTAAGGGCGCGCGATGCATTTCCTCGATCAAGCGAAAATCTTTATCCGTTCAGGCGCCGGCGGCCCCGGCGCGGTCAGTTTCCGGCGTGAAAAATATATCGAATATGGCGGGCCCAATGGCGGCCAGGGCGGCAAGGGCGGCGACATCATCTTTGAAGCGGTCGCCGGCCTCAATACGTTGATCGACTTTCGCTACACCCAGCATTTCCGCGCGCCCCGCGGCAAGGGCGGCGCTGGCCAGAACATGACTGGAGCGGGAGGCGACGACCTGATCATCAAGGTCCCGGTCGGGACGCAAATCCTGTCCGATGACGAGGAGCGCAGTCTGCTTGCCGACTTTACCGAGGTCGGCCAGCGCATCGTCTTCCTCAAGGGCGGCGACGGCGGGCGCGGCAATGCCAGCTACAAGACCTCGACCAATCGCACCCCGCGACAGCACGGCACGGGCTGGCCGGGCGAGGAAATGTACGTCTGGCTGCGGCTCAAATTGCTCGCCGATGCTGGATTGGTGGGCCTGCCCAACGCCGGAAAGTCGACCTTCCTCAATCGCACCACCAATGCCGTCGCCAAGGTCGGCGAATATCCCTTCACCACCCTCCGTCCCCAATTGGGCGTCGTCAGCCACAAGGGCCGCGAGTTCGTGCTTGCCGACATTCCCGGATTGATCGAGGGCGCTGCGGAAGGCGCCGGGATCGGCGACCGCTTCCTTGGCCATGTCGAGCGCACCCGCGTCTTGCTCCACTTGGTCGATGCGGCTGGCGAGGACCCGATCGAGGCCTATCGCGTGGTCCGCGGCGAACTCGAGGCTTATGGAGCCGGCCTCGAAGAGAAGCCCGAAGTGCTCGCTTTGTCGCGGGCCGATTTGGTCGAAGCGAAGGACATGACCAAGCTGGCGAAGAAGCTCGCAAAGGTTTCCGGGGTCCAGCCCTACGTCGTATCCGCCGCGACCGGAGACGGGCTTGAGCCACTGCTCGACGCCATCCTCGATGCCGTCGGCGGCGCCAAGGAAGCGGCCGACGAACATGTTCACGAGGGCGAGTGGTCGCCGCTTTGAAGCTTGCGGTAACCGGCGCCACCGGTTTCGTCGGTGCGCATCTGCTCGACCTCGCACTTGAAGAAGGGCATGCGGTGCAGGCCCTGACCCGCCGCCGCCAGCCGCCACGCAAGGGCGTGAGCTGGATCGAAGGCGCGCTTGACGATCCGGCTGCGCTGGCGCGGCTCGTCGAAACCGCCGACGCAGTGATCCACGTGGCCGGGGTGATCAACGCCGACGCGGCCGGGTTCGAAGCCGGCAACGTCGCCGGCACCGCGGCAATGATCGCTGCGACCGAGCGTACCGGGATCAAGCGCTTCGTCCACGTCAGCTCGCTTGCGGCGCGCGAACCGGCCCTGTCGCTTTACGGAGCAAGCAAGGCGCGGTCCGAAGCGCTGGTCAGGGCGTCGCGCCTTCCAACCGCCATCGTCCGGCCGCCCGCCGTCTATGGCCCAGGCGACCGCGAGACGCTCGAGCTGTTCAAGATGGCGAACAGCGGACTGGTCATCCTTCCCCCGGCAGGCAGGCTGTCGCTGATCCATGTCGATGATCTTGCCCGGCTCTTGCTTGGCCTTGCCACAAGTGATGAACCGCTGCTCCTTGAGCCCGACGATGGCCGGCCCGGCGGCTGGACGCACGAGGAATTCGGCCAAGCCCTTGGCCGCGCCGTCGGGCGTAAAGTCCGCACCTTGTCCGCCCCAAGCGCCCTGCTCCGCCTAGCCGCCCGCGCCGATACGCTGGTCCGCGGGCGCAACGCCAAGCTCACCCCTGACCGCGCAGCCTACTTCTGTCATCCCGACTGGACCGCCTCCCCGGCCCACGCCGCCCCGACCAAACTGTGGCAACCGCACATCGCCACCGAACAGGGCCTCGCCGCAACCGCATCCTGGTATCGCGAACAGCAGTGGCTGTAGCGTTCCCCGCCCTCTTTGCGCCCCATTCGATTGCTTAAGGCACCGCTCAAGATTAGGACCTGCCCATGACGACACCAGCCGAAACCGATGCCCGTGTGAAAGCCCTGATCGAGCCGTTCAACAAGAAGGGTATCGAGGTCGTCGACGAGACGCGCTTTGCGCAGGACCTTGAGTGGGACAGCCTCACCGTGCTCGATTTCGTGGCTACGGTGGAAGATGAATTCGACGTCCTCATCACCATGAACCAGCAGGCCGAAATCGAGACCGTTGGACAATTGGTCGATGCCGTCGGGAAACTTGCCGCGTGACCGACCTGCTGTCGAAGTTCGATCCGTTGATCGCCCAGCGCGAGGCACTGCTTTCGACTGGGATGACCGATCCGTTCAACCTCGTCATGGAACGGGTGGAAAGCCCGACGGTCGCGATCTGCAATGGCCAGCGGACGATCCTGCTTGGCACCTATAATTATATGGGCATGACCTTCGATCCCGACGTGATCGCGGCGGGCAAGCAGGCGCTCGACGATTATGGATCGGGTACCACCGGGAGCCGCGTCCTCAACGGCACCTATGCCGGGCACAAAGCCTGCGAGGAAGCGCTCAAGACCTTTTACGCCATGGACCATGCAATGGTCTTCGCGACCGGATACCAGGCCAATCTGGGGATTATCTCAACTCTGGCAGGCAAGGATGATTACATCATCCTCGACATCGACAGCCACGCATCGATTTATGACGGCTGCGCGCTTGGCAATGCGAACATCGTCCCGTTCCGCCACAATGACGTCGACGCGCTTGAGAAACGGCTGAAGCGCGTACCCGAGGGCGCCGGCAAACTGGTCGTGCTCGAGGGCGTCTATTCGATGCTCGGCGATGTCGCGCCGTTGAAGGAGATGGTTGATGTCGCGAAGGCGGCCGGCGCGATGGTGCTGGTCGACGAAGCGCATTCGATGGGTTTCATTGGCGAGAATGGCCGCGGTGTCGCTGAGGCGCAGGGCGTGATCGACGATGTCGATTTCATTATCGGCACCTTTTCCAAGTCGGTCGGGACGGTCGGGGGCTTCTGCGTCTCCAACCATCCCAAGTTCGAGATCTTGCGGCTCGTGTGCCGGCCTTACGTGTTCACCGCGTCGCTCCCGCCATCGGTCGTCGCGACCGCCGCGACCTCGATCACCAAGCTCATGCACGGCGCCGACAAGCGCGCCCATCTGTGGGAGAATAGCCGCAAGCTTCACGCCGGGCTGAAGGCGCTTGGTTTCCAGCTTGGCACCGAGACCCCGCAGTCGGCGATCATCGCAGTGATCATGCCTAATCTGGAACAAGGCGCGGCAATGTGGGAAGCGCTGCTCCACGAGGGCCTTTACGTCAATCTCGCGCGGCCACCGGCGACCCCGGCCAACATGACGCTGCTGCGCTGTTCGCTATGCGCCGAACACAGCGCGGAACAGGTCGACCAGATATTGGGCATGTTCGAGGCAGCGGGGCGCGCGACCGGCTGCATTGGTTAGCTTCGCTTTAAGCGCGACGCTCCTCGACTTTGCACTATCGCTGGGCAAGCGAGAGGACTAGATTGCAGCCATGACCTCAGGCGAAGACGGACGCTTTGACTGGCGTGGCGGTGGCGCGGCCGCTGGCGCCTTGCTTGCTGCATTGATCCTGCTCGGGATGGTCTTCCTCGTCGCCATGTCGAACAATGCGCGCGACGAGGCGCTCAATGGCGAACGCCATGCCTATGACGTCACGCTGCTGACGCGATCGCTCGACGCCACCATTTCGCGCTCGGAGGCTGCTCTTGGCCGGTTCGTGCTCGATGAGCAGGTCGCGACGAGCGGCAATATCTATTATTCGCAGTGGCGGCTGGCCGGGCAGCAGATCTACGAGCTCGGCAAGGCATTGCGCCGGGAGCCGTCGCAGCGCGAGCGGCTTAGCCGCCTGCAGACACTGTTTCGCAAGCGCGGGGACGAGTTTGCTCTCGCTGCGCGGGCAACTGTTGCCGGACGCGGCGCCGGCGGGACCAGCTATTATTATGCCGCCGCCCAATCGCCGACCGGGCCGGCACTGCGCCTTCTGCTGTCGGACATAGCCAATGCCGAGCGCAAGGCACTGAAGGAGCGGATGAACGAAACCCGCTTTTTCGCAGCCCGGGCCAGCAGGCTTACCGATTATCTGAGCTGGCTTGGGGTAATTGTCGGCGCAATGGCAATCTTCCTCGGCGCGGTCGCGGTGCAGGCGCTGCGGCTCAACGCCGTGGCGCGGCGCGAGGCGGAAAGCGAAGCGGAGCGCTCGCTGCTGCTCGAACAGGCCGTCGCCGACCGCACCCGCGAACTCAGCGATGCGAACCTCGCACTCAAGGCCGAAGCGGTCGAGCGGCAGGCCGCCGAGGCGCAGTTGCGGCAGGTCCAGAAGATGGAAGCGGTTGGCCAGCTTACTGGCGGTATCGCGCATGATTTCAACAATATGCTTGCGGTCGTGGTCGGCGGGATCGACCTTGCCCGCCGCCGCCTGAACGGCCCCCGCAGCGACGTGATGATCCATTTGACCAATGCGATGGAAGGCGCGACGCGTGCCGCTGCACTGACCCGCCGCTTGCTGTCCTTCGCCCGTTCCGAACCGTTGCTTCCTAAGCGCGTCGACAGCGCTGCGCTTGTTGGAGGGATGAGCGAATTGATGGACCGGACGCTGGGCGAACGCATCGAGGTTCGCACAGCCCTCGACGCCGCTGCGTGGCCGGTGTTCGTCGATCCCCACCAGCTTGAAAATGCGATCCTGAACCTTGCCGTCAATGGTCGCGATGCGATGGACGGCGAGGGACAATTGGTGATTTCGACCGCTAATGAAACGCTTGCTGCGAACGCCGTTGGTGACATCCAGCAGGGCGACTATCTGAAGATATCTGTCACTGATACGGGCTGCGGCATGAGCCCGGAGGTAATTGAGCGGGCGTTCGAGCCATTTTTCACCACCAAGCAGGTAGGTAAGGGCACCGGGCTTGGGCTCAGCCAGATCTTCGGCTTTGCGCATCAGTCGGGCGGCGAGGTAGGGATCGACAGCATCCCCGGGCGAGGCACGACCGTGTCCATCTATCTGCCCCGAACGCAAGCAGAAGAGACCAACGTCCGCCTTCATCCCGCAGCGCATCGCCAGGAGGCGGATGTTACCGTTCCTGGGGCTCGAATCCTGCTCGTGGAAGACGATCCGCGGGTACGCACCGCGACCGTCGGGGCGCTCGAAGACCTTGGCTATGATCCGGTCAGCAGCTCGAGCGGCGCGGAAGCAATGCGCTTGTTCCTGGCCCAGGATTTCGACCTTGTCATTTCGGACGTGGTAATGCCCGAGATGACCGGTCCGGAGTTGATCCGCGAGTTGCGCGCGCGGCGGCCGGACATTGCTGTCCTGTTCGTTACCGGTTTCGTCGGCGATGGCGAGAACGATGAGCTGGTTGGAAGTGAATTACTCCGCAAGCCGTTTACCGTGGCCGCCCTGGCATCGGCCGTAGCGCAAGCGCTCTCCCCCGATGCTAGCGGATCGCACCCGATTTCAGGAGCCGCGGCAGCAGGCTGATGGCGCCAAGCAATGGATACCGCCTTTGCCACGGCTTAAGCGCGAAGTCGGTGCCCGCGTGGCGATTAATCTTCCACACGATGTAGTCGGCGCCACCGGCATAGGTGGCGCTGGCCTTGGCTAGGCGGACGACTGACAGTGCCTTGCCCTCGATCCGCCGGCGCGCCCAGCCAGCACTAGATGCCGCACCGGCTTTGATCGCCGCAACTGCGGGCGCCGAAAAGCGGGCGTAGCGAGCAGGATCGGCGTCGACTACCGATCCACTCCGGCCCTTGCGCTCGGCGCGAAGCTCGGCCGAGTAAGTCAGGGAGAAAGCGCGCCGCCACCAGTCAAGCGCGGCTTCTCCCGCAACCCTTCCGGCAGCCCCGAGCAATGTCGGCGCCGCCCGCGCCACCGCCGCAATTGCCGTGACGCGTGCCTCATCGTCCGCGGCCCACACCAGCCGCGACGGCTGGGCGAACCGCGCCCACACCGAGACGTTGCGAGTCTCCGCCCCGTTAAGGCGATGAAAATCGGCTTCGCTCAGCACGGCATATTTGGCTGCCAGTCCATCATGCTGGAAAGGGAAGACGTTGGGCGGGATGAGCGCATTGGCGCGTGCTAGCCAAGGTTTGTCATAGGCGAGGCGGTAGTCCGATACGATCAGGTAGAAATCGAGCATCAGTCCGTCGAGCTGCTGCTCCCGAAGACACGAGCCATAGAACAGGACTGCGCGGCTTGCGGCACCGTGACGGGCAGCGGCCGCCGCGGCCATGTCGCTGACACGCGGATCGACCGACTGGGCCAGCTCCTCGGCGACGAGCCGGTGCAATTCGGTGGTCATGGTCAGGCGGCGAGGCGAACGAACGACAAGGGGAGCGCCGAGCGCAACAGGATCGGCTTGCCGATCCCGGCACGGAAAGTCTCCCCGTCGAGGATCACGTCGCTGCCCTCACCCTCGATCGAGATCTCGTCGGCTTCCTCAACATGCACGCCGTCAAGCTTGGTCTTGCCAAGCCGACCGACAAGGCTGGCGGCGAAGGCGCGGAGCAATGATAAGGGGCGCTGTTCGACTGCAACAAATTTCAGCAAACCGGCGCGGTGCGCCCCGATGTCGCCCGACAGAAGCATTTTTTCGAGCGTCGTGACGAACAGCAGTGCATAGCGCCGCTGGATCGCCCCCTCGCGGCGGAGCGAAACGCTGAGCTGCGCGGGCTCTGGGGGAAGAAAGCTGGCGCGAAGTCGGAAAACCTGGCCGAGCACGACCGCAATTGCAGTGATGATGTGGCTCAACCCATTAGGCAGGCCAAGCGGATAGATGCGATTACGGCAGTAAAGCATGATGTCGGCGAGCCCTGCCCCGCCAAGAAACATCCCAATGACCGGCTTCGAGCCATCCATTCCCCCCGACAGCGCGATCAATTCACGTTCGACGATGTGCGGCGTGAGGTCGTGCTGGGCAAGCACAAGCAACCGCTGGAGCGCGATCACCGGATCACCGGCGGCCCCAAGGTCGAGCGCAATAAGGTTGGTTTTTCCGCTGGGCAGCACTGCGACCGGGGGCGGAGTAGCGCCGAAATGGCCGCCATTGTATAATTCGGTGAGCGCCGCCTGCACCGTGCCATCGCCGCCGTTGATGACCAGCAGCTTGGGCTGGACGCGAGCGATGGTCGTCATGGCCTCGCCAATCTGATTGGCTCGCTCCACCTCATAGTGAAAGATGTCGACATGCTCGGCACAAAAGGCGCGGATCCGCGGCAACTGGGCAATGTTGCCCGTCGACTTGGGGTTCGACAGCAATGCGATCCGCGGACGCTTCATGTACTGGTCGCCGGCCCAACCGACAGGCCGCGCACATAGAGCAAGCGCACCGGCACCCTGGCCGGCGACTTGCCGACGCTGACCGCCGTTTGCGGGAAAGGCGGGCGCAAATTGGTGATCGAGACCCGCGGATTGTTCGAATAACCACCGCCGTCATGGCGGTCCTTATCGCCATTGCCGTTGAGATCGTGGTGGACCGCGACCGCATAACGTCCGGGCCTTGGCACGGCGACGCACACGTCGATCGGGCCGCGGCTGTTCACCGGCACCTTGACGCGCCGAAGGCGTCCCTGCTTCTTGAGATAGACTGACGGATTGTTGCCATAGACCGCCAATTTGAGGGTACCGCTCGCCTGCTTGAGCCCGTGGACACGGACCAGCAGCGACGGCTTGCCGGCAGCACAGACCGCAGCATCGGCTCCCAGGATTGCTGAACCGGCTGGGGCCGAAACACCAACCGCGATCACGGCAGCGGCGACGATCAGGGGGGAAAGAGAATTGCGCATGAAATCCATGTCCGTTCTGCTAAAGCTCGAGAACCGGCTTCTCCGCCCCCCTTTAAGCGGATTGGCCGTCACATCTTCTGTCGGGCCCGTTTGCGGCCAAATCATGGTGTAGGGACGACGAAAATTGGGACGGATCGCCCTCATCGACCGCTATCTTGCAAAAAGCATTACCGTGCCCTTGCTTGGGACACTTCTTTTGGCCGCCATGTTGCTGGTGCTCGACAAGATCGTGCGATTGTTCGATTTCGTCATCGATGCCGGCGGCCCAGTCAGCGTGGTGTGGCGAATGCTGGCCAATCTGCTGCCGGAATACTTTGCGCTCGGAATTCCGATCGGGCTCTTGCTTGGCATCCTGCTTGCCTTTCGCAAGCTTGCTTTGTCGTCGGAACTCGACGCCCTGCGGGGAATTGGCGTCGGCTACGGCCGCTTGCTGCGCGTGCCTTATGCCTTCGCTGCCGGGCTCATGTTGCTAAACATTGCCATCGTTGGCTGGGTCGAGCCTTATTCGCGCTACCGATATGAAGGGTTGCGGTTCGACCTGCGCTCGGGCGCACTGGGCGCGGCGATCAAGGTGGGCGAATTCAACACCATGGGCAAACGCATGACCCTGCGCATCGAGCGAAGCGAAAAGTACGGCACGCAATTGAGCGGCATCTTCACCGCGCTTGAGGACAAATCGGGTATGCGCGTCGCGGCCAGCGCCGAGCGCGGCGAATTTCTTGCAACCGATGATCCCGACACGATCATCTTTCGCCTGAAGAAGGGCCGCTTGATCCAGGACAGCCCAAAGTTCACAACGCCACGCACGCTTGCTTTTGACAGTTATGATTTGCCTATCGACCTGCCCTCGATCGACCCGTTTCGGGGCCGTGGAAGCGACCGCGACGAATTGAACCTCGTCGAGATTACGTCGCGCGCTTACGGTTCTGCCTCGACCCGGGTTAGCCTGAAAGACAACCTCGGCGCGCGAGCCAACCTCCATTACCGGCTGGTCGAAGTAGTCATGATGCTGATGCTACCCCTGCTCGCGGTTGCACTTGCTGTGCCGCCGAAGCGCTCTTCATCGGGGCTGGGCATCTTTGTGGCGATCGTGATGGTAGTGACCTATCATAAGATCAATCAATATGCCGAAAGCGCCGGTGCGCAGGGTCGCCTGGTCCCTGAACTTGCCCTGTGGCTGCCGTTCCTTTTCTTCGTCATGCTGATCGGATGGATGTATCATGTGATCGCCCATCGCCCCGGCGGACAGCCGATCGGCGCGCTTGAGGCGGGCTTCGCCAGAATCGGCAAGCTAATCGTCAAGCTGATGCCCCGCCGCCGCCGGCGCCTGGTGCCAGCGACATGATGAATTTCAACTTTCTGCCCTCGCGGCGGCTTGCCATCTACATGGCGCGGCTGTTCCTGACCCGCAGTCTGGCGGTGCTGATCATGCTGGTCATGGTCCTGATGGCGCTGGACCTGCTTGGCGAGTCAGGGAAGATTCTTGGGGTCCCTGGCAATGGCGAGCCGGAATTATGGCGTTACGTCGGCCTTCGCGTTCCCATGCTGGCTTCACGCTTCCTCCCTTTCGCGGTGTTGCTTGGGACGTTAATCGCCCTCACGAGCCTTAACCAGAATAGCGAAGTCGTGGCGATGAAAGCAGCCGGGCTGTCGGCGCACCAGGTGCTTGCGCCGATGATCATTGCCAGCCTGCTCGTCGCAGCTGCGGCCTTCGTCTTTAACGAAACGGTCGTAGTCCGCGCGACTCGGGCCGCGGAAGCGTGGAGCGGGGCAGACTATAAGCCGATCCCGCCCGACCGCGGAGTGCTAAGCAATGTGTGGGCGCGCGATGGCGAGAAGCTTATCCATGTCGACCTCGTGGTCGGGCGCGGTGCCAAAGCAAGGCTTGAGGGCGTGACCATCTATTTGCGTGAGGCGGGATCGCTGCAGAGCAAGATCGATGCTTCGGTCGCCCGCCAAAGGCCCAGCGGATGGCGCTTGTTCGACGCGCAAGTCTACGACACGGAAATGAATGTGGTGCGCAAGGCAGCGACGCTCGACACGATGGACGGAGTCGAAGCGACGCGGTTCACGCTCGCGAAGGTCAATGCCGCGGGCGAGGACTTCCGATCGCTCGAGCAAGCAATTGTCGATCTCGACCGCGCCGGCCGTCCGACCGCTGCAGCGCGCAGTGGCTGGTGGCACAAGATCAGCGGCCCGTTTTCCGTCGTACTGATGCCATTGCTGGCCGGGCTAGCCGCGTTCGGGCTGGCGAGATCGGGGCAGGTTCTGATCCGGGCGGCGATTGGAATGGCGCTCGGCTTCACTTATTTCCTGGTCGACAATCTAAGCCTCGCGCTGGGCAATGTCGGGGCTTATCCGCCGGCGCTCGCGGCGTGGGCGCCGTTCCTTCTGTTCCTGTTCATCGGCGAAGCAGTGCTCGTCCGATCCGAAGAGTAAGATCAGGACTTTCGGCCGCTCCAGGAATTTACCGCCAATCGGCCCACGAGCGTCAGCAGCCCGCCGTAATTGGCGCCATGATAGGCCGAGTCAGTGCCTAGCTTCTCCTTCAGGCGGCGGTGCGCGGTCGGCAGGGCGTGGTACGGCAGGCCAGGGAGCAGATGGTGGAGCGCATGATAGCGCAGGCCAACGGGCGCCCAAAGCTCGGCGGTCGGTCCTGGTGGGGGGACGTTGACGCTATCGAGAAATTGTTCGGTTACGCTTAGCGGCTCGCCGTCATTTTCCCACAGATGCGCGACCAGGGTGCGCGTCTGATTAAGCAGCATCGTTCCCGAAGTAACCGCCAGGAAAACAACCACCGCCTTGAACGGGATGACTGCGCTGGCTGCAAGCGTGATCAATGCAATCGCCCACAGGCTGGCCGCGGTCTCCTGCCAGCGCCATTGCCGCGCAAGCTCGCCTTCGGCCGGCTTGCGGCGGAAACGCGGGTTGATCTGAAGGCCCGAATAGCGCTCGACAACCCGCTTACGCAGGGCGGGGCTGAGCAGTGACAGAGGCGCAAGCACTGCAAATCGAAACAGCAAGGCAAGCGGTGCAAGCGCGGCGGCGACCACGAACAGGGGCAAGGTCCACGGCTTCATCAGCGCAAGCGGAAGATATTCCGGATCCTCGATCGTGCCGTAGCGAATCTTGGCGTGATGAAGATTGTGGATGCCCTCGTAGAGGAAGGAGGGGATTAGCAGCGGCACACCAACGATCAGGTTCCAGCCAAGCTTGAAGCCGCCAAGCTCGCCTTTCTTGATGTGAGTCAGTTCGTGAATGAAGCTGCCGGCTCGGAACAGGGCAATGATGCTCACCAGGCCAGCGATCAACGTGACCAATATGCTGTCAGTCGTTGCGGCAAGACCGAGTGCGCCATAGCCAGTCACTGCCGAGGCCAGGAAGTCGGTCCAGTAGATCCGAGCGTCAGGCACGTTGAGATCGCGCGTGACATCGGCGGCCGCACGCAGCATCGCCTTGTCGTCGCGGCGAACCTTCGCCGGCGCGGCGGCCGCGTCTTCAACTAGACCGGCATCCTGTATCAACGTCTCGAAGATTGCTTCATCCTTTTGCGAGGGAGCGTGGAATGCCCCAAGATAATGGCGCGAACATGGCGCTTAAAGGGGCGGCCCTTCGAGGTGACAAGCGCGACACCAAGCGTTAGCCGATGAAAGATGAACGCCAGCATCTCGATCGAGCTCGTCACCACCAAGCGCGACCGACGCGCCTTCGTCGACTTTGCCTGGGAAGTTTATCGCGACGATGCCGCCTGGGTGCCGCCGCTCAAGGCCGAAGTGCATGCCCTTATCGACCCGGCCAAGAATCCCTGGTTCCAGCATGCCCGCGCGGCGCTGTGGGTGGCGCGCCGCAATGGCGCCATCGTCGGTCGGATCAGCGCGCAGGTCGACCAGCTGGTGCTCGCGCATATGCAGCCCGGTCTTGGCCAATGGGGGATGTTCGAAGCGCTCGATGCAGACGCTTCCGCTGCGCTCATCGCGCAGGCCGAGCGCTGGTTGCGAGAGCAGGGGATGACGGCCGCGATGGGTCCGATATCGCTTTCGATCTGGGACGAGCCGGGGCTGCTGATCGAAGGCTTCGACCAGCCGCCAGTTGCGATGATGGGCCATCATCGCCCGGCCTATCAGGCGTGGGTCGAGGCCGCGGGCTACGCCAAGGCCAAGGACCTGGTGACGTACGATTTGAATATTGACAAGGACCAGCCGGAGCTGATCAAAAAAATGGTCGCAGCGACCGAGCGCAACGCCCGCGTCCGCATCCGCAACGTCGACAAGTCGAAGTTCGCGCGCGATTCGGCGATCATCCTCAACCTGCTTAACGACGCATGGTCGGACAATTGGGGCTTTGTGCCACTGACCGACGCCGAAATTGCTTATGCCGGCAAGAAATTGAAGCCGATCATCTTCGAAGATATGGTCCGCATTGCCGAGCTTGATGGCGAGCCGGTCGGCTTCATGCTCACGATCCCCGACATCAACGAAATGACCCGCGACCTCAATGGCGAACTGTTCCCATTCGGATTCGTCAAACTACTTTGGCGACTGCGCAAGCCCAAGGTCAGCCGCATCCGGGTGCCCTTGATGGGGGTCACCAAAAGATTGCACGGGACGCGGCTTGGCGGGCAAATCGCCTATACGCTCATCGAATATATCCGCCGCGCCTGCGTCGAAAATTACGGGGTCAGGCAGGGCGAGTTCGGCTGGGTGCTCGAGGATAATGAGGGCATGATGTCGATTGCCGCACTTCCCGGCGCAGTCATCAACCATCGTTACCGGGTCTATCAAAAGACGCTCTAGGCCAGATCGACCCAGGTGGGGGCATGATCGGAGGCTTTCTCCTCCGCGCGCGCCCATTTGTCGACGCCGGCGTCACGCAGCCGGTCGGCGGCTTGCGGGCTGAGCAACAGGTGGTCGATGCGGAAGCCAGCGTCGCGCGCAATGGCACCCGCCTGATAGTCCCAGAAAGTGAACAGCCGGGGTTCGGTCGGGTGGATCGCGCGCAGGCCGTCGGTCCAGCCCTGATGGACGATCGAGCGAAACGCGGCCTGGCTTTCAGGCTGAAACAGGGCGTCATGGGCCATTGCGCGCGTTGAGAACGTGTCGCGGTCCTCGGGAATGACGTTGAAGTCACCGGCGAGTATTATCGGTCGCTCCTCGGTGAGCAGCGCGGCGGCGCGAACCCGCAGGCGCTCGAGCCAGCGCAACTTATAGGCAAACTTCTCCGTCCCGATTGGATTGCCATTAGGGAGATAGATGGACGCAACGATCAGGCCATAGATGTCCGCCTCGATGTAACGACTATGGGTGTCGTCGGGATCGTCGGGCAATCCGACCTGGCGGAGCAAAGGGAGATTGCCCAGTCCAAGGATCGCGACCCCGTTAAAGCCCTTTTGACCGTGCCACACGCCGCGATAGCCCGCCGCCTCAATCTCGGCGATCGGCAGCGATTCGTCAGCGCACTTCAATTCCTGAAGACACACGACTTCGGGCTGCTCGCGCGCCAGATATTCGAGGAGGCGCGGCATTCGCGCGCGAATCCCGTTGATATTGAAGGTGACGACTTTCATGCCCGCACCCTAGCGGGGCAAGCCTAGACCGAAAAGCTCGATCCGCAGCCGCATCCAGAGGCTGCGTTGGGGTTGGTGACCTTGAACGCCGAACCGCCAAGATCTTCGACATAATCGACTGCGGATCCGTCAAGAAGGTCGTGGCTTACCGGGTCGACGACAAGCGTTACCCCGTCGGTTTCCACCTTGAGGTCTTCATCCTCGATGGCGCCCATTTCGAAGCGATAGGAAAAGCCCGCGCAGCCACCTCCATCGACCGCGAGCCGAAGCACTGCAGGCTTGCCCTGCTTGGCGGCAATGAAAGCGACGCGTTTGGCGGCGCTTGGGGTCAGGGAAAGGCTGGTCACGCGATCGAGATAGGAGCCGAGCAGGCCGACGGCAAGTTTAGCGCTTGGCGGGGCCGCCCAATCCCACTGCATCCATCGAAGCCGTACCAAAGCTCTTGCGCTGCATGGCGAGGAGATAGTCGCTCGACTTCATGAACGGGATCGGATTGACCGCGCGGCTGTCGATGCGAACTTCATAGTGGAGATGGCTGCCAGTCGAGCGCCCGGTCGAACCCATGCGGCCGATCACCTGGCCACGGGTCACACGCTGGCCGGCACGGACGAGGATCGCGGACAGATGGCCGTAGCGAGTCTCGATACCGCGGCCATGGTCGACCTTGATCAGATTGCCGTAGCCGCCGTTGTGGAAGCCTGATTCGCTAACAATGCCATCGGCGGTGGCATAGATTGGGGTACCGACGGGGCCGGCAAGATCGATACCGGCGTGCATTGCGGCGCGGCCCTTGAACGGGTCAGAGCGGACGCCGTAGCCCGAGGTGAAATCGGCGTGCTTTACCGGCTTGTCGGAGGGAACTGCGATCGCGCCGTCGGCGAGATTGTCGAGCTTCTTCCAGCTGGTGAACAATTGCTTGAAGGTTGCGTCGCCGCGGCTGATTGCTTCGAACGGACCGCCCTTGGCGATCATGCGGACCGGGTTGATCCCACGCTCACGGAGCGCTGTCTCGGTGCGGGAGTAACGCGCGTCAAATTCTTGCGTCGTTGCAACTGCCTGTGCAGCCATTGCCTGGTCGGCGCGTGCAAGCGGGGCCGCCAGTTCGGCCGGGAGTTCGCTGATCGCGGTGGTCTCGGGAAGCGCGCCGACGTCCTTACCAGCAAGCATCGCAGCAAGCATTTCCTGACGCTGTTCAATCTGGCGGGCGCGGAGTTCGGTCGCAGCGGCAAGGCTCGCCATGTCGGCGCTGGCGCCGGACGGTGCCGCAATCATGCGCGCGGTTGCGAAGCTCGACCAGGCAATGATGGCGACGAACACAGCAGCGATGACTGCCTGCATTGCTCCAGTGAGGCGGACGCGGCGCAGATGCTGACCGTCGTGCAGAAAAAAGTCCCGGTTTCGGATAAGACCACCCTTTGTTTCGCTGAAGTTCGTCATGCTCTCATCACGCTCCCAAAATTCCGCCCGCCGCATGCGCTGCGACGTCGGCAACTTCGTCAGTCGTGGAGCTCCCCAGCCCCGGATAACCGACCAGTGAATGCCCTTCACTGCTTGGTCGAGGAGACTTGTCCTCATTTGGTTAACGCTTTCAACCAGATGTTCCTCTCTAAGGGACGAACCGTCCGGAGCGTGCGGTGAGCTGAGTTTTTCTGTCCGATTCGCTGCCTACTAGGCCGCGCGAATCTCGTGTTGCAGTGCGAAGAAACAATTGCGCGGCGGCCTTTTTGACCCCACACAGGTGCCGGGCCACGCCGTCCCAACGCGGCGCGCGCTCTCTGTGAGGAGAGACTGATGACGTTACTGCCAGATAGCGCGCTTGCGCCCGGGACCAAGCCTGCAAGTAAGCTTGCGCACAATCCAAAGCCGACGAGCCGGCCAGCGCGACCCTATTTTTCGTCGGGACCTTGCGCCAAGCCCCCCGGCTGGAGTCCCGAGCAGCTTGATACGCGGGTGCTTGGCCGTTCTCACCGCAGCGCGCTTGGCAAGCAAAGGCTCCAGCTTGCCATCGACCTGATGCGCGAGCTGCTCGAACTTCCGGACACTCATCGCATCGGCATCGTCCCGGGGTCGGACACCGGGGCGTTCGAGATGGCGATGTGGACAATGCTTGGAGCGCGCAGCATGACCGCGCTTGCGTGGGAAAGCTTCGGCGAGGGCTGGGTCACCGACGCGGTCAAGCAATTGCGGCTCGACCCCGAAGTGATCCGCGCTGATTATGGCGCTTTGCCTGACCTAACCCGGGTCGATTGGTCGCACGACGTGCTGTTTACGTGGAATGGAACCACGTCCGGTGTGCGCGTGCCCGATGCCGAATGGATCCCCGCCGACCGGGAGGGCCTCAGCTTTGCCGACGCGACCAGCGCGGTGTTCGCTTATCGCATCGACTGGAGCAAGATCGATGTCGCCACCTTCAGCTGGCAGAAGGTCCTCGGCGGCGAAGGCGGGCACGGCGTGCTCGTGCTTGGCCCGCGCGCGGTCGAACGGCTTGAGAATTATACGCCCTTGTGGCCACTGCCCAAAGTGTTTCGCATGACGTCGAAGGGCAAGCTTGTCGACGGTGTGTTCAAGGGCGAAACAATCAATACGCCCTCGATGCTTGCGGTCGAGGATGCGATTTTCGCACTGGAGTGGGCGAAGGGTCTTGGCGGGCTGGATGCGCTGATCGCGCGCTCGACCGCCAATGCCGCCGCGCTGAACGAGATCGTCGAGGGCCGCTCCTGGCTCAGCCACCTCGCTACCGACCCGCAAACGCGCTCGACGACAAGCGTGTGCCTGACGCTTGAGGGAGCCGACGAGGCCCGGATCAAAGCGATCGCCAAGCTGCTCGAGAGCGAAGGCGTGGCATTTGACATTGCGGGCTACCGCGATGCTCCACCGGGCCTGCGCATTTGGTGCGGAGCAACCGTCGACGCCGCTGATGTCAAGGCCCTCGGCCCGTGGCTTGATTGGGCGTGGGCAGAAAGCGCCAGATTTTGATTTTGTGCTCCGGCGAAGGCCGGAGCGGTGGCCCGATGCGGCCCTCTTACAACGCTCCTGCCTGCGCAAGAGCACGACCTTCAAGGATCACTCATGAACAACGTCAAAGTCCTTATTTCCGACGCGATGGATCCACGCGCCGCCGCCATTTTCCGGGAACGCGGGATCCAGGTTGATGAAATCACCGGTCAGACACCCGACGAACTCGCCGCCATCGTTGGCGACTATGACGGGCTGGCGATCCGGTCGTCGACGAAGGTCACTGCCAAGCTCCTTGAGCGTGCTTCGAGGCTGAAAGTGGTCGGGCGAGCCGGGATCGGCGTCGACAATGTCGATCTTCCCGCTGCGACGGCGCACGGCGTGGTCGTAATGAACACGCCGTTTGGGAATTCGATTACCACGGCCGAGCATGCCATTGCGCTGATGTTCGCGCTTGCCCGGCAATTGCCCGAGGCGGATGCCTCAACCCAGGCAGGCAAGTGGGAAAAGAACCGCTTCATGGGGGTGGAGGTAACCGGCAAGACGCTCGGTCTTATCGGGGCCGGCAACATCGGATCGATCGTCGCGGCCCGCGCGCTCGGGCTCAAGATGAAGGTAGTTGCGTTCGACCCCTTCCTTACCCCGGAACGAGCGATCGAAATGGGAGTCGAGAAAGCCGATCTCGACACCCTGCTGAGCCGCGCCGACTTCATCACGCTTCACACGCCCCTCACCGACCAGACACGCGGCATTTTGTCGCGCGAGGCGCTTGCCAGGACCAGGCCTGGGGTACGGATCATCAACTGCGCGCGGGGCGGTCTCATCGATGAGGCGGCGTTGAAAGACGCGCTCGACAGCGGTCACGTCGGCGGTGCCGCACTCGACGTGTTCGAGACCGAGCCGGCCAAGGACTCACCCCTGTTTGGCACGCCCAATTTCATCTCGACCCCGCACCTTGGCGCGTCGACCAGCGAAGCTCAGGTCAACGTGGCCATCCAGGTCGCCGAACAGATGAGCGACTTCCTGTTGCTGGGCGGCGTTACCAACGCCATCAACATGCCTAGCTTGACCGCCGAGGAAGCCCCGCGCCTGAAGCCATATATGGCGCTTGCCGAGAAGCTTGGACGACTGGTCGGCCAGATCGTCGGTGAGGACGTTCGGTCGATCGCCGTCAAGGTTGAAGGGGCAGCGGCGCAGCTCAACCAGAAACCAATCACCGGCGCAGTACTCGCCGGGCTGATGGGGACCTATTCGCAGACCGTGAACATGGTCAACGCACCCTCGCTCGCCAAGGAACGCGGGCTCGATGTGACCGAGATTCGCCACGACCGCGAAGGCGATTATCACACACTCCTGCGCGTGACCGTTGGGACGAAGACGGGGGAACGCTCCGTCGCCGGGACTTTGTTCGGCAATAAGGCACCGCGCCTGGTCGACATCTTCGGAGTCGAGGTCGAGGCCGAACTCGTCGGCAGCATGATCTACCTGGTCAATACCGATGCCCCTGGCTTCATTGGCAAATTGGGAACGACTTTGGGCGAGGCCGGAATTAACATTGCCACCTTTAACCTCGGTCGCCGTGCCGAAGGGGGCGAGGCCGTTGCCTTGGTCTCGGTCGATGGCGATGTGCCGCCTTCCATGGTTGCCGAACTATCCGCCATCGAAGGCGTGCGCAAAGTGGTTCCGCTCAGTTTTTGATCCGGCGCTGGGCGAGCATGCCCGACATGTAGAGCGCTACCGCGACCCAGATCGCCGCGAAGGCAATCGCATGAGCGCGCGTGACTGGCTCGCCATAGACCAGCACGGCGAGCAGGAACTGCACCGTTGGCGCAATGAACTGAAGCATTCCAACCGTGGCATAAGGCAGTCGGCGCGCGGCTTCGGTAAACAATAATAGCGGAATTGTCGAAACGACCCCGGCAGCAAGCAGCAGGGCTCCGTCGCTGACCGTTTCGCCGAACATCGCGGTGCCGCGGCTCGCCTCAAACCCCAGATAAATTAATGCTAGCGGCGCCAGGATCATCGTTTCGACCGTCAGACCGCTGAGTGAATCAACGGCCACCCGTTTGCGCAGCAGGCCGTATGTGGCGAAACTGAAGCACAGTGTCAGGCTGAGCCACAGCGTGCCCAGTGCACCCGCTGCGAGGACCGCGACTCCACCGGCAGCGATCGCGACGGCGGTCCATTGCCGCCGCGAAAGCGTCTCCCGGAGGAAGAAGCGCCCGAGGAGGATATTGGCCAGCGGATTGAGATAATAACCAAGGCTGCCGGCCAATATTTGCCCAGAATTGATCGCGTAAACGTACAGCAGCCAATTGACCGCGATCAGCGTCGCGGTCAGCGCAAGCGTATTGCGCGCCTTCGGATTACGCGCAGCCGCTTTAACCGCGGGCCAGCCCTTGAGGACAGTCACCAGAACGGCCAGTGCGACCAGCGACCACACGATTCGATGGGCCACGATCAGCATTGGTGAAACGCTCGCCAGCGCCTTGAAATAGACCGGCAGCACCCCCCATGCGGCATAAGCGCCGAGCCCGCAGAATAAGCCGATGCGCGCGCAGCGTCGGTCGATTGTCGGGGCTGGCGAAGGCGCGTTCATGGGCGCGGCGCTAGTCCCAATACCGAACAAGTCAATTGCGAGTGAACCCGCTTTTGCCTAGGTCGTTGTACTGGCTGTTCGTATGCCGAGTAAGTTTTTTGGGGGCAGGACGTCATGATAAAGAGTGAATGTCGTGCCGCCTGCTTGATCGGTGCGAGCTTGCTCGGCAGCGGTTGTATCGCTCCGAAGAAGGTCGCCCCCGTGGGGGCCTCGGTCACTGCGGTCGCGGCTAGAGGCGATGCGTGGACCGGGGTGGCGACGGCTGCGGACCGCAACCGCATCAACCGAACCGCTTTGGCTTGGCAAACCGGGCTTGCCGAGGCGCGCGCCCGAGGATTTCGCGAACAGATTCGCGCTGAGGGCAAATCGCTTGTCTTTGGCGGCGGCCTTGCCAGACCCGCGCCGACGCCTGGATCCTACAGCTGCCGTCTCGTTACCCTCGGCCGCTCGGCAAAGCGCGGGCCGGCCTTCGTGAAGTTCAAGCCCTTCTTCTGTTATGTCGATGTTGAGGGCGACTTATTCACCATCGTCAAACAGACCGGAAGCGAACGTCCCGCCGGGCACTTGTGGGCGGATCAAATCCCCACCAGGCTCATCTTCCTCGGCAGCCTCGCGCTTGGCAATGAGGAAGAAGCGCGCGCTTATGGGGCCGATCCGCGCCGCGATGTTGCAGGCGTGTTCGAACGAATCGCTCCGTTCGTGTGGCGTCTTGTCATCCCCTTCCCGCAGGACGGCACCAAATTGCAGGTGTTCGAACTCACTCCGGTCGCCGAGCAGCCGAAGGGCTGACGTGAGCATGGCTGCCGGAATCGCCGACCCGGTCGCGGTCCGCGCGCATCTCGTCGCGGCGGCCATGTCGGCCCACCCCCTGACCTATTCCGAACTGCTTGCCATGCTTGGCCACGGTTTTTCGCGCCCCAAGATGCGCGCCTTGTGCAAGACATTGGCGGCGGTCGATGTTGACGCTGCCGCAACGGGCGAGCCCGAGCTAGCCGTGCTGGTCGTGCGCCAGTCGGACGGCCTTCCCGGCCAGGGTTGGTGGGTCGGCGGCGGCGCCGAGGCGTACGGCTACCATGGCTTGTGGGAAGGACCCGAAGCGGCAGCGTTCATTGCGAGACTGCAGAAGCAGACATTTGATTATTGGCGCCAACACCAGCCGTAGCGCAGCTGGCCATCGCCGGCTGCCCGAGTGCTTCGCAGCGCTCGCAATAGCCAGATACTAAGGCTAAGGGCACGCCATGGCCTCCCCGACCGACAATTTCCGGACCTTTACCGTCGCTGCGGACGACGACGGCATCCGTCTCGACCGCTGGTTTAAGCGGCACTTGCCCGAAACCAGCTTCAACGTCGTGTCGCGCTGGGCGCGGACAGGATTGCTCAGAATCGACGACAAGAAGGTCGAGCCGGGCGATCGAGTGGCGACCGGCCAAGTGCTGCGCGTCCCCCCTGCGGAAGCTGCGCCCGCCGAAGGGCCCGACGGTCGCGCGTTGCGGGCCGCGGAACCGCTGACCGAAGAGGAGGCGCGCTACGTCCAGGACATGGTGATTGCCCGCGGCAAGGACTGGATCATGCTCAACAAGCCGCCGGGGCTTGCAACGCAGGGTGGCACCAACACTGTCCAACATGTCGACCGCTTGCTCGAAGCGCTTGCCGACGAAAATGGCCAGCGGCCGAAGCTCGTCCATCGCCTCGACAAGGACACGTCCGGCGTACTCTTAGTCGCGCGAACCGCGCGCGCAGCCGGGCACTTCGCCAAGGCCTTTTCCGGTCGCACCGCGCGCAAGGTCTATTGGGCGCTGGTTGTGGGCTGGCCGTCGACGCCCGAGGGCGTGATTGACGCTCCGCTTGCCAAGCAGCCCGGATCGGGCGGCGAGAAAATGCAGGTCGACGAGAAAGACGGCCTGCCTGCCCGAACGCGCTACCGCCAGATCGACCGCGCCGGTGCGCGCGCCACCTGGGTCGAGCTCCAGCCAATGACCGGGCGCACCCATCAGTTACGCGCCCACATGGCCGCCATCGGCCATCCGATCGTCGGCGATGCCAAATATGGCGGCGCAGCGGCGTTCCTGACTGGCGGCATCAGTCGCAAGATGCACTTGCACGCGCGGCGGCTAAGGATCGACGGGACCGACGGTAAGGCGATCGACCATATGGCCGAGCTTCCCACGCATTTCGCCGAAACGCTTGCAACGCTCGGGTTCGAGCAGCTTGCGGGCGACATGCTTCCGCTCGACAATCCCGACCCCGCCAAGTCGCTCGAGACCAAGGTCAAGCGCATTGCCGCGGCTGCAAAGACCGCACGCAAGGCTCGCAAGGGCGAACGGCGCTCGCGCGGCGCGCCAACCGACTTGCCCCCGCCCAAGAAGCGCGCGCTGAAGCCGGGTGAGAAGCCGCGCGGATCGGCGCCTGGCAAGGCACTGGCCAACAAGACACTCGCCAACCGGCGTCCGCCTCCGCGCAAGAAATGACCCGGCTGGCGATATTCGATTGCGACGGGACGCTGGTCGATAGCGGCGCGACGATCCATCGCGCGCTTGCGACCGCCCTGGCCGCGCATGGCTACACCTGTCCGCCGCAACACGTTACCCGCAAGGTCATTGGCCTGAGCCTGGTGGAAGCCGTTGCGGCGCTCATCCCCGAGGCGGACCATGTGGCGCTGAGCGAGACCTACAAGGAGGCCTTCGTTGCAATGCGCGGCGCGGGCCAGGTCGAGGAGCCATTGTTCGAGGGCATGATCGACTTGCTCGATACGCTTGGCAACGATGGCTGGTTGCTTGGCGTAGCGACCGGGAAAAGCGACCGCGGTTTGCGCCACTGCCTCCAGACCCATGGCATAAGCGATCGCTTCGTCACGCTGCAGACTGCGGACCGCAATCCCTCGAAGCCGCACCCGGCAATGGCCCTGGCCGCCATGGCCGACGCTGGCGCAAGCCCGGCGCAGACGGTTTTCGTCGGCGATACTGGTTGGGACATGGGCTGTGCACGAGCAGCAGGGTGCGGCGCCATCGGAGTCGGGTGGGGCTATCACGATCATGCCGAAATGATCGCAATGGGCGCGCATGATGTCGCCGACGTCCCCGCCGACATTAATGCTTTGGCTGCAAAATGGATCGAAGGATCGCATGACCGAACACGACCCGTATAAATCGCGTTTCCTTCTGTTCAGCGCTGCGCGGCTCGGCGGCCTTGCAATCATGGGCCTTGGCTTTGCGGTAGCCTTTTCCGACCTCTTTCGCGACGGCGGACATCGCCACCTCGGCGGGCTGCTGATCGCGATCGGCACGATCGAAATGGTCGTCGTCCCCTTGCTCTTGAAGCGGATGTGGAACGCCAAGTGAAGCGCTTCTGGAAGGAAGTCGCGCTCGACGCCGGACCCTCCGGCTGGTCGATTACACTCGACGGACGTCCCCTAAAGACCCCTGCGCGAGAGACGCTCGTGGTGATCACGCACTTGCTTGGCGATGCGATTGCGGAGGAATGGCGCGCGTGCGGAGAGGAGATTGATCCGCGCCAGATGCCAATGACCGGGCTCGCCAATGCCGCAGTCGATCACATCGCGCCGGCACCACATGTGTTCCGAGACGAGCTCGCGCGCTACGCCGAAGCCGACCTCCTGTGTTACCGCGCCGAGCATCCGCCCAAATTGGTCGCTGCGCAGCTCTCAGAATGGGATCCGTTGCTAGAGTGGGCGAGGCATCGCTTCGATGTTGCCTTCCGAATCACGGCAGGAATCATCCACGTCCCCCAGCCGCCAGCGACCATTGCGCGGCTTGCGGCCGCGCTCGCGCCTGCAGACCCGTTCCAGCTAGCGGCCCTGTCCCCGATCGTGACCATTGGCGGCTCACTCGTCACTGCTCTGGCTTTATTCGAAGGCGCCATCGATCTCGACACCGCATGGAGCGCGGTCAGCCTCGATGACCGTTGGCAGATCGATCAATGGGGAGCTGACGACGAAGCGGTTGCGGCACTTGCTAATCGGCGCCAGGATTTCGCTGCCGCGGCGCGTTTTCTCCGCTTGCTCGGCTAGGGACGCTCAACCAGTTCGCGAACGAAGGCGACGAGGCCTGGCTGGCGGGTTCGCTTGAGCCGCTCGGCGGCGACGATCGCCTTTACGTCTTCCAGGCAGCGATCCATATTCTCATTGATCAGCACGTAATCATATTCGGCCCAGTGCCCGATCTCGCTTGCGGCGCGGCGCATGCGGTCGGCGATGACCTCTTCGCTATCGGTCGCACGAGCACGCAACCGGCGATTAAGCTCGCCCATTGAGGGCGGGAGGATGAAGATGCTGACCAGATCCTCGCCCATCCCGGCTTCCAGCTGCTGCGTGCCCTGCCAGTCGATGTCGAACAATATGTCGCTGCCGGCCTTAAGCGCCGCCTTGATCGGGGCCTTTGGCGTTCCGTAGCGATGGTCGAATACATATGCCCATTCGGCGAGCTCACCATCGTCGATCAATGCCTTGAATCCGGCGTCGTCGACAAAGTGATAGTCGACATCGTCGACCTCACCAGGCCGCTTGGGACGGGTGGTTGCCGATATCGACATGGTGATGCCCGAATCGGCCTTCAGCAGCATATGGCTGATCGTCGTTTTGCCCGCGCCAGACGGCGAAGACAGGACGATAAGCAAGCCGCGGCGGCGGCTTGGAATATTCGGTGGAGCAGGGTCGGCCATGCCCGCAAATGCCGTGCCGACGGGGTGCTCGTCAAGGAGCGGCAATGTGGTTTTATGCTGCAATGCACAATAAAACTTGAAACTTCTGCGCGACTCGCTTATTGTGCACTGCAACATAGGAGATTAACATGGTTGACCAAACCCAGACCGACAAGACCATCCAGGCTGTTGCGGATGCAGCGAAGACCACCGCCGCGAGCGTCGAAGCCGTGACTCAGGCCGCAGCCCCTAAGGCCGTTGCCAAGCGCACCCCGAAGGCGGCTGCCAAGACCCGCGCAGCGAAGCCGGCGACCACCGCGCGCCGCGGCCGCAAGGTCAGTGCCAAGGCGGCTGCCAAGCCAGCCAAGGCTGCGAAGACCGCCAAGACCAACCAGCGCGCTGCCAATAGCGCGCGTCGCAATGCTCAGGCGGCTGCCGCCGGCGCCGCGACCCAGATCGAAAGGACTGCTACCATGACCAATGACTTCACCCAGCTGTTTGCCGGCTTCCAAATGCCTGGCAGCGATAAGTTCCAGGGCCTGTTCGCCGATGCCGGCGCACGTAGCCAGGATCTCGTTGCCAAGTCGCGCAACGCAAGCGAGGAAATTACCGATCTCGCCAAGGCCAATGTCGAAGCGATTGCCGAAGCTGGCCGCATTGCCGCGACCGGCGCCAAGTCGATCGGCCAGGACGTGATCGCATCGAGCCGCACCGGCTTCGAGCAAGCCTCGGAAGCGTTCAAGACGCTTGCCGAAGCCAAGACGCCGACCGAATTCTTCCAGCTCCAGTCGGAGCTGCTGCGTTCGTCGTTCGATCGCATGGTTTCGGATAGCTCGAAGCTGACCGAACAGGTCGTCAAGCTCGCCGGCGAAGCGATCCAGCCAATCTCGAACCGCGCCAGCGTCAATGCCGAGCGCGTCAAAGAGCTGATGGCTTAACTCCTTCATTGGACCCAGGCTGAAAAGCGGCCGCCTTCTTTCGGGAGGGCGGCCGTTTTCGTATCCAATTGGCAGACTACCCTTGCAGGCCATCGGGGCCATGCCATATCTTGAGCGACTTATGGACAGATGCACGATTCTCATGGCCGGCGACGAGCCCGGCCGCGGCGACGGGCTCGACGAGGTCGAGACCGGTGTGGTCACGCGTACGCGGCCGCGCACCAAGAAGCCTTCGAACTATAAGGTGCTGATGCTCAACGACGATTACACGCCGATGGAATTCGTCGTGCTCGTCCTCCAGCAATTTTTCTCGATGAGCATCGAGGATGCGACCCGAACGATGCTCCAGGTCCATCAGAACGGGCTCGCCGTGTGCGGCGTGTTCACCTACGAAGTCGCGGAGACCAAGGTAAGCCTGGTCATCGACTTTGCGCGCGAGAACCAGCACCCTCTGCAGTGCACGCTCGAGAAAGCGTAAACTCACCCCTCCCTTGCCGGGAAAGAAGAAGACGCTACAGGGCGTCATGGACTCCATTCACATCGTCGGCGGCAAGCGCCTTGAGGGGCGCATTCCGATCTCGGGCGCCAAGAATAGTGCGCTAACGCTTCTGCCCTGCGCCTTGCTTACCGCAGAGAAGCTTGTGCTGGGCAATCTGCCGCGCCTCGCCGACGTCGACAATTTCTCGCATCTCCTGAACGGACTGGGCGCCTCGACCAAAGTCGCCGGGGTCAGAAATGGCGAATATGGCCGTCGCATGACCCTGAGTGCTCGCGAGATCGCTTCGACCGTCGCGCCATATGACATGGTGCGCAAGATGCGCGCTTCGATCCTCGTGCTGGGACCAATGCTCGCGCGCGCCGGCCAAGCGACGGTATCCTTGCCTGGCGGGTGCGCGATCGGCGATCGCCCGATCGACCTTCACTTGAAGGCCCTCGAAGCGCTTGGCGCCGACATCGAGATTGCTGCGGGCTACGTGAAGGCGACCGCACCCAAGGGCCGGTTGGCCGGCGGGGACTTCAGCTTCCCGGTCGTGTCGGTCGGCGCAACCGAGAATGCATTGATGGCGGCGGTCCTCGCGACCGGCCAAAGCCAATTGTTCAACGCCGCGCGCGAACCGGAGATCGTCGATCTGTGCAATTTGCTCGTCGCGATGGGGGGCAAGATCGACGGAATCGGCACCTCGCACCTAACCATCGACGGCGTCGAAGGCCTTCACGGCTGCAGCTACGATGTGATGCCCGACCGCATCGAAGCGGGCAGTTACGCCTGCGCCGCTGGAATTACCGGCGGCTCGATCGAACTCGTCGGAGCGCGCCCGCATGACATGTTGGCAATTACAAACGCCCTTGCTGGGGCGGGATTGGTCGTCGAATTCACCGCCGACGGGATCAAGGTCACCGCGGACAAGCCGCTTAAGCCGCTTGCCATTTCGACTGCGCCTTATCCGGCCTTTCCGACCGACATGCAGGCGCAATTCATGGCAATGCTGTGCCGAGCGCCGGGCGAAAGCTTTCTCGAGG
The DNA here is from genome assembly GCA_030855555.1 of Pseudomonadota bacterium. GTDB lineage: Bacteria > Pseudomonadota > Alphaproteobacteria > Sphingomonadales > Sphingomonadaceae > Sphingomicrobium. The sequence continues at coordinate 70,748 of JALYRC010000014.1, forward strand.
AAACCATCTTCGAGAACCGCTACATGCACGTCCCCGAATTGCGCCGCATGGGCGCCGACATCGACGTCCGCGGCCGCTCGGCAATCGTTCACGGCGTCCAGAAGATGGCGGGGGCAAAGGTCATGGCGACCGACCTTCGCGCGTCGATGAGCCTTATCCTGGCCGGGCTGTGCGCGGAGGGCGAAACCGAAGTGCTGCGGGTCTATCACCTTGACCGCGGCTATGAGCGGCTTGAAGAGAAACTCCAGGGCGTCGGCGCGACGATCGAACGGCGAAGCGCGGGCTAGCCCGTCCGGGGAACGGGCTGCCAGGCGCTTCGGGCTAACGCTTTCGCTTAATCCGCACTGGTCAGCTGCCGCTGGCCCCCCAGCTTGTGGACGCGGCCGTGCTTCATGACGAAGTCGACCTTTTCGAGCAGCCGCACGTCCGCCGTCGGATCACCGCCGACCGCGATGATATCCGCGTCCTTGCCAGCCGCGATCGTTCCAATCCTCGCAGACAAGCCAAGCAGTTCGGCCGCGTCGACCGTCGCGGTGCGGATCGCCATTGCCGGGCTCATGCCATTTCGGACCATGAGCGAGAATTCTTCGGCGTTACGTCCGTGCGCGCTCACGCCGCTGTCGGTTCCAAAAGCAATTTTGACCCCATTACGTATCGCTTGGGCAAAGCTTTTCTCGGCGTTGCCCGCGGCGACAGTCGCTTTGTCGAGCTGAGCGGGTGAAAGTGCCCCGCGCTTGCCATCGGCTACCGCAGCCGCCGGAGCCATCAGAGTTGGAACATAATATGCTCCGGTCTGGCGGTAGAGCTTGAAGGTCTCGGCATTGGTAAAGGTGCCATGTTCGATTGAATCGACCCCGGCGCGAAGTGCAGCATTGATCCCATCGACGCCGTGGGCGTGCGCCGCGACCTTTCGTCCGAACATCTTCGCCGTCTGGACCACCGCGCGCATTTCATCGTCCATCATCTGCTGGTTGAGCCCGCCCGGAACATTGCTGAGGACCCCACCCGTGGCGGCGAACTTGATCACGTCCGCGCCTGCCGAAATCTGCTCACGTGTTGCGCGGCGGCAGTCGTCGGCGCCATTGCACGTGTTGGTGCGGCCCGGCACGAGGCCGGCGAGGTCGCGGTTCACGCCATTGCGCGCGTCGCCGTGGCCCCCTGACACCGATACCATCCGGGCAGCGCTGACAATCGACGGACCGCTTATCTGCCCGGCACTGATTGCGTCACGCAGTGAGAGGATAAGGCGCGCCTCACCACCAAGATCACGAACGGTTGTGAAGCCTGCCAGCAGAGTCGTCCGCGCATTGAGGAGGGCCGTATAGGCTTCGTCTTCATTGTCGCGGGTGTTGGCGAGGAGGCGGCTCTGCAGACGGTCATCCAGCCCCTGAAGGTGGACGTGGCTGTCAATCAGCCCGGGGAGCACGCTTCGATCGCGAAGATTGACGATTCGCGCGCCGGGCACGTCGGCGAAACCATCGCGGACTTCGACGATGGTCTTCCCGCTTACGAGTACGCTTGCATTGCGCCGCGGCGGCTTGCCCGGCTCGACAAACAAGGTGCCCGCGTGAATGACGGTAAGCGTGTCGGTGGGCGCTTGCGCAGCGAGGGGCGCGGCCATGAAAATTGCGACCGATGCAAGCAAGCGCTTCAACATGAACTTCTCCAAAACCCTATTCGTCACCGCGAGCGTAGCGAAGCAATCGAGCGGCGCAAGCCTGCGTGCGGCATCGACTAGAGCGCGTCGAGCGCGTGAAGCAGGAGCCCGACGCTCCCGCCAACCAGTGTACCGTTGATCCGGATATATTGCAGGTCACGCCCGACCGCGGCTTCTAAGCGGTCGGTGATCGTTTTGGCATTCCACCCGCGAACGGTTTCGCTGACCAACTTGACGATCGATCCACCGTAACTCGCCGCCATGCCAGCGACCGCGCGGCGTGCGAACTGATTGATCGCGCGTTTCGTCTGGGGGTCGTTTTCGAGGCTCAACCCGGTGGATTTCAGCAACTCGCCAAGCTTGCCGGCCATCGCCGCATCGGGGTTGCGTGCGCCGCGGATGATGGCCTCGCGCGCCTTTTGCCATAGCGTGTCGAGCCACATGCCGACCGACCGATTGTCGAGCAATTGCATCTTCATCGCTTCGACCTTTGCCTGCGTTTCCGGTTTGGTCTGGAGGTCGTTGGCAAGGTCGGCCAGAGCTTGCTCAATCTTGACCCGCACCGGATGCGCGGGGTCGCTTGCCATGTCGGCACCAAGCTTGCGCAAGCCATCGAGGATCGAGTCCGACAATTTGGCGTCGATCCCGGCAAGCGTGAGCACCCAGTTAGTACGCTTCTTGACCATCTCGCGGACCAGGCCCTCATTCGCGTCGAGCGCGCCTGAAATCCAGCGGATGGCCGCCTCGAGCATTGGCACGTGGCGATCCTCATTGATTGCGCTCGCCAGGGCATGGCCGATCAGCGGCGCCACTTCGGCGTTGCGCAAGCGGTTGGAGATCGCGCCTTTGACCAGCCCGCCCAAGCGCTCGTCGTCTAGGCTTTCGAAGATATCCGCGATCAGCCGGCTTGCGCCCTTGCGAATCCGGGTTGCTTCGCCCTGCGGCGCCTGGAGGAAGCGCCCGGCAGCCCCGGCAAGGTCGATGTGCCGCATCCGCCGCGCCACGACCGGCGCAATAAGGAAATTCTCTCTTAAAAAATTGGCCAGGGATTCGCCGATGCGATCCTTGTTGCGCGGGATGATCGCAGTGTGCGGGATCGGAAGACCGAGCGGATGCCTGAACAATGCAGTGACCGCGAACCAGTCGGCCACCCCACCGACCATCCCGGCCTCGGCGAAGGCCTTGACCCACCCGAGCCACGGATAGCGCGGCTCGAGCAGGCGCGTGACGAGGAAGATAGCGGCCATTACAACCAGCAGTCCCGTCGCCGCGGCCTTCATCCCCGCAGCACCTTGTTGTGCCGCGTTGAATCGCTTGAGGACAGGAGTGCGGCTCATCGCGCTCACCTTAGTCGCTGGCGCGTTTTTGTCACTCGGCAGGAAGCGGCTCGGCGTTGGGCGCGGCGTCGGCTTCGAGGAATCGGCCAAACTTGCGTGCGATCCACTGCTCGACATCGATCGCGATCGAGAAAAAGGCCGGGACCAGCAATAGCGTCAACGCCGTTGAAAGTACCAGCCCACCGATCACGGTTACGCCCATCGGCGCGCGCCAGCTGCCGTCGCCGTGCAGCGATAGCGCGGTCGGCACCATTCCCGCGACCATCGCCACGGTCGTCATGACGAT